>NZ_JBEXEP010000007.1:0-112523 GCF_040606315.1 Streptomyces sp. NPDC005438
CCGGTGAAGGGGGCGTTGCCGGTGGCGGCGTAGGCGAGGACGGCGCCGAGGGAGAACAGGTCGGTGGCGGGGGTGAGGGGTTGGGCCAGCACCTGTTCCGGCGACATGAACCCGGGGGAGCCGAGGGTGGCCCCGGTGTGGGTGACGGTGGTGGTGGCCTCCATCGCGCGGGCGATGCCGAAGTCGATCAGCCGTGGCCCCTCGGGGGTGAGCAGGACGTTGCTGGGCTTGACGTCCCGGTGCAGCAGCCCCGCCTGGTGGACCTCGTGGAGGGCCTGGGCGAGTCCGGCGCCGAGGGTGCGCAGGGTCTTCTGGGGGAGGGGTCCGTGGTGGTCGATGGCTTGGGCGAGGGAGGGGCCGGCGACGTATCCGGTGGCGATCCAGGGGATGGTGGCGTCGGGGTCGGCGTCGAGTACGGGTGCGGTCCAGGTGCCTTGTACGCGGCGGGCGGCGGCTATTTCGCGGTGGAAGCGGTGGCGGAAGTCGGGTTGTTCGGCGAAGTGGGGGTGGACGACCTTGACGGCGACGGTGCGTCCGCCGGTGGTGCGGCCGAGGTAGACGCGGCCCATGCCGCCGGCGCCGAGGCGGCGGAGCAGGCGGTAGTCCCCGATCGTCCTCGGATCGTCGGGCTCCAACGGTCGCACTGCGTCCCCCTCGCTGCTTCGCGGATCTTCCCCGGGCGTACGGTTCCGGGCCTTCCGTTCCGGTGTCTCCCGGCGTCCGGCCCCGTCACGGCACCCGGGTGTTCCCCCGGTGTTGTTCCCCACCGCGGGCCCCACGCCCCACCGTCCTCGACGGCCAAGAGTCGGACCCTCGCAGTGTCTCGCGGCGTCCCGGTGCGTTTCTCGTCCCGGGGCCCGCTCCCCTCGCACTCCCTCGTACCCGACCGGACCGCCCTGGCGCCAGTGTGGTTCCCGCCGTTGGGGGACGCGCCCGCGCGGCCTCCCCGTGGACGGCGCCCCCGGCCCCGTGACCAGGCGGACCCCCGTCCGGCCCGCCCCGCTCGCGTACGCGGACCCCACGTGAACTCCCCGTGGGTACGGCGGCCGGGTACCGGGCCACGGGGGGCGTGACCCCGCCGACCTTCCCCCGTGGCGGAAACGGTGCCCCTGCCGCCGACGTACCGGTGCCGCACCCGTACTCCCGGGGCGCGCTGGTGGACGGGGAGGGCGGACCGTCGGGGCGGGCGCCCTTCCGACCGCCCCCGAACATGTCCGACGCGTCGCCCGACCTGCGGCGGGGTGCCGCCCGGACGGTGGGGCCGGTGACCGGGTCGCCCCCCGAGGGTGCCGACCGTTCCGTCACCAACCCCCCGGCCGCCCACCGGAGTTGGGCCAGTGGGCGGTACGGGACCGGGTGCCCCGAGGGGCCGGTCAGCCCGTCGGCTGGGGGCGCGGAGTACGCCAGCCGCTGGGGCACCGAAGCGGGTGGCCCCGCCCGGTGGGGGCGCCGGGCGGTGCCGTACGCGGGCCGGGGTGGGTTACAGCAACCGGATACGCGGTTCGGTGGGCAGCCCCAGGTCGCCCCCCACCCGCCGGGCGAACTCCTTCACCCCGGTCAACTGCTCGGGGCCCAGCCGGAAGTCCAGGGTGCGGAAGTACCGTTCCAGCAGCTCCGGCCCGAACGCCTCCCAACGGGCGGTCTGTTCGGCGACCTTGGTGACCTCCTCCAGGGACAGGTCACGGGAGGCGAGGAACGCCCGGTGGACCTCGCGGGTGGTCTCCGGTTCGCGCTCCAGGAACTCGCGCCGTACCGCCCATACCGCGAACACGAACGGCAACCCGGTCCAGTCCTTCCACATCTGACCCAGGTCGTGCACCTCCAGACCCAGCCGGGGGGCGTCGTGCAGCGCGGCCCGCAGGGCGGCGTCCCCGATCAGCACCCCGGCCTGGGCGTCACGCATCATCACGGCCAGGTCCGGTGGGCAGTCGTAGTAGTGGGGGCGTACCCCGTGCCGCTCGTCCAGCAGCAGCCGGGCCAGCCGGACCGAGGTACGGGAGGTGGAGCCCAGCGCCACCCGGGCGCCGTCCAACTCCTCCAGGGGCACCTGGGAGATCACCACACAGGACATCACCGGGCCGTCGCAGCCCACCGCGATATCCGGCAGGGCCACCAGGTCGTCGGCGTTCCGCAGGAATTCGACCAGGGTGATCGGGGCGATATCCAGGTCGCCGTTCACCAGCTGTTCGCTGAGCTTTTCCGGGGTGTCCTTGGACAACTCAAGATCGAGCAGAGTGCCGGTACGGGCCAGACCCCAGTAGAGGGGTACGCAGTTCAGGAACTGGATGTGCCCCACACGGGGGCGTGTGCGCTGCTGTCGGGTCACCCTTGGGAGGGTACGCCCGCCGTCCCGGACCCCCACCCCGCCTCCGGGTACCGGTGCGCGACGGGTGGTCAGGGGCGCTCCGGCGACGGCGAGGGCGGCGCCAGGGGTGGGCCCGGGGGAGTACGGGCAAGTACTGTCGGCGACAGGTCCCCGAGCCCGGACAGCGCCCGGCGAGGAGCGGGGTGAGACCTCGGTCACGGCGCCCGGCCGGCACCCCCGCCGAGCACACATTTCGAGAGCGGGACATCCCATTCCGGGAAGATCCGCAACTCTTCCCCAGCCCACACAGTGCGTGCTAGGCTCCCGCACAAGTTGCAGTTTGGTTTCCCTTGCAGTACAGAGCCTGCGGAGCATGTGACCGCGGGCTCTCGTCGTTTCAGACTTCTTGCAGGTTCTGGGGCAGGGCGACCCTATTAGGCCCAGGGAGGGCTTATGGCTACCGGAACCGTCAAGTGGTTCAACGCTGAAAAGGGCTTTGGATTCATCGCCCAGGACGGCGGCGGTCCCGACGTCTTTGTTCACTACTCCGCTATCAACGCGACTGGTTTCCGCTCTCTTGAGGAGAACCAGGCCGTGACCTTCGACGTGACCCAGGGCCCCAAGGGCCCGCAGGCCGAGAACGTCACCGCGGGCTGATCTCGGAGCCGGTCCCCAGGGCCGGACCCGTGCCCCAAGGAAGGCCCGCCCGGACCGACAGGTCCGGGCGGGCCTTCCGCCGTGTCGGGGCGGCGTACCCCCTCGGCTCGGGGGACGCCTCGGGCCGGGTCCCCTACGCGGGACACCCGCCACCGGGGAAACCGTCGCTTCCTGGGTGCCTCAGCCCCGGATGCCCCCGAGCCCCGGACCCCCTCAGCCCTGGAAGCTGAAGTAGGCGGCCACCACCTCACCGTCCGGGTCGACCAGGTCCATGGACTCGTTCTCCACCCCGTCCAGTACCAGCCGCAGGTCCTCCGCCGGGGGACACAGGGGGTTCTTCTTCCCGCTGACCCACTCCGACTCGTCCAGCTCCAGGGTCAGCTCGTCCGGGGAATGGCCGGTCGCCCGCGCCTCGCACCGCTCCCCGGCCACGGTCTTGAAGATCAGCGTCGCCTCGTGCCGGGTTTCGCTGTCCATCACCGTCACCCGGTCGTCCCCGCTGGGTGTCTCCCAGGTGCCGAGGAAGTCCCGGGGGATCGCCGTGCCGCCCGCCCGGCCCTCGTCCTGGGCCTGGGCGGTACCGACTCCGGCCAGGGTCAACCCGAGGGCCAGCGCCCCGAGTCCGGCCAGGGTCCGCGTACGCGTCATCACAGTGGTTCGCCTTCCTGCCAGGTGGCGCCGTCCTCCGTCGTCCGGGCCGAGGGCCCGGCGTCACGACGCCGGATGAACCGGGGAAGACGCCCCGGCCCGACCACCGGTTCCCGGCGTACGGGGACCCCGTCCGCTGTCGGCGCCGGGTGCCACCATCGGGGTATGAGCCCCACACCCGGTGTCGCCCACGCCCAACGGCTGCGTCGGCTGCGCCTGGCCAAGGACACCATGGACCGGGACTGGGCCCGGCCCCTCGACCTCGACACCCTCGCCGCCGAGGCCGGGTACTCGCGGTACCACTTCCTCCGCGCCTTCCGCTCCGCCTACGGCGAGACCCCCGGGCAGTACCTCTCCCGCCGCCGCGTCGAACGGGCCGAGGACCTGCTGCGTACCGCCGACCTGTCGGTCACCGAGATCTGCCACCTGGTGGGCTTCACCAGCCTGGGCACCTTCCACGGGCGGTTCAAGGAGTTCACCGGGCTCACCCCCGGCCAGTACCGCCGCGTCCACCAGCGGCCCGACGCCGGCCTGATCCCCGGCTGCTTCGTGCTGATGTGGGCCGGCGGCTTCCCCCACCACCGGCCCAGCCCGCCCGTGGAGCGGCGGGACGGGCGGCGGCCGGAGGGCGAGGACCGGGCCCTGGACCAGGACCAGCCCCCGGAGCAGGACCGCAATTTCCGAGAAGCGGACAGCGCCCACCCGCTCCTACCGTGAATCGCGTGGGGCCCGCCTCGGGCCACCTCACGAGACACGGAGACGAGATCATGATCAAGGGCATCGCACTGGTCACCATCTGGACCCTGGACCAGGAGCGCACCAAGCGCTTCTTCATCGACAAGCTCGGACTTCAGGAGCGCGCCGACATGACCATGGGCGACATGCGTTGGGTCACCCTGGGCGCCCCGGACCAGCCGGACGTCCAACTGGCGCTGATGCGCCCGGACGGCCCCACCCTGGACCCCGAGTCCGGCCGCGCCCTCACCGAACTGGTCAGCAAGGGCGTACTGGGCGCCGGCGCCTTCACCACCGACGACTGCCGGGGTGACTACGAGAGGTTCCGCGCCAAGGGCGTGGAGTTCGTCTCCGAACCCCAGGAACGCCCGTACGGCACCGAGGCGGTGTTCCGTGACGACAACGGCAACTGGTACTCCCTCACCCAGCCCAACAAGGACCTGGACCTGTCCAAGGACTGGAACGAGTGCGTCTACGAGGAGGACCCGCCCCGGGACTGACCCGTCCACCCCGACCGCCCGACCCGGTACGCCAACTCGCCCCGTACGGCGGGACGTCGGGCCCGCCACGCCCCGCCCGTGAAGCGCCTCGGCGCCCGGACGGTTCCTCCCCGTACCGGGACGGCCTCGTACCGCCACGGTCCAACCCCCGGGCGACGGAGGGGAGTCGGGGCGCCCCGGCATACGGGGTGCCCTGAGGTGGCCGGGCGTCAGTGCTGGAGCAGGCCCCCGACCGGTACCGGGGGAACGTGACCGGACGCAGGGGCGGTACGGGCCAGGGCGAGGCCGACGTCCACCAGCGAGGAACGGCGGAGGCCGGTCACCTCGGAGACAGGGGTCCACACCGACTCGGCGGTTTCCCCGTTGGGCTCGGGCCGGCTCTCCCCCGCCGTGACACGTACCCGGTAGAAAACGCCGACGTTCTGGTGCTCCACACCCGCCCAGGCGTCCTCCGCGGGGATCACCCGCGAGTCCACCCCCAGCAGCGCCTCGACCACCGCCTCGTATCCCGTCTCCTCGGCCACCTCCCGAACCACCGTGTCGAACGGGTCCTCGGCGTGCTCGACTCCGCCACCGGGCAGGGTCCACGTGGCCTCGCCCTCCGGTGGCATGTGTCGGGCGAGGAGAACCCTGCCGTCTTTCACACACACGGCGTACGCCGCCAATCGAAAGCTCGTCATCGTCACCGATCCTCCCCCATGGACGGTCCAGGCGTCGCGGCGGCCTGAGCATCCGCGACGGCTACGCGGCGGTCCTCCGTGTGGATCAAGGGTGTGAACCCTGTCCAGGCCGGTGAAGGTCGAGGGGGCTCCTTCGCTGGTGGCCCCCGGGCGTGTGGGAAGCGGTTCTCCATGTGCCGGGGTGTGGCGAGCCCCGCTCGGTAGGGTCGGGCGCATGAGCGTTGAGGTCGTGGTGGTCCAGGAGGCGAACGACGAGGTGGTCGGCGGGCTGGCGCGCCTGCTGCCCCAACTATCCGGTACGGCCGGCGTGTTGGACCACCAGACGGCACGGCGACTCCTCGACAGTGGCGCCACCACGGTGCTGCTGGCACGGGTCGGGGGTGAGGTGGTGGGGATGCTGACCCTGGTGGTGTACCCCCTGCTGTCCGGCCTGCGGGCCCGGATCGAGGACGTGGTCGTGGACGAGGCCGCGCGGGGTCACGGCGTCGGCGCTGCCCTGACCGAGGAGGCGGTGCGTCTGGCGGAGGCGGCGGGGGCCCGGACCGTCGACCTCACCTCGCGGCCCTCTCGGGAGGCGGCGAACCGGCTGTACGAGCGCCTCGGGTTCGAAGCCCGTGACTCCCGGGTCTACCGTCGCAGCCTGAACGGTTAAGTGGGACCGTGCCGTCGGGCCGGGCCGACAGGGGTGACGGCTCAGGAGCCCAAGTTCCGGGTACGGATGGGGAGTTGGCTCGACCGAGGGTATCCATGCCTGGCGTCTCGTCCGGGAACGGGGTGTCCGGGCTGGCGAGGTGGTGACGGGTCCGGCGCGTTGCCCCTCCGTCGCGTGCCATACCTGTCGTCCACCGAAGCCTGACGATGCCGTGACGACACTCGGGGCGACCGGGGACCTGTGGTGAGGGGCGGCGGACGGGGCAGGCGATATCGCCGCGAGCCGGTGCCCAGGAGCTCCGCATCCCCACTCGTCATGAGCCGCGTGGGGACCTCACACGGTAGTGAAGCCTTAGTAGACGCCCCTCTGCCCGAGGGATAGGATCCCCGCTGATAATTCGTCAACCGCCAGCAAAAACAGGGCAATAGACAGGAACCTCGGGGTGCATCCCATGGCCGGCGCGAACGCGTGACATCCACAGTGCCACACAAACGGAATTGTCCGGTCGCGCCGTGTGGGTGTCCCTTTTCGCGCCCGCTGGTCCGATTTTGTGCGGGCCCGAGGTTATCCCGAGTTCGCCGATCATGGGTGAACGGCCCTGACGTGGACGGTGCGATCAGGGAATCGGAACTGTTCTGGGAAGTCTCCGTCCACCGGGTCGAGTTGGTGCCGGTTCGGTGGCCCCGGCGTGATGCCGCCAGCCCACCAGGAGCCCTGTATGTCCGCCACGGTTGGTCGGGTCGCTTTCAGAGGGCGCCAACAGGTCTTGCCGGACCGGGTGTTGGGGAGGTCGACCAGCGTCCACCCACTCCGATGTGTCGATGGTCCTCCAGGGCTCCGACGCTCCGGGTGGGTGTTGGTCAACGATCACCGGGTCGTCTGGCGGCCCACCGGAAGGCAGCGGGGCAACCCGAGGACGCCGGACACCCGCGGCACTGCCTCCGGCCACCGTCGCGCTCCAGAAGACGAGGCTCTGATTCACTCGCCCCGATTCTCGGGACCTCTCGAACCGGAACGCCCTTTGCGACGGTCTCGAACTCGGCTACCCGGCAGGCGATCACCCGCATGACGAGTGGCAGCAACCACTGATCAGATGGAGATTCTCATGTCCGTGCGCCCCACCCTCGTCAAGCTGAACGAAAAAGCCGGTAACTCCCCCCTGTTCGCCGTTCACGGTGCCGCCGGCACCTCTTTCCACTATTCCCGGATTGCGCTCATGCTGGAGACGGAATGTCCCGTCCTCGGAATTGAGGCCAGCGGTCTGGAATCAGGTGACACGGTTCTCGACTCCATCGAGGAGATATCGGAATCGTATGTGGACCTGGTTCTCACCACACAGCCCGAGGGCCCCTACCGCCTCACCGGCTACTCTGCCGGCGCGCGCATCGCCTACGCCATGGCCGTACGTCTGGAGGACATGGGTCACGAGGTGGCGGACCCAGTGCTGATCGGAGGTGGTGGGCCGGTCATCACAGGGATCGACGGTCCGGTGGACGAGGCCCGGGCCTTCCACTCCCTCATCGAGTACCCGCTGGAGGAGTTCCGTCAGCTTCCGCCCGAGGTACGCGACCGGCATCTCCTGGAGGTCTACGCCAAGGAGTTCTCGGTGGACCTGGACACCCCCGAGGACGTCGAACTGGTGCGACGCCGCATCGCTGTCTACACGGCCAACTCGCGGGCCCTGTTCAGTTATGACACCCCGTCCTTCGGGGGCGGCGTGGTCCTCGTCGAGTCGGAGGACGAGATCGACGTACACGAGCACGCCCACCAGTGGGCCGAACTCGTCGACGGCGAAGTAACCGTGAAGGTCGTCCCGGGGGGCCACTTCACCATGGTGCTGCGCGAGGTGAACCAGCGGGCCGTCGCCCGCGCCATCGACGCCGCGCTCCAGGGGACAGCCGCCCGCTGAACACGTTGAAGGAACCACCTGATGCACACGACCGACCGACGTGGCCGGACGATTCCCGACCTGTTCGCCGTGACGGCGGCCCAGCGAGGCGACGCTCCCGCGGTCACCGACGGCACCACCGAACTCTCGTACGCGGAGTTGGCCGCCGAGGGGGCGAGGCTGGCCCGGTGGCTCATCGGCGAGCGCGTCGGGCCGGGGAGCACCGTTGGAGTGGCCGTACCCCGGTCTACCGAAGCGGTCGTCGTGTGGCTGGCGGTACTCCAGGCCGGCGCCTCCTACTTCTGGATCGACGTGGACTACCCCGCCGAACGCGTCGCGCACATGGTGGAGGTGGCTGATCCCTCCCTGGTCCTCACCACGGCGGAGACGACCGACCGGTTGGCCCCCCACCTCGGCGGTCGCCGAGGTGTCGGACTCGACGCCATCGAGGGAGAGGTACGTTCGCAGCCCTCCGCCTCCGTCACCGATGACGACCGGACCCTTCCCCTGTCCGCCGACGACACCGCGTACACCATCTTCACCAGCGGTTCCACCGGTGCGCCCAAGGGAGTCGCCGTCACCCACGCGGGCATCGGCAGTCTGGTGGACACCGCAGCGGAACGCCTTGGCATCACCGAGGAGTCGGTGGTGACGCAGTTCGCGTCGATGAGTTTCGACGTGTCGGTCTGGGAACTGTGCATGTCCCTGCTCCTCGGGGGGCGCTGCGTGGTCGTTCCCGCTGAACTCCGGGCCCCGGACCGCGCGTTCGTGGACTTCCTCCGCGCCCACGGGGTGACGGCCAGCGCTATTCCGCCAGCCTTTCTGCGCTACCTCAACGAGCATTCCTCCCTCCTTCAGGATGTCGCCGTCTTCACCGGCGCGGACCGGGTGCACACCGACCTGGTGGATCACTGGACACGGCGGGGGCCGGTCGTCACCGCGTACGGAGTGACCGAGGCGACCGTGAACTCCACGCTGTGGCGGGCGCGTTCGGGGTATGAGGGCACGGCCGCCCCCATCGGCCTGCCGGATCCGGGCACCACGGTCCACATCCTGGACGCGAACCTGTCCGAGGTGCCTCCGGGCGAGGTGGGCGAGTTGTATCTGGGCGGTGACGGACTGGCCCGGGGCTATCTGCGCAACACCCCCCTCACCGGCAGTCGGTTCGTTGCCAACCCGTTCGGTGCCCCCGGTTCGCGCATGTACCGAACCGGCGACCAGGTCGCCCTGGACCCTGAGGGGAACGTCCTGTTCCTCGGCAGGGTCGACGACCAGATCAAGGTGCGTGGTTTCCGCGTCGAACCCGGCGAGGTGGAGTCCGCCCTGGAGGACGTCCCGGAGGTCGAGCAGGCGGTGGTGGTGGCGGTCCCCGACAGCTACGGGGAGGCTCAACTCGTCGCCTATCTGCGTACGGTGGACGGTCGGGACCCCGACGAGGCGGAACTGCGGCGGACCGCCGCGAAGAGGATTCCCGGCTACATGCTGCCGTCCCGACTGCTGTGCGTGGACTCGTTCCCCGTGGCCGTGACCGGCAAGGTCGACCGGAAGGCCTTGGCCTCCCGGGAGATACCGTCCGGCGCACCAGCTCCTTCCCCGTATCCCGAGCACGGCTCGCTGGCGGGCGAACTGTGCGCACTGTTCGCGGAGGTTCTCGGGCAGGCCTCGTTCTCCGGCGAGGAGAACTTCTTCGCCCGGGGCGGCCACTCGCTTCTCGCGACCCGGTTGCTGGGCCAGATCCGCGAACGATACCGCCGAGAGGTCAGCTGGCGCGTCTTCTACGGTTCGCCCACCCCGGCCGGACTGGCGCGCACAATGGCCAGTTGTCCGATCACCCCTGCCTCCGACCCCACCCGGAGCGCCGCGTCCCGTCCCGAAGAGATCCCTCTCGCCCCGGCACAGCGGGGCCTGTGGCTGCTGAACCGGGACAGCCTCGGCGCGGACTCGTACCAGGTCACAGTGGGGATACGGTTGAGTGGCCCGGTGGACGAGAAGGATCTTCGTCTCGCCTGGACGAACACGGTCCGTCGACACGAGATCCTGCGGACGGTCTTTCCCGAGGTGTCCGGCACCCCGGTGCAACGAGTGTGGCCGGTGGACGACGGCAGCGTGCGCTTCGAGACGGTCGAGTACAGCGCGGAGCGGCTGTACCAGGCCGCGCGACACTCCTTCGACCTCACGGCAGAGGTGCCCGCTCGGGTGACGTTCCTCCGTTCCGCGCGGGAATCCCTCCTGCTCTTCGTGTTCCACCACATCGCGGTGGACGAGTGGTCGATCGCCGTTCTTCTCGCCGACTTCCGTACGGCCTACGCCACCGTGATCGGCGACACCGGGACCGGACACCACAGCGGTGAACCGCTTCCTCCACCGACCCAGTACGCGGACTTCACCGTCTGGCACCAGGCCCGCATGGGCGGGCCCGACGACCCGGGCAGCGAAATGGCCCGTCAACTCGAGTACTGGAAGGAGGAGTTGGCCGACCTCCCCGAGGAGATCCCGATGGCCACCGGGGACGACCGGACCTCCACGGAGACCGCATCGGCCGGGACACGGCTCCCCGCCGAGGTGGCTGAGGGCCTGCGTGGTGTGGCGGTGCGGGAGAACTGTTCGGTCTTCATGGTGGTGCATGCGGCTTTGGTGGCGGTGTTGGCGCGTCATGGTGCTGGTGGGGATGTGGTGGTGGGGTGTCCGACGTCGGGTCGTGGGGATGCGTCGGTGGAGCGTACGGTCGGTTATTTCGTGAATCCGGTGGTGCTTCGGGTGCGGGTGCCGGTGGGGGTTTCCCTGCGGGAGTTGTTGCCTCGTGTGGTGGCGGTGGACATTGAGGCTTTCGAGCGGGCTGAGGTTCCGTTCGAGCGGGTGGTGGAGGCGGTGAACCCCCGGAGGGTGGCGGGCCGCAACCCGTTGTTCCAGATCAGCCTCACCCAGACCTATCCGGAATCCGCCGTCCCCGACCTCCCCGGCCTCGACACCGAATGGGCCGACATCCCCACGGACTCCGTGCCGTACGACCTCGCGTTCTCCTTCAACGAACTGTCCGACAGCCCGGGGCTGGGCCTCGCCGCTCGTTTCCGTACCGGCCTCTACGACCGACACCGAGTGGAACAGCTCCTGGAGGACCTGGCCACCACCCTCACCGACCTCGCCAGGGGCTCCACCGCGCCGATCCCCGTGGAGGTGGCGGCAGCCCGGCAGGCGAGTCCACCGGCCCAGGTTCCCCACCTCGATCCCTCAGTGGATCCACGGGTGGTCGACCTGTTGCGGGACATGTTCGGAGAGGTGCTGGACCGGGCTCCGGTCCCGGCCACGGCGAACTTCTTCGACCTGGGCGGACACTCACTGCTAGCGGTCCGCCTCATCGGCAGGGTGCGCGAGCGCTTCAGCTGCCAGGTGTCGCTCAGTTCCCTGTTCCAGGCGCCCACTCCGGTCGAGCTCGCCGGACTGCTTCGGATTCCCGCATGGCCGCCCGCACCGAAGCGGCTGTCCCCGGAGTCGAGGGACGAGCACTCGGGACGGGACGTGTTTCCCCTCGCGCCAGGGCAGCGCGGCCTGTGGTGGTTGGAACGTGAACCCGGCACTTCTGGCGTCTACAACGTGGGCGTCTGCGTACGGTTGCGCGGTTCGGTCAGTGCGGAGGCGACGGCGTGTGCGTGGAGCGACGTCGTGGAGCGCCACGAGATCCTGAGAACCGTCTTTCCGCAGATGGCCGGGATGCCTGTCCAACGCGTGCTGCCTTCCGGCGAGGAGAACCTCCGCTTCTCGTTCATGGACGTCGAAGCCGATGCGGACCTCGTGGCGGCCGAGGAGGAGGCGGTGCGGGAACCGTTCGACCTGGAGTCGGACGTGCCCGCGAGGCTCACCCTGCTCTCCTCGGGGGAGGAGCACGCTCTGCTTTTCGCCTTCCACCACATCGCCATCGACGAGTCGTCCGTCCCGCTCCTTCTGGAGGACTTCGCCCAGGCCTACTCGGCTCGCCTTGAGGGGCGGGTGAACAAGTGGGACTCCACGCCCGCGCGGTACGCCCCCTTCACGCTCTCCCAGCGGCGGCGACTGGGAAGTCAGGACGACCCGGACAGTCCGTTGACCGATCTCCTGGACTACTGGAGCAGGACTCTGGCGGGCGCGCCCGCCACCACGGCGATAGCGGCCGACGGCACTCCGAAGGCCGAGGGGCAGCCGGGAGCCCGCATCCACCGGAGCCTTTCGGCGGACGTACTGCGTGAGCTGCGTGGTGTGGCGGTGCGGGAGAACTGTTCGGTCTTCATGGTGGTGCATGCGGCTTTGGTGGCGGTGTTGGCGCGTCATGGTGCTGGTGGGGATGTGGTGGTGGGGTGTCCGACGTCGGGTCGTGGGGATGCGTCGGTGGAGCGTACGGTCGGTTATTTCGTGAATCCGGTGGTGCTTCGGGTGCGGGTGCCGGTGGGGGTTTCCCTGCGGGAGTTGTTGCCTCGTGTGGTGGCGGTGGACATTGAGGCTTTCGAGCGGGCTGAGGTTCCGTTCGAGCGGGTGGTGGAGGCGGTGAACCCCCGGAGAGTGGCGGGCCGCAACCCGTTGTTCCAGATCAGCCTCACCCAGACCTATCCGGTGCCCCCGCCTCCGCGCGTTCCGGGCGCGGAGGTACGCGACATCGCTCATGTGGGGACCGGCTCGGCCGTGTTCGACCTGGCGTTCACCTGCGAGGAGCGGGAGGCGGACAAGGGCCTCACCCTCGCCCTGGACTACCGCGAGGACCTCTTTCGTGAGCGGACGGCAGACCGGTTGCTCGACGCCCTCGTCGACGCCGTTGGTGGCCTGCTGGACGACGACAGGACGCCGATCGTTCCCGTACTCCGTGAAGAGGAGCCCCCCACCGAGGTGGAGCGGGTCCACGACGGTGACCCGGCCGTGGTGGCCCAGCTGTGCCACATCTTTGGCCAGGTGCTCAGCCGGGAGTCCGTCACCGCTCAGGATGACTTCTTCGAACTGGGTGGTCACTCCCTGCTCGCGACCCGTCTCACCGCCCGCGTACGGGAGTCCCTCGACGTGGACCTGTCCATACGTGATCTCTACGCGACGGCGACCCCCGACGGCCTGGCCGCGCTGATCGCCGCACGGCGGTAGGACCGCTATGGGAGAAGGTGGCGTCCTCGACATTTCCCGGAGGGATCGCGAACACCGGTGCCCACCCGCCCGGTTGGCCGGTGTCCGTTGCGGTCGTGTTTCCCCGAGCGGTTTTGGCAGTCGGAGACGAGCGGGACGGGCGGCCCCTCCTCTGGGCTCGCCCCTTCCCGGATCGTCCGGTGGACAGGAAGAAGGATGAAGCCCCACATGTCACGCACCTCGGGGAACCACACCTCCATGCCCCTCACCTCGGGCCAGATCTCCGCCTGGCTCCTGTTCCACGGGTATCCCGCCACGGGGCTGATGAGGTCGGAACAGTGGCGGTTCCCCGCGCACGTCCGCGAGGAGCACGTGAAAGGCGCGATCCAGGAGATGGTCGCCCGCCATGAAGCGCTTCGCACCACGTTCGCCACCGACGAGGTCGGCCGGCTGGAACAACGGGTCCACGACTTCCACCCGGTCGAGGTCGAGTGGTACGACCGTCCGCCGATCCCCTGGAAGTCCATCAGCGAGGTGGTGGCCGAACTCACCCAGGAGCCCGTCGACATCACCTGTCAGTGGCCCGCCCGGTGGGTCATGGGTCGGCTCACCTCGGGTGACCTGTTCCTCGTCCTGATGGTGCATCACCTCGCCATGGGCGCCCGAGGGGGGCGAGTGATCCGACAGGAACTCGCGGACGTGGCGGGAAACCTCGTGGACGGCGGGTCCGGCAGCGCCGGGCTCTCGACCCACCTGAACCCCCGGGACTTCGTCGCCGAGGAACTGTCGGACCGGGGCGAGCGCACGCGGGAACGGGCTCGCCGGCACATTCGGAGCGTTCTGCGTGGTGTACCGAGCACCCCGTTCCCTCTGGACCTCGGAGCCGACGCCGAGCAGACCGACGCGCCGGGAGAGTCCCCGGCCGGGGAGCGCAGGGTTGTCGGGGAGCTGTACTCCCCGAGGTTGCGGTGGCACGTGGAGAAGCTCTCCGAAGAGTGGGGTGTCCCGGAGTCGGCGATCGTCCTCGCCGGCCTGTCCCAGGTGTTTCGGCGCGTGATTCCCGATGAGCGCGGCCTGGTGTGGCAGGTCTACTCGGACCGGGCCGGACCGGGCAAACGCAACGCGGCGTGCCACGAGCCGGTGATCGGTCTGGTGCGTGCGGTGGAACCGGAGAGCCCCGCCGGGGCTCCGCCGCGCGAAGCCGCCCGAGCGATGTGGGCCGAGATGCTCCGTGCTCTGCGGTACCAGGCGTTCGGCGAGACGGTACTCGTCGAGGAGATCTTCGCGGAGTCGAGGGAGCGGGGTGCCAGGGTCCAGGTCCCCTTCATCTACAACTACATCGCCTTCGGCGGAGGCGCCCTGTGGGACGGGGACAACGTCGCCCTCGACGACGAGGTACTGGACGGGGAGAAGATCAGCGTCAACCACTTCGACCACGCTCCGGGACTCACGTTCACCTGTTTCGTGAGGAGGCTGCCCGGGGCCTTCAAGGTCTCCGTGTACCTGCACGAGCGGTTGTTGGGGGACAACGACCTCCGTGATCTCATGCGGTGCCTCGCCGAGGTCCTCAACGCGGGACCTTCAGCCGAGGTCCCAGCCCTCATGGAGCCCCTGCGCAGGGTGCGACCACAGGAGGACTGGGCCCACCTCTCCGGCAACCGCTGGGCGAAACCCAGCACGGTCGAGGCCGAACTGGGCGGTTTGGCGGGGGTGTTCGACGCCAGGACCGAAACGATCACTGACGACGAGGGTGCACGACTCCACGCCACGGTGCGCGTCCACGACGCGGGACTGCGGGCGGAGAG
Source organism: Streptomyces sp. NPDC005438 (assembly GCF_040606315.1). Classification (NCBI taxonomy): domain Bacteria; kingdom Bacillati; phylum Actinomycetota; class Actinomycetes; order Kitasatosporales; family Streptomycetaceae; genus Streptomyces; species Streptomyces sp. NPDC005438. The sequence continues at coordinate 14,947 of NZ_JBEXEP010000007.1, forward strand.
CCTGCGGCGGCGATCCCTGGGGCTTCTCGACGTCCCTGGCTTCGCCGTTCCCGACACCGTTGACCTCGTCCCGGTTGCCACCTCCGTGGACGCTTCGCAGGCGGAGGATTCCGAGGTCCGGTCTCCGTCGCTCGACGCCCTGGTGAAAGCCCTGGACCCGTTGCTGAACTCGGATGACTGGAGTACGGGCCAGTGCTACTTCGACGCCGGCGGGGAGCTGTCCTCGGTGCCCGCCCTGTTGCTGCGGTTGGAGCGTGCGGGCTGGGAGGGACTGACGTGGCAGGAGATCTGTTCACACCGTCCGGTCAGGGACCTGGCAACCCGTATGCGGCGACGTTCCTGAGGACGACCGGGGTGTGTGCCGTCGTCCCAGGACACCGAAGGCTCTCTGGGTGTGGAGAAGCTCTCGGTGGGTCGGGCGCATGAGCGTGGAGGTCGTGGTCGTCCCCGAGTCCCACGGCGCACCGGTTCAGGCATTTGTGGGCTCGCTCCCTCAATTCGTGTGGGGGACAGACCTGTTGGTTCACCAGGCAGCGCCAGCCCGTGCTCGCGGCGAGGCGAGGGAGGGGCGGTGGTGGTGAGGCTCTCCTCCGCTCTCGAACTCCCCCTCCGTGCCCGCCAGCCCGGGTCGAGGCAATGCCGTGGACGCGGGGGCACACGGCACCGCTTGAGGCCGTTACCGCGAACCGCGTGAGTCCACCTCGTGACCCCGTTGGCCCGTCCGTCGAAGTGTGTGGTGGGGCGATGGGGAACAGCTCAGCTCAGGGGAATCGACGCGGGGGCTCTGGGGCCCCGCAAGGGGTGCAACGAGCCGGTCGGAGGAAAGCGGGGGAAGCGCGGTCCCTCGACTCGACGAGAGGCTTCCCGACGGTTCGACCGACCGCATTCCGCCGGTCGGTAAAGGTCCGACAGTGGGCCAAGGGTGCGGCCTGACGAGCCTTGGTGGGCCGCCTCGAACAAGACTTCCCAACTCCTGGGTTGATCGGTAGGTTGGCGGATCGCTGCCCCGATCTGGGTTGCCGTCAGTTCACACAAGGAGACTTCACCATGCGGGGGTTGGACGGGGAGGCCGCCATCGTCACGGGTGGCACCCAAGGCGTCAGCCAGGAGGTTGACGATCTCTCGCTGGGGGAAGGCGCCAAGACGGCCCTTGCCGACATGCCTCAGGTCCTCGCCCGGGTCATCGAGTTCCCGACCGTGGGTGGCTGTGGTTGGCACGCTCCTGTCGGGGGAATGGACACGGCCCGGGTGATGGGTGTTGCCCGAACGAACCGTGGCGCTTCCGGGGCGGCTCATCGGGGGAGCCGAGGCGACGTAGTCGGTCCGGTGAGAGCAGGGAAGGCACACGGCGAACGCTTCCCGTACGAGGTGCTCGGAAGGTCACGGGAGTCGACTGACAGGTATTGCGGGAACGGTGGCCCACACGCCCACAGGTGGCTGGTGGATCGCGTGGAGGACCCCTTCACCTTTTTCCAGCACGGCGATGTCGGATTCGTCCTGGGCAGAATTTGACGGTTGGCGCAGTTCATATCGCGACGTAGCGCGACCACCATCATTGTTTGGCATTTCCTTTATTTTCCTGGGGGAGGACCCATGGGCGAAATCAGAGTTGCTCTGGCGGGCATAGGATCCTGTGCCTCAAGTCTCGTGCAGGCGGCTGAATTCGTCCGGCTGGGCAGCGGGGCCATGAACGGCATCATGTACGAACATATCGGCGCCTACCGGGTGAGCGACATGCGGTTCGTCGCGGCCTTCGACGTCGATCGCCGGAAGGTCGGTCTGGACCTGGCGAAGGCGATCGTCGCCCCGCCCGTTGCCGCGGAGATCCATGTCGACGTCGAACCGAGCGGGGTCTCGGTGGAGGTCGGGCCCCTGTTGGACGGTGTCGACGGCAACCTGGTCGACGTCATCGAGCCGGATCCGTCCAGCCTGGAGACGACCGTCGACGACGTGGCCGCCCGGCTGGCGGTGGTCGAGGCGGACGTACTGGTGTGCCTGCTGCCAACCGGTGCCACCCAGGCCGTACAGGCCTACGCCCGCGCCGCGGTGCAAGCCGGCGTCGCCTTTATCAACGCGACGCCCGAACGAGTCGTCCACGACCCCGAGATCGCGGCGGCCTTCGTGAGCGCCGGTGTGCCGCTGCTCGGCGACGACCTGCGCAGCCACCTGGGCGCCACCACCCTGCACACCGCGCTGATCGAGCTGCTGAAGTCGAGGGGGCTGACCGTCGCGAACACCTACCAGTTGAATGTCGGCGGTAACACCGACTTCCTCAACCTGGCCGACCCCAAGCGCGCGGCCGGCAAGATGCGGACGAAGCGCAGCGCCCTACACACGGCCGGAATCGACGCGAGTAGTGTCTCCGCCGGCCCTAACGGATTCGTGGAGTATCTGGGCGACGACAAGACCTGCTTCATCCGTATCGAGGCGACCTCGGTCCTGGACTCCAATCTCGTCCTCGACGTCCGTATGCAGGTCGAGGACAGCCCCAACGCGGCCGGTGTACTGGTGAACGCGGTGCGTGTGGCGAAGGTCGCCGCCGAGCAGGGCCACGTCGGCTCGGTCGACGAAGTGTGCGCCTTCCTCTTCAAGAATCCGCGTGTGGGCGCCCAGGAGTCGGTCGGGCTACGCAAGTTCCGCGAGTACGTCGACGCCGCCGCCCGGAACTGACCACGAGGGTCCGACGGCAGCGCGTCGGGGCCGCGCTCTCGACCGGCCGGTGGCCGGGTACGGAGCCACAAGGCTGGCCCCGTTGGCGAGGTGCCGGACGAGATGGGGCGCGTGTGCGTCGCCGGTGGCCCTGGCCGGTGGCTGATGTGGCCCGGGGCCCGCTGGCCACCGGGTTACGAGCCGTGGGGGAAGGGCCAACCGCCTCGCGGGGCTCGGAGTTCATTCCCTCGCGGACCCCGGCCGTTACCCCCGAGTGCGGGTGGGTGGCCCCGACGTCACGGTGCGGGAGACCGTGCCCCGAATTGGAGGCGGGGGTCGGACCAGCTGCCTTCCGGTCGCGTAGCTACATGCAGTAACGCGGTCTTGTGAGGGAGTTCGATTTCTCGGACGGGGTTCATCCCGGCTTTGACCATCACCTTGGACACCGCCACGTTCCTGATGTTCGGCTCACCCACGACCCGTCGGGCCCTGGCGTACTGACGGAAGAGTGACGCGACCAACTTCGGTACGAACATGCTGCCGATCCCACGGCCGATGAACTCGTGGTCCACCACGGCGATATGGAACCCGAGGTCGTGGCTGGTCCAGTCGCCGAACTCCGCGAGGTTCGAGTGGAGGACCTCGTAGATCTCGACGTAGGCGTACTCCTCCTCCCCACGGTGGACAAGGAAGGGACGGGTGTGGCCACCGCGGATCTGTTCACGCAGCTCCTCGGTCCACTGTTCGGGGGGCCATGCCTGGTCCCAGGAATCGATCAGATAGGTCTGGCCCATCCAACGAGACAGTTTCTCGCCATCTTCGGGCGTTCCCCGCAGCGGTATCGCTGACCATGGAGTAGGAAGTTCCAGGCGGGGCTCGATCACGATGGCTCCCTGCGTGTGTGTGGCTGTGTCTCGGCCATTCCATCGGTTGCGGCCAGAGGCTGTTCGGGGAAGCTGTCCGTGGCCCCGTCTTCCCCGTGCCGTGTGGAATCCACGAACATATGTGGACGGAAGGCGGCGAGTAAAGTGCCGCGATCAAGGGTTTCACCGAGGCATCACCCCGTGGCGGCGGGGCGACCGCCGGGTCGGGGTGAGGCCCTCGTCGAGACCGCCCGAGCCGAGAGCCGTCTTGGCTGGTGAGGGCCCGTGGAGTGACAGAGGAGTCTTCTCCACCACTCGGGAGCGGGGCGGTGGAGAGGGCGAGTGCGCCCGATGCTGAGGGAGACAGTCGCGGAGTCGTTGTGCCCTTGCGTACGTCCCAAGCCCCTTACGTGGGCGGGGAGTTGGCCGCCGGTGGGGTTAGGCCTTGAGCTTCTGGGTGAAGGTGGTCCAGGCCTCGGGGGTGAGGGTGAGTTGGGGGCCGTGGGGTGTCTTGCTGTCGCGTACGAGGGTGGTGGGGAGGTTGGTGGCGACTTCGACGCACGCGCCGCCGTTGGTGCTGTGGGAGGGCTTGTGCCAGATGGGCTCGTTCATCGCTCGGTGTCCCTTCGTACCTGCGTGATCAGGGCTGTGGGATGGGCCAGGGGATGGAGCTTGGGCTCGTCTTGATGGTAGGAGCGGGGGTGGGGTTGGGAGGGTTTGTTCGCTCACCTGACGGGCTTTGACGGTGGATTTGGCCGGGGGTGCGGCCTTGACGTTCGGGTTGGTCGCGGTGCTGAGCGGGTGGGGACGCGAACGACGAAGCCCCCGCGTCTCCCGTGCCTTGGTGGGCGGGGTGCGGGGGCTTCGTTCCGCCGGTTCGCTTCAAGTCGCGGTCGTGGCGGGGTAGTTCAGGGGCGGGCTTCGCCTGGGTGTGGGTGTGTTCAGCCCTTGAGGTCCTGGACGAAGGCGTGCCAGGCGGTGGGGGTGAGGGTCAGCTCGGGGCCATGCGGCGTCTTGCTGTCCCGCACGGGAACGACACCCGAGGTCGACACGGACGACGGCGCCCACTCCACGCAGCTCCCACCTCCGTTGCCGGAGTAGCTGGACTTCACCCAAGTACGGGTCGGGTCGGTGTTCATGTGGGAGTCCCTCCAGAGGCTTGGCGTGGTTGTTCCTGGTACGAGACCTGTCAGCACAGGCCCGTAAGCGGCTGAGGTCGCTGACGAGGTGCTGTAGCTGGTCTGTCCATTCTGGAGGGGAGTCGAACCACGGCCATGGCACGCCTTCGCCGGATGAGCCTGGTGCCTGGCACGAAAGCCCCCGCGTCTCCCGTGCCTTGGTGGGCGGGGTGCGGGGGCTTCGTTCCGCCGGTTCGCTTCAAGTCGCGTTTGCGGCGGGGTAGTTCAGGGGCGGGTTCGCCTGTGTGCGGGTGCGTTCAGCCCTTGAGGTCCTGGATGAAGGCGGTCCAGGCGGCCGGGGTGAGGGCCAGCTCGGGGCCGTTCAGCGCCTTGCTGTCCCGCACGGGAACGATGCCATCGGTGGTGACGAGGTTCGTGGCGACCTCAACGCAGTCGCCGCCGTTGGAGCTGTAGGAGGACTTGTGCCAGCTGGGCTCGTTCATCGCGGGGGATCCCTTCATGCCTGCTTGATCAGGGCCACAGAGTCGGCTTGCGACAGGGCTTCGGCCTGTAGTTGATGGTAGGCCGTCAGAAGCGGTAGCACGGCCGTGGGCTCTCGTTCCACATGCCCCTTCACCTGCGATTCACCGTACGCGACGACAGAACGGTCCGCCAACGTCAATAGGTTTACCGGGAGGTTGAAGGGCCTCAGGGCCCCGAGGGTGTGGGGGGCCACCTGTACCACCCAGTTGGGGAGGGCTGCTATCTCTACCAACCGTTGAAGCTGCGCGCTCATGATCTCCGGCCCTCCGATGGGGTGGCGGAGGCAGCTCTCGTCCATCACAACGAGGACCATCGGGGGTTTGGGGCGATCCAGAGCGGCCTGCCGTTCGGCTACGAACGAGACGCGTTCGGTTGCCTTGTTGGGAGTGATGGCCCCTCGATGTACGTCGGCCTCCGCCAACGCCCGTGCGTACTCCGGTGTTTGGAGCAGCCCTGGAATGAGGCCGATCTGGAACAGCCTGATCTCGACTGCTCGCCCCTCGTATCCGACGTACTCCGGGAAGCCCTCCAACAGCACCCCGTGGGTCAACTCACGCCAGAGACGCTCGAACGAATCCGCCGTACCGGCCAGGTCGAACGTCTCGTCAGCGCTACGCGAGAAGCGCAAGGTTGGAAGCTTGCGGCCAGTTTCGACAGCGCTGATGTGGGTGCTGGAATAACCCATGAGGGACGACAAGTCCTCCTGTTTCCAGCCGCGTTGCTCTCTCCATGTGCGTAACCGCGCCCCGAAAGCGGCTTGAGGAGAACTGTCCGGGCTCAACTCCTTGATGTTGACCACGACACGGCCCAACTTTCCGTTCCTGTCTGACAGGTTGCTCGACCAGCAAGGCTAGGCCACGCTGAGACCGCTTGGTAGTGGCAGCGCTACGGAGAGGTACGTCGTCTGTGGTGCACCGCTTCAACGAACGTCGCCCCTGGTGGGTGCTCATCCCTGCCAGGAATCTCCCGCCAGGGGCGACCTCCAACCTCCGTGGAGAAAGAAGGAGTTGACCCATTATGGACGAGACGGCGACCCCACCACTACCGGAACGCACACTGCCCCCGGCGCACTGCGACCGGTGCGGGCACTGGGCGGAGGAACCCGTTCTCATCGTCGCGATCCGGCTCGCCAACGGACCGGGGAAGGGGCACGTCGGGTGCCGTGACCGGTTGGAGGAGAGGGCGGGGTTCCGCCAGCCCCTCCGTGCGGTGACGGGGGTGGCCGCGTGATCTCCGACGCCGTATCAGACACCGACGCCGTATCGGGTGCCGCGCCCCAGGTCGGGCCGGCGAACCTCCGCCTGCTTCCGTGGACCGACGCGGCGGGGCGGGCGTGCTACCTGAAGCAGGGGCGTACACCCGGCTACGTCTCGCGCATGGCCGACAAGGTGGAGGCCGAGCAGATCGACAACGCGCGGGAGTGCGTGGAGTACGCGGACGAGGTGCTGGCCGACGAGGAGCCGGACGAGGCCGAGTTGCTGTTCCTGGTCGAGCCGATGAGGGACGCCCTGCGGGACCTCCTGCGGGTCATCAGGTCCCGGGAGGACCGGCTCCCGGACGGGGAACCGGACGAGGAACCGGACGAGGAGGAGGACGCGGGGGAGGCCTCCGGCTGACCGCCCCGTTCACCGGAGGACCCCCGCACCGTGAGCCGGTACGGGGGTCCTCCGGGGTGGGCCGCTGGTGGGCCGGTCAGTCGCGGGGGCCGTCGACCTTGCCGAAGCCGCCGTTGCCGCCCTCCCAGCGCAGGGTGTAGAGGCCGGCATCGCTGTTGTAGAGGAACACGACCTTGTCGCCCTCGTCGGTGATGCTGGTGTCCTGCCAGCCGTCGAAGCCCTCGGTCATGTTGATGTCCCACTTGGTGAGGTTCCCGGTGCCCACTCCGGCGACGGACTCCTGGGGCGGCTCGCCGTCCGAGCAGTACAGGCCGAAGTCGGCGATCAGGGAGACGGTGCCGTTCTTCTCCTCCAGGCCCACGCCCTGGCAGAGGTCGGCCTTGGACTTGTAGAGGGTCTTCCAGGCGCTCCACTCGGTGGAGTCGGCGGTGGTGTGCCGCTCCCGTACGCCGGTGCCCTTGACCAGCTTGACCTGGACCTTGCGGCCGTCGCTGAGCTTGAGCGTGGACTGGTAGTCGTCGTCGGCCCGCCGCTCGGTCTGCTGGGTGGTGCTCGGAGGCGTGCCGCCGTTCTGGTCGTCGCCGGCAAGGGCCACGCTGGTTCCGTAGCCGGTGGCGAGCAGACCGGTGGCGGCCAGGGTGGCCAGTGCGGCCCGACGTGACGTACGTGTCCCCACGATGTTCCTCACCGTTCCTCGATTCCTGTAGGGGGTGGTTCGGTGCCAAGACCCACCAGGGACGGTGAGGGTTGTACGGGATACGGAATCTGTGGAGGCCCCTGGTTCAGGCGGTGTCGAGCTGGCCGGCCACCCGTTCCAGTTCCTCCAGGGCGGCGGTGACCGCCGGGTTCGCGTCCGCCCCGGACCGGGTGACCGTGATCAGCTTGCGGCGGGGGCGGGGCGCGCTCCCCAACCGGACGCGGCGGACCGGCAGTTGCTCCGAGAGGCACGCCAGCCGGGGCACCAGGGCCACCCCGAGGTCGTGCGCCACCAGGTTGGCGACCGCGTTCCACTCCAGGGCGTAGTGGGAGACCTGGGGGTTGAACCCGGCCGCGCCGCAGGCCGACATCACGTGCTCCCGGCAGGTCACCCCCGGCATGGAGAGGACGAACTCCTCCCGCGCGGCGTCCGCCAGGGCCACCGATCCGGGCTCCCGCTCGTCCCGGGCGGCCAACGGGTGGTCCTGGTGCACCAGCAGGTCGAAGGGGTCGTCCAGCAGGGGCCGCTGGTCGAAACGGCTGTCGCCGCTGGGCGGGTTGCTGGCCACGGCCTCCACCACGGTCAGGTCCACCTCGCCGTCGAACAGTTCGTCGAAGGCCTCGTGTGGCTCCAACTCCCGTACGCGGGCGGTCAGTCGGGGGTGGCGCTCTCGTAGGGCGGCCACGGTCGGGGCCAGCAGCCGGGAGACGGCCACCGGGAAGCCGGCCAGCCGCAGGAGTCCGGCCGGGGCCCGGTCCGCCATCCGCAGTTCGGCCTCGGCCCGCTCCCAGCGGGCCTCGATGGCGTCGGCGTGCTCCAGCAGTCCCAGGGCGGCGGGGGTCAGCCGTACCCGGCGGCCGTGGGGTTCCAGCAGGGTGACGTCGAGTTCCCGGCCGAGCTGGCGGATCTGCTGGGAGGCGGCGGAGGGGGTGAAGTGCAGGGCCTCCGCCGCGGCGGTGACCGTGCCGTAGTGCGCGACCGCGCGGAGGACCCGGAGCCGGCGTACGTCAATCATGTAGTCGAGGCTTCACGGTTCCGTGCGGAAAGTCAACCTGGACCTGGGGGGTTCCCGCCCCCAGTCTGGAAAGCACGGGCAGCCGCCCGGACCCGTACCACCCGAGGAGGAATGCGGCGTGACCAGCAGATGCCCCCACTGCGGATGGCCGGACGCGGAGCCGTTCCAGGTCGTCTCCCGCCACCACACCGGCCGGGGACAGACCGTGTGGACCCGGTGCGGCTGCGGCTCGTTGCAGATCCGTTCCGTCGACGAGACCGGAGTACGGGTCCTCAGCCGGGGAGCCCCCTCCGAGCCGGCCTCGGACTACTGCGACAGCCAGTGAGCCACCCCGGTGGTGGGGAACACTCACTTCGGTGAGTGTTCCCCACCACGAGCGGGCGCGAGTTGGACGTACCGGGGTCTACGCAAGCGGCCTCCGCCTGGCTACCGTTCGGGCAGTCAACCCAGCACCTTCCGCCGTTGGGGGAGTCGCATGACCAGACCGTCACCGCACAACGGAGCGCGGTGGGGAGCGGCCGTCGCCGTCCTCGCGCTCTCCACCCTCGCGCTCACCGGCTCGGCCGGTGCCCGGGAGGCGACCACCACAGACCGCACCGGCAACGCGGACCAGGCCCGCGACGGTGAGCGGGGTGGCACGACCCCGGGGAAGAAGACCAAGGCGCCCCGCACCGCCCACCCGGGCGACATCGTCAGCGCCGAACCCTCCTCCTACCGGCCGCTGCCGGACCTGCCGTCCGACGCCAAGGCGTGGAAGATCCAGTACCGGTCCACCGACGCGAACGGCCAGCCCAACGTGGTGTCCGGCACGGTGATCATCCCCGACGACGACCGCACCGGTCCCCGTCCCCTGATCACCCACGCCGTGGGCACCGTCGGCCTGGGCGACCAGTGCGCCCCCTCCGCCGGCTTCCACGACGGCTCCACCCGCGAGGGCGCGCTGATCCACGGCGCCGTCCAGCGGGGCTGGGCCGTCGCCATCACCGACTACCAGGGCCTGGGCACCCCCGGGGACCACGCCTACACCGTCGGGCCGGCCGCCGGTTCGGCCGTACTGGACGCGGCACGCGCCGCCCAACGGCTCCCCGACTCCGCCGGGTTGGGCGTGAGCACCGACTCCCCGGTGGGCCTCATGGGCTACTCCCAGGGCGGGCAGGCCAGCGCCTGGGCCGCCGAGATGCACCACTCGTACGCCCCCGAACTGAAGGTCAAGGGCTCCGCCAGCGGCGGCACCCCCGCCAACCTGTTCAAGGTCGCGGAGGCCAACAACGGCGGCGACCACGCCGGGTTCCTGCTGATGGCGGCGGTCGGCTTCAACGCCTCGTACCCCGAACTGGACCTGGACAAGTACTTCAACGACCGGGGCAAGAAGCTCACCGACGAGGCCCGGAACCAGTGCGGCGGCGACATCCTGGCCGCCGCCAAGGGCGTACGGATCGAGGAGCTGACCACCACCAACCCCCTCGAACAGCCCGACTGGCAGCAGCGGTTGGGGGAGTCCACGCTCGGCACCAAGAGCCCGGGCGTACCGGCCCTGCTCTACCACAGTGACGCCGACGAGATCATCCCGTTCGAGGTGGGCCGGAAGCTGCGGGCCGACTGGTGCGCGGCCGGCAACCCCACCGACTGGTACACCTTCCCCGGCCTCAGCCACACCACCGCCGCCATGAACGGCTACGGCTGGGCGCTGGAGTGGATGAACGACCGCTTCGAGGGCAAGCCCCAGGACGGCTGCGGCACCAACAAGCTGCGCGTCGGCAAGGCGTCGTCGGCGCGGTAACCGCAGGAGTGGAGCCCCCAACGGCCCGCCGGTGACCGGCCGTTGGGGGAGGCGGGGGCGCGGCGTCGCTGGGCGCGCCCCCGGTCGCCGGTCCCGAGCCGGTCGCCCCGCACGGGTCGCCCTGTTGGCCTGTGCTGGTCGCCCCGCGCGGGTTGCCCCGCGCGGGTTGCCCTGCGGGGTGGAGCGGTACGGAGCGGATGCCCTACCGTCGGGCGGGCCCGTCCGGCGTCCCCCAGCGAGGAGTTCCCGTGCCCACCCCACCGCGCGCCACCGGCCCCCGGGACCTGCTGCGACGGCACGGTACGAGCCTGCGGATCGCGGCCTGGCTGGCCGCCACCGTCTGCTGGGTGGCCGCCTACGTGACCCACGAGCCCCTGCTGTACCTGCCCCTCGGGGTGGTGGCGGTCGCCACCCTGCTCGCCACCGCCCTCCGCCGCCGCGACTGAGGCCCCCTCGGTCGGCGCCCCCGGAGCCGGGTGCCGGCTGGAGGCCCGCGCACCTGAGCCACTGACAGCCGTGCGGGTGGCGCGGGGCTCGTCAGCGCCCCGCCCGGAGCCGGGGCCGCGACCTGGCCTACGCTCCGGTGGCGTGGCCGACATTCACGAGGTTCTCCTCACCGCCGAACTCCCGGCCGAGCTGCCGGACACCGAACTGGCCGAACTGCGCTGGCACCTCGGGCTGGGCCCCCACCCCGAGCGGTGCGTCATCGTGGTCGACCACTGGCCGGTGCGGACCGTCGACGAGGAGGGCGAACCCCTGCCCGAGGACCGGTGGGAGGTCGAGCGGTACCCGCTGCTGGACGCGCGGGGAGCGGCCGATCCACGGATCGGTGGGGCCGTCCTCTCCGCGCTGGTACGCCGGGACGGGCCGGGCGACCCCGGCTGGGCGCTCACCTCGCGACAGGTCCTGCACGCCGAGGAGTTCCCGCTGCTGGAACAGCTGCTGCGGTGGCTGCGCCAGCGGGCCACCGGGCACCGGGGAGGGCCGGCTCGCCTCCACTGCCACATCCGTTCCCCGGAGGACGGGCCCGTTCTGAGGCCGGTGCCGCTGGACGGGGCGGGACTCGACGGGTTGGGGTCGGAGGGGGCCGGGGTGGAGCCGTAGCCGTGTCGGCACGTCGGCGCTCAGTCGGCCAGCTCCCCGAGGAGTTCCCAGGTGCGCAGGCGGTCGGACTCCCCGGCGATCTCCGTACCCGAGAAGACCACCTCCGTCGCCCCCGCGTCCCGGTAGCGCCGTACCTCGGCCGTGACCGTCGCCTCGTCGCCGATCACCGCCACCTCCACGGCCCGTTCGGCCCCGGAGAGCCCGATGGCCCGCGCGTAGGACGGGAACCGCTCGTAGAAGGCCAGCTGTTCGGCGGCCTTCTCCCGTACGGAGTCCACGTCGTCGGTGACCACCCCGTAGACCAGGGCGACGATCCGGGGCGCGGGCCGGCCGGCGGCCTCAGCCGCTGCCGTCACCGCCGGGACGATGTGCTCGTCCAGTGCGCGGGGCCCGGCCAGATAGGGCAGGATGCCGTCCGCCAACTCGCCGCTGGCGCGCAGCGCCTGGGGCCCCATCGCGGCGACCAGCAGCGGCACACCGCCCTCGGCGCCCGGCACCCGGGCGGACATCGGTGTCCTCGCGGTGAGCAGTTCGCCCTCGAAGTCGGCGGTTCCGGTCTCCGTCAGCTGGCGCAGCGCGGTGAGGAACTCGCGGAGTCGCCGGATGGGCCGTTCGTAGGGGATACCGAAACCGGCTTCGGTCAGCGGTTTCGTACCGAGGGCCAGTCCGAGGCTGTAGCGGCCGTGGGTGGCCGCCTGTGCGGTCTGGGCCTGGCTGGAGAGCGGCAGCGGATGGCGACCGAAGACGGGAACCGCCGACGTCCCCACGCGCAGCCCGGGCACCTCGCGACCGACCAGCGCCGCGAGCTGGGGCGAGTCCGCGCCGAAGGTCTGCCCGAACCAGGCTGACCGCAGACCGGCCGCCGCGGCCTCGTGTGCGAGCCGTACGGAGGCGTCGACCTGGTTGCCGGCGTCGGACGCGTTGAGTGCTACTCCTGTGGTCATGGCAGCAGAACCAGCGCCGTCCGCCCCACATTCCGGTCTGGCATGACAGCCGTGTGTCGTTCGTGTGTACGGAGGCGCCCACCGCCGCGCGGCGGGGCGGCGGCTCCACGGTCAGGCCTTCTCCAGCACCGCCGTCACGCCCTGACCGCCGGCCGCGCAGATGGACACCAGACCGCGCGCCCCCGGCTTCGCCTCCGTACGCTCGGCCAGCAGCTTGGCCAGGGTGGCGACGATGCGGGCACCGGTGGCGGCGAAGGGATGGCCGGTGGCCAGGGAGGAACCGGCGACGTTGAGCCGCTCCCGGTCCACCGGCTCCAGGCCCTGCTTCTCCCAGGCGGCCAGGGTGGCCAGCACCTGGGAGGCGAAGGCCTCGTGGATCTCGTACAACGCGAAGTCCTCCAGGCCCAGTTCGGCCCGGCGCAGCATCCGGGGCACGGCCAGGGCGGGGGCCATCAGCAGGCCGTCGTACTCCCCGGTGCCGTCGACGAAGTCGACCGCGGCGGTCTCGTAGGCGCTCAGATAGGCCAGCGGGCGCAGCCCCCGTGCCTCGGCCCACTCCTCGCTGGCCAGCAGCACGGTGGCCGCGCCGTCGGTGAGGGGAGTGGAGTTGCCGGGCGTCATGGTGGCCGACTCCGGGTCGTCCCGGAGCCCGAACACCGGCTTGAGCTGGGCGAGCTTCTCCGGGGTGCTGCCGGGGCGGAGGTTCTGGTCCCGGGCCAGCCCCTCGAAGGGGGTGACCAGGTCCTGGAGGAAACCGTCGTCGTAGGCGGTGGCCAGCCGCTGGTGGCTGGCGGCGGCCAGCTCGTCCTGGGCCTCGCGGGGGATGCCCCACAACCTGGCGGTACGGGCGGCGTGTTCGCCCATCGACAGCCCGGTACGGGGCTCGGCGTTGCGGGGGACGTCCGGCACCAGGTGGCGGGGCCTCAGCCGCGAGATGATCTTGGCGCGGGCGGCCGGGGTCTTGGCGCGGCGGGCGGCCAGCATCAGGGTGCGGGCCTGGTCGTTGACGCCCAGCGGGGCGTCGCTGGCGGTGTCCGAACCGCCCGCGACACCGGCCTCGATCTGGCCGAGGGCGATCTTGTTGGCGACGGTGATGACGGCCTGGAGGCCGGTGCCGCAGGCCTGTTGGATGTCGTAGGCGGCGGTGGTGGGGTGCAGCCGGGAGCCGAGGACGGTCTCCCGGGCGAGGTTGAAGTCACGGGAGTGCTTGAGCACGGCACCGGTGACGACCTCCTGCACGGCACCGGGCCCGTCCAGGGCGTAGCGGTCGACCAGCCCGTCCAGGGCGGCGGCCAGCATCCGTTGGTTGGAGCAGGTCGCGTAGGGGCCGTCGCTGCGCGCGAAGGGGATACGGCTGCCGCCGATGATCGCCACCCTGCGGGGTGCCTCGCTGCGCATGAGGCCGAACGTCGCACTCATCCTCGACCAAACTCCTGACCTGAAAGTAACCTTACCGCCTGGTAAAAACCGCCCGGCAAAAATACCGCGAGCCCGAGGAGTAAGGGAATGGCCGACCACTACCTCCGCTGGACGAACACCGGGCCGGGACGCTTCGTCTCCAGCCGCCTCGGCCTGCCCCAGCCCACCCCACTGGACCGCTGGAAGGACAGCCAGACCACCCTGCGCGGCGGCCCCCTGCTGCACCTGACCGCCGGCGAGTCCACCCTCGACGCCCCCGCGCTGGCCACCCTACTGAACACCAGCGGCATCCCGGTGCGTACCGAACCCCTGCCCGAGGGCGGCCGGCACGCGGCCGTGGTGGTGGACGCCACCGGGGTCCGCGAGGTCGCCCAACTGCGCGGCGTGCACCAGGCGTTGCACCCGGTGGCCCGAGCCCTGACCACCTGCGCCCGGGTGGTGGTGCTGGGCACCGTGCCGGACCGGAACGACCACCACCAGGCCGCCGCACAGCAGGCGCTGGAGGGCTTCGTACGGTCCCTGGGCAAGGAACTGGGGCGCGGGCGCACCGCCCAACTGGTGCGCTACGCGCCCGGAACGCCCACCGCCGCCGCGACCTCCACCCTCCGCTTCCTGCTGTCACCCCGCTCCGCCTACGTCAGCGGCCAGGTGATCACCGTCGGCGACGGGGTGGAACCGCTCGCGGTGAAGGAGGTCGGCCAGCCGCTGAAGGGCCGTACCGCCCTGGTGACCGGGGCCTCCCGGGGCATCGGCCGGGCCGTCGCGGAGAAGCTGGCCCTGGAGGGCGCCCGACTGGTCGTGCTGGACGTGCCCCAGGCCGAGGAGGAGCTGGGCGAGGTCGCCCGCCTGCTCGGCGGCACCCCCCTGACCCTCGACATCACCGCCGAGGACGCCGGCGAGCGGATCACCGAAGCGCTGCCCCCCGAGGGGCTGGACGTGCTGGTGCACAACGCGGGCATCACCCGGGACCGCAGGCTGGCCAACATGGCCGGCGACCGCTGGGACTCGGTGCTCGACGTCAACCTGGACAGCGTGCTGCGCACCACCGACCACCTGCTGCGGGCCGGGGCGCTGCGCGAGGGGAGCGGGCGGATCGTGGGCACCGCCTCCATCGCCGGCATCGCCGGCAACGTGGGCCAGACCAACTACGCGGCCAGCAAGGCCGGCGTCATCGGCCTGGTCCGCTCCCTGGCGCCCCGCGCCGCCGCCGAACACCGGGTGACCGTCAACGCGGTGGCGCCCGGCTTCATCGAGACCCGGATGACGGCGGCGGTACCGCTGCTGATCCGGCAGGCCGGACGGCGGATGACCTCGCTCGCCCAGGGCGGGCTGCCGGTGGACGTGGCGGAGACCGTGACCTGGCTGGCCCACCCCGGTTCCGGCGCCGTCAACGGCCAGGTGGTCCGGGTCTGCGGCCAGAGCCTGTTGGGGGCGTGAGCGGCATGGGTGACTCGATGGCGTCCACCCTCGTCCGGGGCGTGTGGGGCTCGTTCCGCAAGCGCGGACCGTACGAGGGGGCCGTACTGCCCCCGGTACGGGAGGTGTGGGGCCACGCCCGGGTCGACCCGGACCGGCTGGCCGCCTACACCCGGGTGTGCGGGTTCCCCCCGCCCGAGGCGGGCCGGCCCCTGCCCGTCACCTACCCCCATGTGCTGGGCTTCGGCCCGACGATGCGGCTGATGTCCCGCCGCGACTTCCCGTTCCCGCTGCTGGGTCTGGTGCACACCGACATCGAGATCCGGCAGCAGGGGCCACTGGACCCGGCGGAACAGCCCGAACTACGGGTGTGGGCCGAGGACTTGGAGCCCCACCGCAGGGGCAGCCGGTTCACCGTGGTGACCGAGGTACTGCGGGACGGGGAAGCCGTCTGGCACTCCCGCAGCGGCTACCTGTGCCGCCACCGCCGCGAACAGCCGGTCGAGGGCACCCGGCCGCCCGCCCCCGCGCCCCTGCCGGTGCGCGGAGTGTGGGAACTGCCCGGCGACCTGGGCCGCCGCTACGGCGCGGCCTCCGGCGACCGCAACCCCATCCACCTGCACCCGCTGACCGCCCGGGCCTTCGGCTTCCCCCGGGCCATCGCCCACGGCATGTGGACCTTCGCCCGCTGCCTGGCCGAGGCCGGCCCCGAGGCGGAGGGTGAACGGCTGCGGGCGCGGGCGGAGTTCCGGGCGCCGGTACCGCTGCCGACCCGGGTGGCCCTGGGCCGGGACGGCCACCGCTTCGAACTGCGGAAGGAGAGCGACCCGGAACGGCTCCACCTCACCGGGGAGTGGTGGACCGGGTGAGGCTCAGGCGGGCGCCTTCTCCCAGACCGACACGTGCTTGCGGCTGTCGGCGGTGAAGGGCTCACCGTCCCAGCCGGCCCAGCGCTCCACCCGTCGCATCCCCGCGATCCGGGCCATCAGGTCCAGTTCGGAGGGCCACACGTAGCGGAACGGGATGGAGCGGTGGGAGGCCCGCCCCTCCCCGGAACGCAGGTGGTGGGACCACATCGCCTGGGTCACGGTGTCGTACTCGTCGAAGCCCCAGTAGCCGGGCGTGGAGGCGAACGGCACCACGGTCTGACCGGGCGGCAGCAGACGCAGGTCCGGCACCCCCACCTCGACCAGGAACCGTCCCCCGGGCGCCAGATGGCGGGCGGCGTTGACGAAGCACTCCACCTGCGCGTCCTGGGTGGTGAGGTTGTTGAGGGTGTTGAACACCAGGTACGCCAGCGAGAACCGCCCCGGTACGCGGGCGGTCGCCATGTCCCCCTCGGTGACCTCCACCCGGTCACCCCCGGGCTTGGCCCGCAGCCGCCTCAGCATGGCGCGGGACATCTCGATACCGGCGACCTCCACCCCGCGTTCGGCCAGGGGCACGGCCACCCGCCCGGTGCCCACGGCGAACTCCAACGCCCGCCCCCCGTCGGCCAGTCGCTCCAGTACGTCGACGGTGCGCCGTACCACCTCGGGCCGGAACTCGGCGTCGGTGGACTGGTCGTAGACGGCGGCGACCTCCTCGGGGAAGTAGCCGTCGTCGTGGGAGAGGTCGGAAGGGGAGGGGCCAGCAGGGGTGTCGTCCATGGCGACCGACTGTAGGAGCGCGGTAGCGCACGGCACCAACGGTTTTCCGTGGTGGGGGTGTTCGGGAATGCCGACGGGCGCCACTTCTGGTGGCCGGGGGGCGGCCCGGGTACGTTCAGCGGGTCCTGCTCGGCCGCTCTTCCCCCAGGGAGTACCCATGAGTGAACGTCGTCCCGTCCCCCTTCCCGGACTCAGCCGAAGAACCCTCCTGCGCGGGGGCACCGTCGGACTGGGCGTGGCCCTGGGCGGCGGCCTGATCACCAGCGGCACCGCACGCGCCGCCGACTTCTACCACCCCTTCGAGGCCTACCCGCTGACCGGGACCTGGCAGGAGCACCTCGACCGGGGTTCCCTCGGCGGCCTCGACTTCGGCATGGGCGTGGGCACCGAACTGCCCGCCGCCGGTGGGGGTACGGTCACCAACATCCCGGAGAACGGCACCGGCGGGCACACCGTCAACATCCAGCACGACAACGGCTACCAGACCCAGTACATGCACCTGTCGGCGTTCGTGCTGAACAACGGCGACACCGTGGCGAGGGGCGGAGTGGTGGGCCTCTCCGGCGGTGAGCCGGGCGCCCCCGGCTCGGGTTCCTCCACCGGCCCCCACGTGCACTGGCACATGATCGACCCCAACGGCACCCGCATCAATCCGCTGGACTACCTCGGCGGAGGCGGCGGGGGCAAGCTGCCCAAGACCAGCACCGAACAGGACGGCGAACCGGGCCCGGTGATGTGGCAGCGCGCCCAGAAGTGGCTGTCGGTGGAGTCCGGTTACACCGGCCCCATCGACGGTGACCCCGGCAAGGCCACCTACTCCGCCCTCCAGACCAACATGCGCGGTTACGGCTACACCGGCCCCATCGACGGGGTACCCGGTACGGCGACCTGGTCCGCCGTACAGCGGCTGGCCGCCAAGCACGGCTACGGCGGCCCGATCGACGGCGAGATGGGCCCCGAGTCCTGGAAGGGCTTCGCCCGCTTCCTCAACCAGGATGCCTGGGACTGAGGCCACGCGGGCCGTCCGGGCCGCACTGGCCGGCGGACGGCCCGCCGGGACCCGGCCGGGGCTGACGTCGGGGCCCTGCTGGGCCTGACGTTCCCCCGGCGGGTCCCGCTGCCGGCCCCTGCCGGGCGGGCGCCCCTGAGGACGCCGGGGGCGCGGGGGCGCAGGGGGTGCGGGGGCGCCGGCTCCTCCGGCCTTCGCCGTCCGGTCTTTTCGCCGGGTCTCGGGTGGGGGCTCGGGTGGGTGGGCCTGCCTCCGCGCTTCGACCTCGCGGACGGTTCGGCGGTGACCACCGGCTCCCGAGGGCGCCCGGCTCCCGGAGTCCCAGGACCCGGTGATCGCCGCCCTCTACGAGCGGGGCGAGCTCGCCCCGGGCCGCAAGCGCACCCCCTCGGCCAGGGTGCTCGCACCCCGGCTGGGTGACCGGGCGGAGGGGGTCTGCCACCCGCTACGGGTCGCGGCTGGGCGGACCCGGCACGCTTGCCGGGCATGACGGTCGCCGGCCCGTACCCGCCACCGACCGTCGCCCGGAGCAGGGGTACGGCCCCCGGACCGGCCATCGGCCCCACCGGTCCCACTGGTCCGGCCGTACCCGCCACCAGGCGAGCCCCGAGTGCGGGGGCGGCCCCGGACCGACGGCGACCTGGCGCGCCCCGACCCACGGAGCCGGTCCGGGGCGGCCGGACAGGGGTGCGCCCCGGACACACGGGCGGGGCCACGAAGGGGAGACAGCCGGCGTCGGCGGGAGCGGTGGGGCGAACTACCGGGCGCCGAGGGGGAGTTGGCCGGACGTACCCGACACCCCCGCCGTGCGGTGCTCCCGGTGGCCGGGAGAACGGGCGCCACATTCCCTACCGCGTACTTCTCAGCGCACTTCGTGAATTCCCGTGACCGTGCTCGCCCGCGCTTGCCGAAAGAAAATCCCGTCCGTTATCTTCGGGGGTTTGTGTGGCAAAAGAAAAAGCCACCTCAACGGTGGCTGCTGAACACAGTGTAGCGGAGGTCGGGGCCGAATGTCGAGTGCGGAAATCGAAAAGGAACAGAGTTATGTGTCGATGCTCTACGGGCGACTCGACCAGATGCGTGAGGAGGAGCGCCGGTACCTCAACGAGGCGCTGGCGCCCACGAGTTCGGGACACCAGGCCCGTACCGAACGAGAGGCGACGGTGGGCCGGCGGGCCCGCGCGCTGGCCCGTCTGACCGGAGTGGAAGAGGGCCTGTGCTGTGGCCGTATCGACCTGGAGAACCCGGAAAGGAATCCGCCCCGCTATGTGGGACGAGTGGGAATCCGGGACGAGCGGGACGATTTCCGTCCCCTCCTGGTGGACTGGCGCGCACCGGCCGCCCGCCCCTTCTACACCGCCACCGCCGCCTCACCCGAGGGAGTACGGAGGCGGCGGCACCTGGCCACCCGTGGACGTACCGTCACCGGACTGCACGACGAGCCGCTCCACGTGACCCCGACCGACCCGGAACACGAGAGCCTCACCGGCGAGGCGGCCCTGCTGGCGGCCCTCACCGCCCGGCGTACCGGACGGATGCGGGACGTGGTCGCCACCCTCCAGGCCGAGCAGGACCGGATCATCCGCGACGACCACCGGGGGGTACTGGTCGTGGAGGGCGGGCCCGGCACCGGGAAGACCGCGGTGGCCCTGCACCGGGCGGCCTACCTGCTGTACTCGCGGCGGGAACTGCTGGAGCGGCGCGGGGTGCTCATCGTCGGCCCCCACCCGGTGTTCCTGCGCTACGTGGAACAGGTGCTGCCGTCCCTGGGGGAGACCTCGGTGATGCTGGCGACCGTGGCGGAACTGTTCCCCGGGGTGCGGGCCACCGGGGTGGAGTCGTCCGAGGCGGCCGAGGTGAAGGGGCGGCCGGAGATGGTCCGGGTGCTGGCCCGGGCGGTCGAGGACCGGCAGGGGAGAGCCGAGGGGGAGTGGGAGGTCCCCTGGGAACGGGAGACGCTGTGGCTGACCCCCGAGATCCGGGAGCGTGCCCGGGGCCGCGCCCTCGCCGCCGGGCTCACCCACGAGCAGGCCAGGCCCCTGTTCGTACGGGCCCTGCTGGAGGAACTGTCCGACCAGGTGGCCGAGTTGATCGGCACCGACCCACTGGGCGGGGAGAACCTGCTGGACGAGCCCGAACGGGCCCAGATCCGCGAGGAGTTGGCGGACACCCCGGAGTTCCACCGGGCGCTGGCCGAACTGTGGCCCTCGCTGACGCCGCAACGGCTGTTGCGCGAACTGTTCGCCGAGCCGGAACGGTTGGAGTGGGCGGCGGACGGGCCCGGCGGGCTGACCGCCCGGGAACGGCGGTCCCTGCACCGGCCGGCCGACAGCCCCTGGACGGCCGCCGACGTGCCGCTGCTGGACGAACTGGCCGAACTCCTGGGCGCTGAGGGCGCTGAGGGCGCTGAGGGCACGGACGACACTGAGGGTGCCGAGGAGCGCGGCGCCGAGGAGGCCGAACGGGAGGAGGAGGTGGCCTACGCCCGGGGAGCCCTGGAACTGGCCTACGGCTCCCGCTCCCAGGACGAGGAGGAGGCCGAGGTGTCCGAGGTGCTGTCGGCCTTCGACCTGCTGGACGCCGAGGCCCTCGCCGAGCGCTACCGCGAACGCGACCAGCGCACCGTCGCCGAACGGGCCGCCACCGACCGGCACTGGGCCTTCGGACACCTGATCGTCGACGAGGCCCAGGAACTGTCCGCCATGGACCTGCGGCTGCTGATGCGCCGCTGCCCCTCCCGCTCCATGACCCTGGTCGGCGACCTGGCCCAGAGCGGTTCGCCGGGGGCGGTCCGCACCTGGGCGGAACTGCTGGAACCGCACCAGGGCGACCGCTGGCGACGCGAGCGGCTCACCGTCAACTACCGTACGGCCGCCGAGATCGCCGAGGTCGCCTCCGGGGTACTGGCCGCCACCCACCCCGACACCCGGCCACCCCGGGCGGTACGGCACTCCGGCGTCCCGCCCTGGCGGATGCCGGTCACCGAGGACCGACTCCCGGCCGTACTGGGGGAGTTGGTGGCCCGGGAAGCCGCCGAGGTGGGTGACGGGCGGCTGGCCGTGGTGGTACCCGACGCCCTGCGCGCGCGGTTGGCCCAGACGGTGCGCGCGGCCGTACCGCACGCCTCGGTCGGCCCCCGGCCGGACCTCACCCGAGGGGTGACCCTGCTGGGCGCGCGCCAGGCCAAGGGGCTGGAGTTCGACTCGGTGCTGCTGGTGCGGCCCGAGACGATGGCCGGCGCCCCGGGCGGGCCGGGCGACCTCTACGTGGCGGTCAGTCGCGCCACCGAACGGCTCGGCGTCCTCCACGTGGGCCCGCCACCGGCCGGGCTGGACCGGCTGCCGGTACGGGGCGGGGGGTGACGGCGCCCTCTCGCCGGGCGGGGTGACGGGCCGGTGGGCCGGGGGCCGGGCGCGGAACCGGGAGGTTTACCGGGCGCGGAAGGGGCACTCGGGGGCCCATGGTGCGAATCGGATACACGATGATGACCGAACAGGCCGACCCCCGGTCCCTGGTGGAACACGTGGTCGGGGCCGAGTGGGCGGGGTTCGACTTCGCCGTCTGCTCCGACCACTACTTCCCGTGGCTGGCCTCCCAGGGCCACTCGCCCCACGCCTGGACGGTACTGGGCGCGGCGGCCCAGGCCACCGAGCGCATCCCGCTGATGACGTACGTCACCTGCCCCACCTTCCGGTACCACCCGGCCGTGGTGGCCCAGCAGGCCGCCACCCTCGCCCTGCTCTCCGACGGCCGGTTCCGCCTCGGCCTGGGCGCCGGGGAGAACCTCAACGAACACGTGGTGGGCGGCGGCTGGCCCCCGGCCGACGTACGCCACCAACGGCTGGAGGAGGCGGTGGAGATCATCCGGGAACTGTTCGCCGGCGGCTACGTCAACCACCGGGGCGAACACTTCACCGTGGAGTCCGCCAAACTCTGGGACCGCCCCGACCGCCCGCCCCCGATCGGCATCGCCGTCTCCGGCCGGCAGTCCTGCGAGCTGGCCGGCCGGCTCGCCGACCTGCTGATCGCCACCGAACCCCGACCCGAACTGGTACGGGACTTCCAGCGGGCCGGAGGTCAGGGCAAGCCCTGTGTGGGACAGCTCCCGCTGTCCTACGACACCGACCCCGACGCCGCCCGGAAGCGGGCGCACGACCAGTTCCGCTGGTTCGCCGGCGGCTGGAAGGTCAACTCCGAGCTGCCCGGCCCCTCCTCCTTCGAGGCCGCCACCCAGTTCGTACGCCAGGAGGACGTGGCCGCCTCCATCCCCTGCGGGAACCGGGTGGACGCCGTGATCGAGGCGGTACGGCCGTTCGCCGACGCGGGGTTCACCGAGGTGGCGCTGGTGCAGATCGGCGGCGACCAGCAGGCCCCCTACCTGGACTGGGCCCGCGACGAGCTGCTCCCCGCCCTCCGCGAGGCCCTGCCCTGAGGGCGGCACGGCACGCCCACCGCCCGTGACCCGTCACCGGCGCCGGGGCTCCGGCGGCCCGGGAGGTGACGCGGGGTGCGGTCCCCGCCGCCGGGCCTCCTCGATGGCGGGGGCATGGCGGCGTAGCCAGTCCGACAGCGCGCCCAGGGGTACCGAGACGCCCTCGCCCAGTTCGGTCAGCGCGTAGCTGACGGCAGGCGGAGAGGTGGGCTCGACCGTACGCAACACCAGGCCGTCGGCCACCAGGGTGCGCAGGGTCTGGGACAGCATCTTCTCGCTGACCCGGCCGACCCGGTCGCGCAGCTGGTGGAAACGGAGCGGGCCGTCCCGCAACGCGCCCAGCACCGCCACGCCCCAGCGGCTGGTGACGTGGTCCAGCACGCCCCGGGCGGGGCAGTCAGCGTGAGCCGTGTCACCCACTCCCGTACCCCTCCCCGGCTGACCTCCGAGCCGACCTCGACGTGCGGCCCTTACCCCGAGGTGCGTTCTTACCCGGGTGAGCCCGCCGAACCTAGCGTAGGCGCCGCATTCGACGGCGAGGCGGCGTGTGGAGCCCCGGGGGTCCGCACGCCCACCCAGGGGAGGGCACGTGGTGGAACGGTGGGCACTGGTCACGGGAGCGGGACGGGGCATCGGGGCGGAGACCGTACGGGAGCTGGCCCGGCGCGGCTTCGCCACCGTGGTCAACTACCGGGGAGACGCCCGGTCCGCCGAGGCGGTGGCCCGGTCGGTCCGGGACGCCGGGGGCCGGGCCGAGACGGTGCGGGCCGACGTGACGGACCCGGACCAGGTACGCCAACTCCTCGACCAGTGCCCGAGGTTGGACGCGCTGGTGTGCAACGCCAACATCCAGCCGCCCTTCGCCCCGCTGGCCGAGATGGGCTGGGACGACTTCGCCCGGAAGGTGACCGGTGAACTCGCCGCGGTCTTCCACGTCAGCCAACGGGGCCTGGCCCGGATGCGCCGGCAGGGGAACGGCCGGGTGGTGTACGTCTCCAGCGTCAGCGCGGACCGGGTACGGCCCGGAGCGGTCGCCCACGCCACGGCGAAGGCGGCCCTCAACACCTTCGCCGACCACGTCGCGGCCGAGGCGGCACGGGACGGGATACGCGTCAACACCGTCGCCCCCGGACTGGTACGCACCGACGCCACCGCGGGGCTGTTCACCCCGGAGGCGGAGCGGGCCCGGGCCGCCACCTCGGTGCTGGGGCGGCTGTTGGAACCCGGCGACATCGCCCCGGTGATCGGTTCCCTGGTCGCCGGTGACCTGGACGCGGTCTGCGGCGTCCACCTGCGCGTCGACGGAGGGGAACGGGTGCTGGCCGGGTAGCTCGCGGGCCCGTTCCCGGTGGGCGGCCACGACGGGGCCCTCGGGGCGGTGTGGGGCGGGGGGAGCGCCGGTTCGGGCGTGGTGTGGGGCTGTCGCGCTCCCGGTGTCGGCTGGCCCCGGCGTGGGGCTTCGCCCTCGGTGGTTCCCGTGGGGGCGCGTCCGTACGTGGCCGGTTCCGTGGCCCGGCCGCCGGGGTGGGTGGCCGTGACCTGGCGGGGTCGGGGCCTTCGGGGTGGGGGGCCGGGGGTGGCCGCGCCCCGTGCGAGGACCCCCGCGCTGGGCCGCGCCCTGTCCCTCCGCCCCTCGGGTGGTTGCCGGCGCGAGGCGGGGCCGGGCTCGCGGGGTGCCGTGGCCGGGGTGCGGTGTCAGGGGAGCCCCGGTCTCCTCGGGGTCGAGGCTCCTGGAGGTCGCGGGAGTTCCCGGGGCTCTACGGGGTGGTGTCCTCGGGGGCGGGCCCCGAGGCGGCGGCCTCCGCCTCGCGCTGTAGGGCGGCCTCCCGGCGCCAGACGTACCAGAGCCCGGGGAGCCCCAGGACGCCGCCGGCCGCGCAGGTCCACAGCCACCAGGTGTGGCCGTTGTCCCGGAACCAGCCGTAGAAGGGGAGTTGGACCAGCAGCAGACCGAGCCAGATCGCGACACCGACCAGGACCGTACCGACGACGTTGCCCTCCAGGGGCTCGGGTGCCTCCCGCTCGCCGCTCGTCCACTTGCTGAACAGGCCCATGCCCCTCGCTCCCTCCCGTGACCGGCGGGCTCGCCGGGCGTGCCCAGCGTACTGCCGGGCCCACGGCCGGGCCCGCGCCCGCCCCCGGGGACGGCCCGCGCCACGAAGCCCGCGCTCGGACACACCCGGAGATTTACCGCGACACCCCCGCTCGTCCATACTGCGACGGTTGCCCAGCAGCGCCCCAGTGTCGTCGGCGCGGCCCCAGCCAGTCACCGAGGTTCCGCATGTCCGCCACACCTCCCGCCCCCTCGTCCCCACCCACCAAGTCCGGCCCCGGAGCGGAGGCGCTCGACCGCTTCTTCCACCTGTCGGAGCGCGGCTCCTCGGTCAGCCAGGAGATACGGGGAGGGCTGGCCACCTTCTTCTCGATGGCCTACATCATCGTGCTCAACCCGATCATCCTCAGCGCCGGCCAGGACAAGTTCGGCCAGCAGCTGGAGATGGACCAACTGGTCACCGCCACCGCGCTGATGGCGGGACTGTCCACCCTGCTGATGGGGGTGATCGGCAACGTACCCATCGCCATCGCCGCCGGCCTGGGCATCAACGCGGTGGTCTCCCTCCAGCTCGCCCCCAGGATGAGCTGGCCGGACGCCATGGGCATGGTGGTGCTGGCCGGACTCGCCCTGCTGATCCTGGTCGCCTCCGGCCTGCGGGAACGGGTGATGGACGCCATCCCCGGCAGCCTGCGCCGGGCCATCGCCATCGGCATCGGCCTGTTCATCACCCTCATCGGGCTGGTGGACGCCGGCTTCGTCACCCGTAACCCGGACTCCGCGCACACCACGGTGCCGCTGTCCCTCGGGGCGGGCGGGCAGCTCCAGGGCTGGCCGGTGCTGATCTTCGTGCTCGGTATGGCCACCACCTTCGTCCTGCTGGTACGGAAGGTGAAGGGCGCCATCCTGCTGTCCATCGCGGCGATGACCGTACTGGCCATGACCATCCACGCCCTGGCGAACGTCCCCGAGCGGGACTGGGGACTGACCGTGCCCAAGCCGCCGGCCGACGCCCTGGGGGCGCCGGACTTCGGCCTGCTGGGGGAGGTGTCGCTGTTCGGCGGCTTCCACGAGGTCGGGGTGCTCACCGGCTGCCTGTTCGTCTTCACCGTGCTGCTGTCCGGCTTCTTCGACGCGATGGGCTCCATCATCGGCGTCGGCGAGGAGGCCGGACTGGTCAACGAGAAGGGCCAACTGCCCGGCATGGGGCGGATCCTGATGGTGGACGCGGTGGCGGTCGCCGGCGGCGGGGCCGCCTCCTGCTCGGCCAACACCTGTTTCGTGGAGTCCACGGCGGGCGTCGGCGAGGGGGCCCGCACCGGACTGGCCAACCTGGTCACCGGCGGGCTGTTCCTGCTGGCCCTGGTCTTCACCCCGTGGGCGACCGTGGTCCCCTCCCAGGCGGCCACCCCGGCCCTGGTCGCCGTGGGCTTCCTGATCATGGCGGCCAACGTGCGGGACATCGAGTGGTCCGACCCCACCCTGGCGATCCCGGCCTTCCTCACCATGATCGGCATGGCCTTCACCTACAGCATCACCAACGGCATCGGCCTGGGGGTGCTCGCCTTCATCCTGCTGCGCGCGGCCACCGGCAGGCTGCGGGAGGTGCCCTGGCTGATGAACGCGGTGGGGGTCAGCTTCCTGGTCTACTTCCTGCTGCATCCCATCGAGCAGGCCCTCGGGGTGTAGCCGGGCGGCCGGCCCGGAGGGGCTGGCCACGGGCCCAGCGCCGTACGACCTCCGGCCGGGCCGGCGTACGAGGGGCGTGCGCCGCCTGGCGCGAGCCGGCCCCCGGGCGGGCCCGGACGTACCGGAGCCGGGGTCGGTGGCCCGGCTCGTGGCGCGGCCTGCGTCGCCGGACGCGTCCGGTCGCCGTGCCGGTCACGCCGCCGGGGCGCGCCCGTACGGTCAGTGGCCGTGGTCGCCGGGGGAGCAGGGGCCGCCGTAGAAGGCGTCGACGCGTTCCACCGAGGCGCGGAACCGTTCGTCGAAGTCGTCCCGGTGGAGTGCGCGGATCACGTAGTCCTGCACCGTCATCCCACGTTTCGCGGCGTGCTCCTGGAGGCGGTCCAGCAGCTCGCTGTCTATGCGGAGGCTGAGCACTGAGGAGGTCATGCCCCTCACCGTCGCCGGCGGCGCGGGCCCGGTGCCGGGGGATCGCCTGGAGGCTCACCCTTATGTGTGAACCCTCGGTCAACTCCCGCCCCGAGGGCTCACCGGTCCGGTCGTCCCGTGGGGTGGGCGGGCTCACTTTTGCCAGGACTTTTCCTTAGGTCAAGTAATGAGTTACCCTAACGACCATGTCGGAGATCCTCCCCACCCAAGACGCGACAGCGATCAACGCCCTCAGGTCCGGCGTGATGCGACTGTCCCGCCGCATCCGACACCAACGCGTCGACGAGTCCCTCAGCCCCAGTGAGATGTCCGTGCTGGGCACCCTCACCCTCTGCGGATCGGCCACCCCCAGCGAACTGGCCCGACGGGAGCACGTACAGCCCCCGTCCATGACCCGGCTGGTGGCGATGTTGGAGGAGAAGGGCCTGGTGCGGCTGGAGCCGCACCCCGACGACCGCCGACAGAAGCGCGTCAGCACCACCGAGCGCGCCGAGGACATGCTGGCCGCCGCTCGCACCAAACGGAACGCCTGGTTGACCGAGCTGACGACCCAACTCGACGAGGACGAGTGGGCCACCCTTCGAGCCGCCGCACCGGTCCTGGAGAAGCTCGCCCGCCTGGAGGGTCCCCGACAGCCCCGATAACCACCCGCCAAGGAGGCGAAAACCCATTGAGTACGGGCCACGGAGCAGCTTCCGCACCCGCACCAGCCACCCCCGAGTCCGCGAAGACCTCGATGTTCAGCTCGCTGAGGATCCGTAACTACCGGCTCTTCGCCATGGGACAGGTGGTCTCGAACACCGGCACCTGGATGCAGCGCATCGCCCAGGACTGGCTGGTCCTCAGCCTCACCGGCTCCGCCACCGCCGTCGGTGTCACCACCGCCCTGCAGTTCCTGCCGATGCTGCTGTTCGGCCTGTACGGAGGCGTGCTGGCCGACCGCTGCAACAAGCGCCGACTGCTGCTGGCCACCCAGGCGTCCATGGCGCTGACCGGACTGGTGCTGGCCGCCCTGACCCTCAGCGGCCAGGTCCACGTCCTCCACGTCTACGCGCTGGCCTTCGTGCTCGGCATGATCACCGTGGTCGACAACCCCACCCGGCAGACCTTCGTCTCCGAGATGGTGGGCCCCGACCAGCTGCGCAACGCCGTCTCCCTCAACTCCGCGAACTTCCAGAGCGCCCGGCTGATCGGCCCGGCCATCGCCGGTGTGCTGATCACCGCCGTGGGCAGCGGCTGGGCGTTCCTGCTCAACGGACTGTCCTTCGCCGCTCCGCTCGCGGGGCTGCTGATGATCCGCACCGGGGAACTGCACCCGGCCGAGCGCGCGCCCCGCGCCAAGGGCCAGCTACGCGAGGGCCTGCGCTACGTCGGCAACCACCCCGAACTGGTGTGGCCGATCGTGCTGGTCGGCTTCATCGGCACCTTCGGTTTCAACTTCCCGATCTGGCTCAGCGCCTTCACCGACCGGGTCTTCCAGGAAGGTGCCGGCACCTACGGCCTGCTCAACTCCCTGATGGCCGCCGGTTCGGTGGCCGGGGCGCTGCTGGCCGCCCGCCGCAGCCACACCCGGCTGCGGCTGATGGTCGGCGCCGCCGGACTGTTCGGGCTGCTGGAGATCGTCGCCGCCGTCAGTCCCTCGTTCTGGCTGTTCGCCGCCCTGCTGGTCCCCATCGGGGCGGTCGGCCTCACCTTCAACGTGACCGCCAACTCCACCGTCCAGCTGGCCAGCGACCCCGCCATGCGGGGCCGGGTGATGAGCCTGTTCATGATGGTGTTCGTCGGCGGTACGCCCATCGGCGGGCCGCTCATGGGCTGGATCACCGACACCTTCGGGGCCCGCGTCGGCTTCCTGTCCGGCGGGGTGATCGCGGCCGTCTCGGCACTGCTGGTCGGACTGATCCTGGCCCGCGCCAGTGGACTGCGGCTCAACGTCGACCTGAGGCGGGGCCGGCGCCAGCTGGCCTTCGTACCGCGCGAACCCGCCGACCGGAAACGGCTGACCACCACGGCCTGACCCCCGCCGCGTCCTGGCCCCGCCGTCGGACCATGGCTGGACCGCCGTCGGACCGCCGACCCGGGACCGGGCGGTCACCGGGGGGCGGCGAGGGACACTGGAGGTATGCGCCTCTTCGTCGCCCTGCTGCCGCCCGCCTCCGTGACCGCCGAGCTGGGCCGGGAGGTGGAGCGGCTGCGCCCCCTGGTGGAGGCCGAACGGCTGCGCTGGACCGACCCCGCCGGCTGGCACATCACCCTGGCCTTCCTGGGCGAACTGGAGCCGGCCCGACTCCCGGGCCTGGGCCGGCGGCTGGAACGCGCGGCCCGAAGACACCCGCCCCTGCGGCTGAGGCTGCGGGGCGGTGGACGGTTCGGGGACCGCGCCCTGTGGACCGGGGTGGACGGTGACCGCCGACCGCTGAGCCTGCTGGCCGCCTCGGTGGCGGCCGGTTCCCACCGGGCCGGTGCCGAGGTCACCCGGGGCGGGGCCTTCCGGGCCCACCTCACCCTGGCCCGCGCCCAGGGGAAGGGCGCCGAACTGGGGCCGGCGGTGGCCGCGTTGGCCCACTTCACCGGGGCCGAGTGGACGGCGGGGGAGGTCAGCCTGGTGCGCAGCCATCTGCCGGCGGGCGGGGTTCCGGGCGCCCGACCGCGTTACGAGCCGTTGGACTCCTGGGCGCTGACCGGCTGACCCGCCGCCTGCCGGACGGCCGGCCGGGCCGGCCGGCTACCTTGGAGCCGTGGACCCCAAGACGCGTATCCGCGTAGTACGAGCGACCCTGGCCCTGCTGTTGGTGGTGGTCGTGGTGGCCGCCCTGGTGGGCGGCTGAGCGTTGCCGGTGCCTCCCGGTCACCCGGGAGGCACCGGGGGGTCACCCGTAGCGCTCGACCCTGGCCAGGGCCGGGGGAGAGGTGGAGTAGCGGGAGTCGGAGCCGACCGACCAGATCTGGTCGGTGCCCGGTACGGCCGCCAGGTGCCGCATCATCGGGGTCTGGGTGCCGGCGTCCGGGCCCCGTTCGCTGACCCAGTCGTCGCCGTCGCGGCGGAGGTAGTGGGTGCGGTGGCCGTCCCAGAAGTCCCAGCCGACGACCAGGTCCGGCCGGTGGTCGGCGTCGCCGATCATCGCGTACAGGCCGCCGACCCGGAAGGGCAGCCCCTCGGTGAGGTCGGTCCACCCGGTGCCGTCCCAGTGGGAGAACACCGCGCTGGTCGGCTTGTCCGGTGGGCCGCCGACGCCGAAGGAGGCGCCTACCACCCACACGTCGTCCGGTGCGGGGGCCAGCAGGTCGCCGATGCCCTGGCGGATGCCCTCCGGCTGGGGGAGCACCGTCCAACTCCCCTGGTCCCAGCGGGCGATGACGTCACCGGAGACCCACACCGCGCCGGCCGGCCCCACCCGTACCTGGTACGGGGTGCCGCTGTCCTCGGGCAGGGGGTCCAGCCACTCGAAGGTCCCGTCCGTGCCGCGCAGCAGCGCGTACCGCCCGTCCCGCTCGCCGGACGCCCACACCGTCCCGTCGTCCGCCACGGCCAGGCCGATCAGCCGGGTGCCCGCACGGGTGGAGTCGGGGAACGCGGTCTCCCGCCAGCTGTCCCCCTCCCAGCGCAGCAGGTGGCTGGACTCGCCCTCGCCGCCCAGTGCCCAGGCCGACTCGGGGGAGGAGGCGGCCAGTTGGGTCAGCGGCCCCTCGAAGTCCAGGTGCCCCAGGTCGAGTTCCGTCCACTGGTCGCCGTCCCAGCGCAGTGCCAGCGGGGTGCCCGGGGTGGTGCCGTTCCGGCCCGACTCGCCCACGGCCCAGGCCAGTTCGGTGGAGACGGCCGCCACCCGGGTCAGCCGACTGGCCGGCTGCCCGGTCGGTACGGTCACCTGCCCCCAGCCGGCCGCCTCCCGGGCGCCGGGCGCGGCCACCGCCGTACCGGTGCCCAGCCCCCAGCCCACGGTGGCGGCGGCGACCCCGGTCACGCCGGTCAGGAATCTTCGTCTACGCATGGCGCTCATCCCCTCCTCGAACGGTGAGCCCACATCGTCGACCCCTGAGGGGCACCGGGCAATGGCGGGGAGTGAGCGGGTGCCGGCCGGTCCCTGTCACCGGGGTCGGCCCGTCGTCCGGTCGCCCGTCGTGTCCCGCCGTCCCCCGGTGTGGTGCGTGCCCGGGTACGGGCGGGTCAGAGCAGGAAGCGGAACAGGGGGGAGTCGGGGCGCACCTGCTCGATGGACAGCGGGCTGGCCGCCATCCGCGTCCGCAGCCCGGCCAGGTCCTCGGGGCGGTCCAGGTCGATGCCCACCAGGGCGGGGCCGGTCTCGCGGTTGTTCTTCTTGACGTACTCGAAGACCACCACGTCCTCGCCCTCGCCCAGCACCTCGTCCAGGAAGTGCCGCAGCGCGCCGGGCTGTTGGGGGAAGGTGACCAGGAAGTAGTGACGCAGCCCGACGTGGAGCAGGGAGCGTTCCACCACCTCCGCGTACCGGCTGACGTCGTTGTTGCCGCCGGAGGTCACGCACACCACCGGGCCGGGGCTGTCCGGCACCGCCCAGCGGGCCGCCGCGCTGGCCAGGGCGCCGGCCGGCTCGGCGATGACGCCGTCGGTCTGGTAGAGGTCCAGCATCTCGGTGCACACCGCGCCCTCGTCCACCGGCACGATGTCGTCGACCAGGTCCCGCACCAGGGGGTAGGTCGCCGAGCCGACCCGGCCGACGGCCGCCCCGTCCACGAAGGAGTCCAGCTCCGGCAGCCGTACCGGGCCGCCCTTGTCCAGCGCGGCCCGCATACTCGCCGCCCCGGCCGGCTCGGCGCCCACGATCCGGGTACCGGGGGAGTGCTCGCGCAGCCAGAGGGCGATGCCGCTGATCAGCCCGCCGCCACCGACCGGCACGATCACGGTGCCGGGGGGTTCCGGGGACTGCTGGAGCAGTTCCCGGCCGACGGTGCCCTGGCCGGCGATGGTGCGGGGGTCGTCGAAGGGGTGGGCGTGGACCGCGCCGGTCAGCCGCTCCTCTTCCCGGGCCGCCGCGCTGGCCTCGTCGTAGCTGGAGCCGGTGACCACCAGTTCCACCGCGTCGCCGCCCAGGGCGCGGATGCGTTCCCGCTTCTGCCGGGGGGTGGGGTTGGGCACGAACACCCGTCCCCGTATGCCGAGTTGGCGGCAGGCGAAGGCGACTCCCTGGCCGTGGTTGCCGGCGCTGGCGCACACCACGCCCCGGGCGCGCTCCTCGGGGGTGAGGGAGGAGATCAGGTGGTAGGCGCCGCGCACCTTGTAGGAGCGGCACAGCTGGGCGTCCTCCCGCTTCAGCGACACCGGCCGGCCGAGCAGTTCGGTCAGCCGCGCGTTCGGCTCCAGCGGGGTACGGCGTACGACGGGCTCCAGCACCCGGGCGGCCCGCTCGACACGGGAACTGGTCAACGGTGCTGGCTGGGGGGCGGTTCGGGTCATCGCGCTTCCCTGGGTGCCGGGGTCGTGAGTGCCCGGGCCGTACCACGGGGCCGGCCCGGCGAGGCAGCAGCATCGCACGGGGGCCACCGGGGAGGTCGCCAGTGGTCACCTGTCGGGACGGGTGCTCGGCGAGGGCTCGCGTGACCCGATCGTTACGCCGGGGGAGCGCCGCGGGGGAGGGGCGTACGACGGAGGAGGGGCACCCCCGGCAGTGGGGGTGCCCCTCCTCGTCGACGGGTGCGGGACCGGGCGCCCTCCCGCGTGGGGCGGGCCCGGTCCCGGTCGCGTCAGGGTGCCTTGGTGGGCAGGTCCGACAGGTCGGGCATCTCCCCGGGGTCGCCCTTCAGCCGCTGGAAGGTCTCGTCGCCACCGCCGTCCCAGGCGATGGTCAGGGTCTTGCCGTCGGCGTTCTTCACGGTGCCCTTGGCGCGGTCGGTGCCGCCCTTGGCGCACTTCATGTCGACCTGGGAGCTGGCCTTGAGCACCTCACCGGTGCAGGTCTCGCCCTCGTAGGTGACGCTGATCTTGCCCTTGTACACGGACAGACCCACGCTCTTCTCGCCCGCCGTGGTGTACCAGATGCCCTCCATGCCCTTGGCGGTCGTCTCGTCCAGCGGGTCGTCCGCGCCGCCCTTGTCCTGGCTCTCGCTCTGACTGGGCTTCGGCTCGGCCTTGTCTCCGCCGTCGTCGTCGCTGCCGCCGCATCCGGTGAGGCTCAACGCGAATACCGTCGCCACGGCCACGGCCCCCGTCATCCGCGCGGTCTTGCGCATGGTCATGTCCCTTCGCTGGGTGGGTTTCGAGTCAAGCTAGCAGTTGGCTGGGACAGCCGAGGGCCGGCCGCTGTCCGGCCCCGGCCGGGCCGCCGGAGCCCGGTACGTGGCCGGTCGAGAGTGACAGGTGTGGGTTGGTGAGGTGTGGGAAGGCGCTGGGGAAGTATCGGGATGTCGGAGGGATTCGCATGGTTCGACAATGCGGCGGTGGTGGTCCCGGGCCGGACTGGTTGACGGGTAAAGCGATTCCGTGAACTTTGTACGGCGTGTTTCACGGAGGTGTCGCGGTACGTACCTTTCCCCTTGTCGGGTGTCGGGACGTTGAATTCTTGGGCCGTGTTTTCCGGTCGGGAGTTCCACCGCGATGAAGTGTTGTCGAAATTGCTGGCCGTAATCACCGACTTTCGGCGCGCGTTCAACGCGTGGTTGAATTACGGGGATGTCGTTTTCGTCTCAACCGTCCCCAACCGCCGGTGGTTGGCCCAATGTAAGACGGCATCCGACAGGTAAGCGCATTCCCTCAGGGTGTGCGACGGACCCCGAGACGTGGCCCGTCGCCGCTCGTCGAGGAACTTCGGCCCCCAGGCCGGGTGTTCGGAAACTCCGAAGACCTATTCACGGCCGTTGCCGCGGGGGGTTCGGAGGGGCTGAACCCTCAGATCTGGCTCAAATGGAGATCTGAGGTGTGGCGGTGAAGGGTGGGAACGTGATACCCACGAATGGCAAAATCCTCCCGGGGCGCCTGACCATCGCCCCGGGAGTAAAGGCTAAATGACGGAATTCACGGTCTTGTCGCTCCAAAGGGGGAGCCTCGTGAATGATCGAATGTTGAGGGCGTTCGTCACCTGCGCACGGACGGGAAGCCTGACGAGGACCGCGCGAGAGCTGGGGTACTCCCCGGCCAGCATCAGTGAACAGATCCGCCAACTGGAGCGGCTGACGCACAAGTCGCTGTTCCACCGCTCCCACGAGGGCATGATGCTCACCGCCGCCGGCGAGGACATGGTCCGGGTGGCGAGCGAGATCCTGCGTCTCATCGACGAGTTGAAGCACCGTGGCCCGCTGGAGGAGCTGCGCCGCCGGCCGGAGCCGGTGCGCGTCGCCTGAGGCGGCACACCCCGACGCGGTGACCGTCTACGGGGGCCGAGGCCGAGCCTCGGCCCCCGTAGACGGTTCGTGAGGCGTCCCACCCCGACCCGGGACGCGTTCACCGGGACCTCAGGACCCCGACGCCCCGTCCTGACGGGCGGCCTCCACCCGGCCGGTCACCTCGCCCAGCCCGACACGTGAACCGTCCGGCCCCGGGGCCCAGGCGGTGAGGGTCACCTCGTCGCCGTCCTGGAGGAACGCCCGCTCGCCGTCGGGCAGTTGGACCGGGTTCTGACCGGACCAGGTCAGCTCCAGCAGGCAGCCGCGCTGGTGCTCCCCGGGCCCGGACACCGTGCCGGAGGCGAACAGGTCCCCGGTACGCAGCGAGGCCCCGTTGACCGTCATGTGCGCCAACTGCTGCGCGGCCGTCCAGTACATGGCGGAGAACGGCGGCTCCGCGACCGGATGCCCGTTCAACGACACCGTGATCCGCAGGTCCAGCCCGGCCGGCTCCCGGTCGGCGTCGTCCAGGTACGGCAGCAGCGGATGGCTGCGCTCCGGCGGGCGGACCCGGGCGGCGTCCAGCGCCTCCAGCGGGGTGACCCAGGCGGACACCGAGGTCGCGAAGGACTTGCCGAGGAACGGCCCCAACGGCACGTACTCCCACGCCTGGAGGTCCCGCGCGGACCAGTCGTTGAGCAGGCACACCCCGAACACGTGGTCACGGAACGCGTCCTGGTCCACCGGCTCCCCCAGCGCCGAGGGCGCGCCCACCACGAACCCGACCTCGGCCTCGATGTCCAGCCGCACCGACGGCCCGAACAGCGGCGCCGGCTCGGTCGGCGGCTTGCGCTGCCCGACCGGGCGCCGCACCGGCGTACCGGACACCACCACGGTGCCCGCCCGGCCGTGGTAACCGATGGGCAGGTGCTTCCAGTTGGGGGTCAGCGGCTCACCGTCGGGGCGGAAGATACGGCCCACGTTGGTGGCGTGGTGTTCGCTGGCGTAGAAGTCGACGTAGTCCGCCACCTCGAACGGCAGGTGCAGGGTGACCTGGTCCAGCGGCAGCAGGTGGCCGGCCGCCCGGCCGTCCGTGAGCACCTGCCGCACGGCGGCCCGTACCTCGCTCCAGACCGTCCGGCCCGCCGCCATCAGCGGGTTGAGGGTGGGCGCCGAGAGCGTGCGCGGGTGCAGGTCCACCGCCGAGGCCACGTCCAGCACCTGGTCGCCGTACCGCACGCCCAGCCGACGCCGGTCCGGGGCGTCGGCGGTGGAGAAGACGCCGTAGGGAAGGTTGCCCAGGCCGAAGAGGTGGTCGTCGGGCAGGTCCAGGGGGCCCTGGCTGTCGGCCATGTCGGATGCCTCGCCTTCGAGAGTGCGTGCGCCGGATCGGGTCGCCCCACAGGCTACGTGCGCCCCCGGTCGGCGGTCACCGGTGCCCGATGTCCGTATAACGGATGCCCCACGAAGGGCAGTTGACACCCGACCGCCCCACCCGACCACCCCGCCCCACGGGCACCCTGCGACCCGCTTACCCCATCCGGCGCACCGGCCGGCTGTCCCGGGTACGCGCCCATGATGATCGAACACGAACCGGATACGCTGCCCTGAGGAAGCGGGTGGTGGTGGACGGACCACCCGGAACGCCCTGTATCCACCGACCGTGTGTGCAGACGGGAGACCCCAGTGACCCTCCACGGGCCCTTTGGGCTGAGCGTGCGCGACCAGGCCCTGGAAGCCCACATCCGGGCCGGACTGACCGGAGTGGAAGAGGGACTTCTGGAGGCCACCAAGAGCGAGGTGCCCTTCATCACCGAGGCCGCCCAGCACCTGGTACGGGCCGGCGGCAAGAGGTTCCGCCCCCTGCTGGTGATGCTGGCCGCCCGGTTCGGCGCCGAACCGCAGTCCCGCGACGTGATCTCGGCGGCCGTGGTGGTGGAGCTGACCCACCTGGCCACCCTCTACCACGACGACGTGATGGACGAGGCCGAGGTACGCCGGGGCGTCCCCAGCGCCAACGCCCACTGGGACAACTCGGTGGCCGTCCTCACCGGCGACTTCCTGTTCGCCCGCGCCTCCCACCTGCTGGCCGACCTCGGCCCGGAGGCGGTACGGGTCCAGGCCAAGGCCTTCGAACGGCTGGTGACCGGTCAGATCCTGGAGACCGCCGGCCCCGCCGAGGGCGAGGCCCCGGTGGACCACTACCTCCAGGTACTGGCCGGCAAGACCGGCTCCCTGGTCGCCGTCGCCTGCCACCTGGGCGCCCGGATGGCCGGCGCCGACGAGGAGGCCACCGCGGTCCTGACCGAGTACGGCGAACGGATCGGCACCGCCTTCCAACTGGCCGACGACGTACTGGACATCGCCAGCGACAGCGAGGACTCCGGCAAGACCCCCGGCACCGACCTGCGCGAGGGCGTCCCCACCCTGCCGGTGCTCCACCTGCGGGCCCAGGCCGCCGCCGGCGGCTCCCCTGAGGACCAGGCCCTGGTACGCCTGCTGGAGAGCGACCTGCGCGACGACGCCCGGCACGCCGAGGCCCTCGCTGGACTCCGCGCCCACCCCGCCCTGGCCCTGGCCCGCCAGGACACCGCGCGCTGCGCCCACTCCGCGCGGGAACTGCTCACCCGCCTCCCCGAAGGCCCGGCCCGTACCGCGCTGCACGACCTGTGCGACGCGGTGGTGCACCGCGTCGGCTGACCGGATCGGCTATCGGAGACGAGACCCGGGGGCCAGCCTCCGGGGCGTCCCCGTCAGCTCGTCGGCAGCGCCCGTTCGACGCCCTTGCGGCGTCTTTTCGGCACCTTTCCGGCGTTTTCTCGGCGCTTCCCGGTGCCTTTCGGCCGCGACCACGACCGCCGCTCCCGGACGGGAGCGGCGGTTCGCGTGTCCGGTGCGGTGGCGGTCGGGGCGGGCTGACGTTCCTGGGGGCGGTGCCCCGACCTCGCCCCGGACGCGGGACCCCCATGGGTGGGCGGCCCCGTACCGGCCCGGTGGCCCGGTACGGAGTCGCGTCGGGACCTCCCCTGTCGCGGCGCCGGCCGGAACGTACGCCCCGGCCACCTCCGTTCACCCCGGGCGCCCCAGCCGGTACGGCCCGGGGAACCCCGGGCGGTGCCGCGTCCGTTACCGGAGTGGTCACCCTAGGGGCGGACCCCGCCCCGAGATGGGGGTTCGTCCTCCCAGGGGCGTACACGAGGTTGATCCCGGCGGCTGACGCCCCCGGCCGCGGACTCTGGTGACATGGAAGGCGTAAGTCAGGCAGTCACACCGCTGGACTTGCCGCACTCCCACTCCGGGCCCTGCCGGGCCACAATGACGGGGTGGGGTTCACCGCCGGGCGCAGGGGGTGGGTGGACACGTGCGAGAGCCACGGCTCCACACGACAACCACGAGCACGCAGCCGCCGACCACGGAGGTAGGCAACGAGATGGCAAGGACCCACGGCAACGAATCCGACCAGGCGGGCCAGGGGGAGGTCGGCGAGACCGCCTCGCGCCCGGTGAGAGGCTCGGTCCGCTACGGCGTACCCGCGGCGGTGGCCGGTCTGGCCGCCCTCACTCTCGGCCTGGGCCCCGCGCTCGCCGACAGCGGCGACCCCGACCTGCCCAAGATCAGCACCGAGAAGCTGTTGGCCAAGCTGGCCAAGTCCGACGTACGCAGCATGTCCGGCACCGTGAAGATCGACACCGACCTGGGCCTGCCCCAGCTGCCGGGCGGCCAGCGCGGCGGCGGCGCCTTCGGCGGGGACCAGGGCTCCGGTGAGGACGGCGAGGGCTCCAAGGGCTCCCAGGCCGACCCCCGGAAGAAGCTGATGGAACTCGCCTCCGGCAGCCATGTGCTGCGGGTGGCGGTGGACGGACCCGAACGGCACCGGGTCTCGGTGGTCGAGGAGACCGCCGAGTACAGCGCCATCCACAACGGCGACGAGCTGTGGACCTACGACAGCGCCAGCAACTCCGCGTACCACGTCGAACTCCCCGAGGGCCACGGCGAGAAGAAGGGCGGGGACCGGTCCGGTACCCCCCGGGGCCTGGAGCAGCTCACCCCGCAGGAGGCGGCCAAGCGCGCCCTCGCAGCGGTGGACGACACCACCTCGGTCAGCGTGGACGGCACCTCCCGGGTCGCCGGACGGGACGCCTACCAACTGCTGATCAAGCCCAAGGAGTCCGGCGACAGCACCATCGGCGCGGTACGGATCGCGGTGGACGCCCAGAAGGGCGTACCCCTCCAGTTCAGCGTCGCCCCGCGCGGCGGAGGCAAGGACATCGTCAAGGCCGGCTACACCAAGGTCGACTTCGGCAAGCCGGCCAAGAGCACCTTCGACTTCTCCCCGCCCAAGGGCACCAAGGTGACCGAGGGCAAGGTGCCCGGCGAACTCGCCGAGAAGCACCAGAAGAAGAAGGAACCCCAGCGGGACCTGGACCCCTCCGGGCTGAACCTCCTGGGCCAGGGCTGGGACACCGTGGTGGAGCTGAAGGGCCCCAAGGGCGCCCTCCAGGGGCTGGGCTCCTCCCCGGGCCGTGACGCCGGCGAGGGCCGGGCCGGACAGGCGGAGAAGTTCCTCGACAGCCTCACCGACAAGGCCAAGGGCGAGTTCGGCGAGGGCCGGGTCGTGGGCACCCGGGTGGTCAACGTCCTGATCACCGACAAGGGCAAGGTCTACGCCGGCACCGTCACCAAGGAGGGACTGGTCAAGGCGGCCAACAAGGCCGCACGGTAAGCGAGTCGGCCGCCCCGCCCGCCCTTCCCACCAGCCACCGGGAGGGTGGGCGGGGCGCCGCCCGTAGACCGCCCGAGTATCTTCCCCCCACCGCCCGGTACCTCCCGCCCACCGCCCAACCACCCCGGGGACGCACCCACTCATGAACGGCACAGCAGGCCCTCCCACCGGCGACCCCGCCCCACCGGCCGCGCGGCCGACCACCGACACGGCGCCCACGGCCACGGAACCCACCGCCACGGCGCCCTCCGGCACCGCGTCGGACACAGTGGTGCAGACCTCTGACCTCACCAAGCGTTTCCCCGGCGGCCACACCGCCGTGGACTCCCTGGACCTGAGGGTGCCGCGCGGCAGCGTCTTCGGCTTCCTCGGCCCCAACGGCTCGGGCAAGACCACCACCATCCGCATGTTGCTCGGCCTGATCGCCCCCACCCGGGGCACCGTCCGGGTGCTGGGCCAGCCCATGCCCCGGTCCGCGAACCGGGTACTGCCCCGGGTGGGCGCCCTCATCGAGGGCCCCGCGCTGTACGGGCACCTGTCCGGCCGGGCCAACCTCGTACGGCTGGACACCGCCGACGCCACCGCCCCACCGGCCACCCGGTCCGCCCGGGTCGCCGAGGCCCTGGACCGGGTCGGCCTCACCGCCGCCGCCGACCGCAAGGCGCGTGCCTACTCCCTGGGCATGAAGCAGCGACTCGGTCTGGCCTCCGCCCTGCTGCGCCCACGGGAACTGCTGGTGCTGGACGAGCCGACCAACGGCCTCGACCCGCAGGGGATGCGCGAGATCCGCGCCCTGGTACGGGAGTTGTCCCGGGACGGCACCACCGTGTTCCTCTCCTCGCACCTGCTGGACGAGATCGAACAGCTCTGTGACCACGTCGCCGTGATGCACCAGGGGCGGCTGTTGACGCAGGGGCCGGTGAGCGCCCTGTCCGGCGGACTGCCGGTACGGCTGACGGTCACCACCCCGGACCCGGCCGAGGCCGCCCGGGTGCTGAAGGAGCACGGGGTGACCGACGTGACGACCGACCGGGACCGGGTCACCGGCGTCCCGCCCACGGACGCCGACCCCCCGACGGATCTGGCCGACCTCAACGCCGCACTGGTCCACCAGGGCGTGCGGGTACGGGCCTTCGGCGCCGAACGCACCTCCCTGGAGGACGCGTTCGTGGCCCTGACCGGGGAGGGCTTCGATGTCGCGGGCTGAACCGCGCGCCCAGGCGCACGCCGTGAACGCGACCGGCCCCAAGGGCGGCCCCCCGCCGGCCACCTGGTGGTGGACGTGGGGCCTGCTGCGCAGCGAACTGTCCCTGACCTTCCGCCGCTGGCGCACCCTCGCGCTGCTCGCCGTGCTGGCGGCGGTGCCGGTGCTGGTGGGGATCGCGGTCCGTATCGAGACCCGGGACGGCGGCACCGTCGGCGACGGAGGCGGGGAGGGGCCGCCCTTCATCACCCAGGTCAGCAACAACGGGGTGTTCCTGGTGTTCACCGCCCTGGCCGTGACCCTGCCGATCTTCCTGCCGATGGCCGTCGGGGTGGTCGCCGGGGACGCGCTGGCCGGCGAGGCGGCGGCCGGTACGCTGCGCTACCTGCTGGTCGCCCCCGCCGGCCGTACCCGACTGCTGCTGGTCAAGTGCCTCACCAGCCTGACGTTCAGCCTGGTGGCCACG
Source organism: Streptomyces sp. NPDC005438 (assembly GCF_040606315.1). Lineage (NCBI taxonomy): Bacteria > Bacillati > Actinomycetota > Actinomycetes > Kitasatosporales > Streptomycetaceae > Streptomyces > Streptomyces sp. NPDC005438. Next base: position 55,055 of record NZ_JBEXEP010000007.1, read on the forward strand.
GTGACCGTGGCGGTGTCGGCGCTGCTGACCGGGTTGGTGCTGTTCCCGGTGGGCGAGGTGACCCTGTTGTCCGGCACCACCGTGCCGTTCTCCGAGGGGCTGTGGAAGGCGCTGGTGATCGCCCTGGTGGTGGCCGGGTCCCTGGTGGGGTTCGTGGCGATCGCGCTGTTCGTCTCCTCGCTGACCGACAGCGGCATCGCGGCCATGGCGGCCACCGTGGGCCTGCTGGTGGCGGTGCAGATCGTGGACTCCATCCCCCAGCTCCACGCCGTGCACCCCTACCTCTTCCCGCACCACTGGCTGTCGTTCGGCGACGTGCTGCGGGAGCCGATCTACTGGGAGGAGATCTCCAAGAACCTCGGCCTCCAGGCTCTCTACCTCGCGGTGTTCGGCTCGGCGGCCTGGGCCCGGTTCACCTCCCGGGACGTCACCGCCTGACCGGGGACAGAAGACTGCTGAGGTTCTGGGGTCGGTCTGGCCCTGTCGAAGTGTTGGGGCCGGAGCTGTTGGGCTCTTGCGCTGTCCAGGGGGAGCGATCCTGGGGCGCCGACGACGGACGACGCCTGGGGCCGTCGGTCAACCCGTTTGGTGCGTCCAGGAGTTGTGGGTCGGTTCCGTCGCCCGGTGCCTGGTGGTGCCACTTCGTACGCGCCACCACCAGGCACCGGGCGCTCCCTCACCTCCGGGTGGCCGTACCTCAGGGCGCTTCGGCCATCGATGCCTTGTCCTTCCCCCCCGCCTCGGCCAGCAACGCGTCGAAGTTGTCCGTACCTACGTGCAGAAACCGCCCGGCCAGCGCGTCGAGTTCGCCGTGAGCTACCCGGACCAGCGCGGCTACGAAGCGTGCGGGATCTGTCCAATCCTCGCGACCTGCGCAGACGGCCATGCCCAGCGTCATGTCAGTGCGGACCATGCCGGGGCTGATGTCGAAGAGGTGAACCCCGTTCTCCCTGAGCGAGTCTGCTAGGACGGCGGACAAGGCCAGCACGGACGCTTTGGACGCGCTGTAGGCGGAGTAGCGGATGTCTCCTCTCACCGCGAAGATTGAACTCATATTGACGATCCGGCCCGACCGGCGCTGGATCATCTCGGACGCGACCGCCTGGCAGCCGTTGACGGTGCCACGCAGGTTGGTCTCGAAGACCTCCCACCAGTGCTCCTGGTCGGCTTCCCAGAAGGGGGCCTCCCCCCGGTCCACGAGTCCGGCGTTGTTCACCAGCAGGTCCACTGGGCCGAGTGCGGTACGCACCGCGTGAGCGGCTTCCCGAACCTCGAATGCCGACCGGACATCCGCGACTAGGACAGCGGTGGCCACTCCGTGCTCCGCGCACGAGCGGGCAGTCTCCTCCAGCCGCTCGCGGTTCCGCCCGACCAGTCCGAGGGCCATGCCCTGTTCCGCGAGCTCAACAGCGACCAGGCGCCCGATACCGCGTCCCGCGCCGGTGACCAACGCGACCTGCCCTCGCAGTGTCTGCTCCCTGGCGCTCACCTCGCGACTTCCGCAGCAAGCGTGCCGGGTGTCGTCGTGCCGTTCATGATGAGCTCGCGGTCGCGCCAGTGAGCCCAGAAAGCTCCGGTGTACCCCATCCTGTTGAGACTGGTGAGAAACGGGTTGTCGGCGTAGTTGTTGTCGTTCTCGCTGCTGCCGGAGATCGTTGGGAGCATCACTCGGTAGTACTCGGATTCCGGAATGTGGTCCCATAGGAAGTCGACGGACGCGCTCCAGATCCCGTTGGGGCTTCCCACGGTCCCCGGGGCCTCCGGGAGATCCGGTGAGAAGTAGCAGACCAGGCGGAAGTCACCCGCTTCGTCGAACATGAACTGTCTCTCGTACTCGATGGGGCTCTCGCACTTCTCCAGAGGCTTAAGGATGATCGGCCCAGTCGCGTTGTTGGACTGGAGTCCGGGAAGTGTGCGGATTCCGGCGCACCGCTGGGCCAAGGAGATCGCCAGGTCCATATAGGGGAAGAGGCGAAGCCCCAGGCTGAAGCCGGTGACCGTGGCGTCTAGCGCCATCATCCGGTCCACGCACTCGCGCATCGTCTCCTGGGTTTCCCCGGGCATTCCGAACAGGGCCTCGACCATCGTCAGCATCCCGTACTGGTGGCTCAGTCGTACCAGGCGTACGGTGTCGCTGAAGTCGTAGTACCGCGTTCCCTTGCCGGTCACCTTCCAGGCGTCGAGCATCTCGGGGCGTACGTGGTCCGCGCCGACATTTACCCCCTTGCAGCCGGCCATCGCCAGAAGTTCCGCGAACTCCTCGTCGAAGGGGGCCGGTTGACAGTAAACCCAGAGCTTGAGCTGGCGCAGTGGGCTGGACACGTCGCCGTCCCGGCGCTTGACGATTTCCCGCAACAGCTTCTTGCTGTGGGCGATCGAGAGGTTGAACTCGCTGTCCGTAGTGTGGAGGTCGTAAATTCCCTGGGCGGTCAGCGCCTCGATCTCATCCACCACCGCTTCCACGTCGCGGCGCGCGAACGAGGTGCCCTTGGCATCTGGCTCCACGCAGTGTGTGCACTTGTAGACGCAGCCGTTCTTGGTCAGGATGCTTCCCAGACCACCCAGGCGGTAGTAGCGGAGATTGTCGACCTTGTGGGGCACTCCCGAGCGCCGCGTATAGGCCTGCCTGGTCTCTGCCTGCCACGCTCGGCTTTCGTAGCGGCCGACGGCGCTGAAGGAGAGAGGCGTTGAAGTGGTGACCGCGCGCCCGCTGAGCACAGGTGGCGGCACCCTGGTCACGTGTCCGGGGCTGTGGTTGATGAGTAGGCCGGCGATGTTCTCTGGGGAGCTGCCGTCGTGGAGGGCCTGTGCCAGCTCACAGATGATCTTCTCTCCCGGTCCCTTCACGCCGAACTCGATGCCGAAGTAATCGACGAGCGCGAAAGGCATCGTGGAAAACCCCACCCCACCCGCAATGACAGGAGCCTGGGTCGAAGCACGAATCTCGTCGATCACCGCCTTGTACCCGTCGATGAAGGGGCGCTGTTCGTAGGCGTACACCGTGTCGGTGTTCCGGCATGTGACGCCGACGAGCAGTGGGCGCACGGAGTGCAGATACTCCTGGAGCACCTGCTTCCAGTCGTCCAGGTGGAAGGTCAGGTCCAGCACGTGCACCTCGAAACCTGCAGCTTCGAGCGCCGTGGTCAACACGTCCAGCGCGTACGGCGCGATGGGAGGGTATATCTGATTGGGGTTGACGAGGGTGACGATTCCTTGGGGCTCCATTGGTTTCCTTTGTGGCTCGGGGGCGCTCGTGCGGCGCTAGCCCGCGCCGCTCGTGGCCGACGCACGTGAGGGCTGGGAGGTTTCCAGGATGTACTCCGTGGCACGGTCGCCGGGGTCGCTGTCGGCGGGGTCGGGCAGGGGCTCGGTGAAAGTCAGGGTGTCCGCGCCATCAGTCGGCACAGCTGGCCAGCACAGTGGCTGCGAGAGGTCGATGTAGAGGGGCTTGCGGATGCCCGCGCCCGAAGGGGAACGAGCGGTTAGTACCGGATGCTTGTCGGCCAGCCCCTGAACGACGTCCCACGGATCCGGGAAGGTGGTCGTGCGTAGGAAAGACCGGCGAGGCACTCCAGTGCGTGCGCACCAGCGGTACCAAGCGAGTGCTCCCTCCGCGCCGCTTGCGGAGGTCACGTCGGGAAGCGCCGCGCCGGGGACCTTCCACGTGCGCCGGCACAGTACGAGACGCCCCAGGGTCAACCGCGGGTAGTGGCGGACGGCGGCTGGGTCTTTCGGAGCCACCAGGGCGTCCACGTGGTCCCACAACGCGAGCGTGGCACCCGTTGGCGGACCGAGGCGGCTCAGCCACCGGTACAGTCCGGGCGCTACCGTGGGCAGGGTCGCGTTGTGCGGTACAGGGAACAGTGGCCGCTCCCCGAAGCGCTCACTGAACAGCAGCAGCCGTCCTCCCACCACCTGCACTACGCAGGTGGACAGGTCGATCCGTGTTCGGGGGTCGCACTCCAGCGCCCGGCCCGGATAGCTCAGTGAGGCGGGCAGCAGTAGTGGGTGCTCGTTGACCGTGGCTCCCAACAGTGCGGAGATGTCGACCGGGACGCCGTCCTCGTGCGGCGTGTGGGCGGTCACCGCCCACACGCGCAACTCGGCCGTCCGGGCATCGTCGAGGTCGGCGGCCACCCTGGCGGCGAAGCGTCCGTAGCCACTGCCGACCCCGTTGACCAACACGCGGTCCCCTGCTAGCTGGAGTGGCCAGGCGGCACAGGGAAGTTCGACCACGCCGTCCGGCAACTCGGCCGCCACTGCGTCCAGCAGGCCGGGGTCGCACTGAGCTTCCGCTCGGGACGGGTCTACTGCCGCCCGGAGCCCTTCGAAAAGCCGCCGGCGCAGCTTCAGCACTGCCGCCAGGTCGTCAGCGCTGCAGTCGGCGAGCAGTGCATCGGACTCCCTGCGGCCCGATTCGAGGAACCACCGGTAGGCCGAGGGCACCGGCACCGGATCTGCCCCAAAGCGGCGCCGAAAAGCAATGGCGGTGGCCAACTGGAAGGGCAGCTCGAGCCCGAGCAATGGCACCACGCGCTGCATCCGACCCAGGTCGGCGAGAATGTCCGGGGAGGTACGAAGGATGCCGTCGTCGACCTGGACACCGGCGACGTCCTCACTGACCGTGGAACGGTCTGTCGCCTCCCGGCCGCCGCCCTGCCGGCTGGGCCGCAGTGCTTCGGCGAGTGTGCCCCACGCCTCTTTAGCACTCCGCAGCGCGTCGACCCGCCCGACGTCCGTGAGAGCGTCCTCCGCGTCGCGCAGCGTACGGAAACCGGCATGCACCTCCCGGGTGAGCTGAGCGTCCTCGCCTTTGCTCTCCGGCGCGGGGGCTGTGGCGTCGGCCAGCGCTTCCAGTGTCCGGCGGCCGTGGCCGGGCAGCAACGGTCCGACCTCCAGCAGCCCGCGTTCGATCAAGCTCTCCAGTGCTTCGGGCAGCCCATCAGGTGTGGTGAGGCCATCTAGGCGGACCGGCTCCCGCAGCCTGCGCAGTGTACGGGCGAGCGCCGCTCCGCACCGCGCAGACAGGAAGCGTTCCGTGCCGTCCCCGCCGCTGACCAGCCAGATGACGCGCGGTCCGTCCTCATGTTCCCGGACCATCGCGGTCGGGTTGACGGTGAGCCACAGTCGCTCCGGCCTCAGGCTCCGGTGACCTCCGGTGGTGATCCACTCCCGCGCCCACTCGACCACTGCACGGTCCACCCGGGGGTGGCTGTGCTGTGGAGTGGGCGTCACCTCGCGAAAGAGCACCTGGGTGGTGGCGAACCGCGCGAACGGCGTGGGTTTGGTGGCGGCCCGCTGGATCAGGCGGAACAGCGTGAGACCTCTCCGTCGTGCCTTCTTCTCCGCTGTCGCGTCCAGCGCTCCGACCGGGCCGGCCGCCAGGAGGCCGGGTACGGAGAGCTCGATAGACCAGGCAATGTCCGGGTCGTTCAGCGCCGTATCCACCGTTGCCCCGGTTTCCTGGGCGAGCTCCGCCAGTGCCCGGCCGAGCTCCCGCCCGGCCGAGTGCCGGGAAGCCAGTGCGCGGTTGTACTGCCCGACTGCTCCGATGGTGTCCGCGTACGCTGTGTGCGCCGTCAGGCCGGTAGGGAGCGCCCGGGAGTTGAACGCGGCGCGGCGTGCTCGCAGCAGCTCCCGGCGCTGTTCCCCGGGAACCTTCGGCACCAAGGTGCTGAGGTCGTCGGCGAGAGCGCCGCCGAGCCGACTGGTGGCGTCCTCAGCGTCTGCCCACGCGCCGGCGAGCGCCCATACCCGGTCGCTCCCCAGGCCCGCCACGACGGAGCTCGGCAAGTGGCATCGTCTCCGCACCGCGACCGGGCCGAGGATTACGGGGGGCAGCCGTGGTGCCCGCTCCCGACTCGCTACCGCCATGTGATCTCCAGCGGTAGGCTCTCCAGTCCCCGGTGGAGAAAGTGCGGGGTCCATTTGGGATCAGCTCTGAGCCGCAGGTCCGACCACCGTCGGCCCGCCGCCTCCAACAGAACCCTGCCCTCGGTGCGTGCCAGGCGGGCTCCGAGGCATACGTGCCGACCCTCGCCGAAGCTCACCCCGGCGTGGTTGGCCTCCCTCCCGTGGGTAACGAGCTCGTGATTGGCGGCGCCGAGCATCACCCTGATCCTGTCGCCCCGGCGGACGTGCTGGCCCGCTATCTCGCATCCCTCCCGCGCCACCCGGACGGTGAACGTGAGGGGCGCCTCACTGAGCAGGAGCCGGTCGACCTCCGCGGGGACATCTACGGTGCCGGCGGTGAGGTCCGTCAGTAGCCGAGGGTGGGTGGCCAGACGCAGTAGCAAGCCGCTGAGCATGTTCCGGGAGGTGTCGTGGCCGGCGATGTAGAGGCTGAAGACGTTGGCGACGACCTCCATCTCGGACAGTGCGTCCGGGGTATCCATCGTCTCGACGGCGAGGGTCAGCACGGAGTCGGGTATGAGTTGGCTGGGGGAGCCCATCCACCGGCGGACGAGCTGACCCAGCTGGTCGACGTGAGTCAGCGCCGTGTCAACGTCGTGTCCGGGCGGCTGCCCGGACGCCACACCGCCTCCCTTACTGATCGTCCGGCAGAGTTCGCTGACTTCGTCGCGGTCCTCCTTGGGGATGCCGACGAGATCCCCGATCACGCTGACGGGCAGACGAGCACTGATGTCGGCGACGCCATCTACGACCGGGCGCCCCTGGGTGGCGTTTAGTAGGGCCGTCATGGCGGCCTCGATCCGAGCCGTCCTGGCGCGAACTGCTCGGGGCGTGAAGAGCTGCCCCAGGAACCGGCGCAGACGGGTGTGCTGGACGCCCTCGGAGGCCAACAGCATGTTCTGGAGGAATCCGGCGTGGCTACCGTTTTCCGACCACTCTGAGTCCGGTGGCGGACCGGGCAGGCGGAAGCGGGGGTCCCGCAGCACATGGCGTGCGTGCTCGTAGCCGGTGACCACCCAGGTACGGTCGGGTCGGCTCCACGTCACGGGACCCTGCAGGCGCATACGTTCGTACAGGGGGGCCGGACATTTCAGCAGCGCTTCTTTGACCGCTGCTTGCGTGGGTCGGGTCGGCATCATTACGCCTTCTCTGTGCGGAGCACCTTGCCGCGCGCGTCGTAGGCGGCCTTGTCGGCCGGCCGGCAGACGACCCGGTGCGGTGTGACGGGTGTGGGCAATCGTCGACAGGCTTCGCGGACTCGTTTCTCGCTGACATCGCCCACCGCGATGACGGTCACGCGATCGGCGTTCCGGGAGCGCTCTACGGAGACCGAGGCGTCCTCCACGCCAGCTAGTGCCCGGACGGCGGTGGTGATCTCCCGGGGGTACACGCTCACACCGTCAACCTTGACGAGATCCTCGGTGCGACCGTCCAGGACGAAGCCTTCACCCGCCGCGTGGGCAAGGTCGCCCGCGCTGACGGCGCCGTCCGCTCGCGCTGTCAGCTCCTCCCTGGTTGCGGCGAACCGGGTGTCCGGGCCCTTGGTCCACAGTGTGCCGACGCCGTCCGGGCCGACGTTCTCCAGCCACACCGGCTTGCCGGGCAGCGGCGACCCCACATACCCGTCGTCGCGCACCCCACGATCGAGGGTGAGGATCCCGGTCTCGGTGGAGCCGAGCATGGTCAGCAAGTCGCTGCCGGGAAATCCGGCGCTGATGTGCTCCGCCCGCTCAACGGTGAGCCCACCGCCGGCGGGGACGAACCACGTCTCTCGGAAGGAGCGTCGCCCCGCTGCTACTCGGGCCCCCAGCACGGTGATGGCCGGCGGCGCCAGACACACTCCTGGCCGCCCGGCCAGTTCAGGGATCGCCACCTGCCATGACCTCGGCCGGAACAGGACTAGGTCACGGCCGAGCATCATGGCTGGAGCGACCACCATGTAGAAGGCGGCCGCGAAGTCGATTGCGGCGGAGGTGGCGAACACCTCGGCCGAGGCGTACTCCGGGATGTCGTCGACGTAGAGCTCGACGGCGGACGGCATCCTGTGCGGCCGGCCGAAAAGCAGCTTCGGCCGGCCGGTGGAGCCCGATGACGCCGTGGCATAGGTGGGACCGTCGATATCGGAGGGTGGCGCAGTATGCGCTCCGGCCGCTGTCAGTGCTCCGTCAGCTGCGGTGACCGCCCCATCAGCGCACCACGAGGCGGGGTCGCCGAGCACCCAGCGTGGTGAAGGTTCCCGCAGTCCGAGCGCGAGCAGCGCTACGATCGATCGCTCCCCGCCATCGCCCGGGACCACCCAACCGTGCGGCGGGTCAGGGAGTTCGGCCGCGATCCGCTGGGCCTTTTCCAGCAGCGCGGACCACGAGAAGCGCCCGCGTTCCGTCACTACTCCCGCGCGGGTCTCGTGCAGCATGGGTTCGGCATGTTTCAGCCACGCGCCGAGGTCGCCCATGTCACCCACTCCCTGATGGTGGTTGGGGCTTGTACGTCGTCGGGGACGGCCACCTCGTTCTCTTGAAGCACGACGATCGCGATCTCCCGCTCCAGCGAGGTGAGCGGCCGGTCGATGTCGTCCTCCTCGATGGCCTCGGTCAGCGCACGGGTCAGCGGCGTCCCGTCGACTTCCGGCGGGGCGCACGCCACCTGAAGGCGCCGTGGCATGTCGAATCTGATATGTCGCACCCGTTCGACGTTCTCCTCGATCAGTTGGATGCTCGACGCGAGGTCGTGCAGTGCCCGGAACAGCTCCGCTGCCTGGGAGCGGGCCAGCCGGGCGCCCAGGCAGCGGTACGCGCCCCAGCCGAAGGAGAACAATGCCCGGCCCGCCATCGGGTCCTTGTCCAGCCGGTTGACCTCCGAGACCTTGACCGAGATGACCTGTCCGGCCCGAAACTCGTGACCGTCGATCTCGAACGGTTCCCGAACCACGCGTTCGAGGGTCTTGAGCGGTGGCTCCTCCCGGAGGGCGTCGTCAAGCAGGTCGTCCTGACGTTTGGGGTCGGCGAGCGCTCTGGGCATACGGAGGACCTGTACCGCCGCGTTCCCGAGCATGCCGGCGACCGTTTCTAGTGACGCCTGGACCAGCATCACCACGTTGGCCTCGACGTCCTCGTCAGGCAGGTCTATCGCGCCGGCGTGCCAAGCGCCGAGCACTGAATCCGGGGGCGTGGTCGCGCGGGCAGCGGCGATGATCTCTCGGATGCGGGCCAGCGAGGCGTGCCCGGTGCGGATCGCCTCGGCGGGATCGTCGAGCCGAGCGGCATAGGCCACCAGGGCGACCTTCTGGCTCAGCTTGTGCAGCCGACGGTAGTCCTCATCCGTGAGGCCGATGAGCCGCGCCCCGGTGCGCACCGCGTACGGGAATGCCACTGCGGTCATGAACTCGCCGCCGCCGGCGTCCACGAACTTCCGCACGATGTCCCGGGCTGCCGTCCGCAGGGCCGGTGTAAGGGCATCGGTCGCGTCCGCGTCGAAGAACCGGCCAAATGCCCTGCGGAGTTCCGCGTGTCGTGCCGGTCCCGTCTGCAGCATGACGCGCTCGGCGAAGGAGGTGAGGTCCTCGACCAGCGGCCGCACTTCCTCCGGCACCCTCGTGGCGAGGTGGGCCATGACCGGCTGTGGCTCCATAACCCCCAACCGTTGGTCGCCGAGCAGCCGGATTGCCAAAGGCCGGCTGCTGACCACCCACCCCATGTTCTGTGGTAGGGGGCTCAAACCGTTCACGTGGGCAGCGGTTTCGGCAGGGGCTTCTGTGTCAGGGGAATGGGTGCGGCTCATGGCGTACCTCCTCGACGGTGAACTCTTGGTGGCCCATGCCGTTCCTGGCCCGGAACGCGTTCAGGTTCTCGGGTAGTGGCAAGCGTCGGTGTCGGTAGCCGAAGGTCATTGGCACCGTGCCGGGCACGACCGCCTTCACGCAGCGCAGGCCCAGGCGGTGCAGTTCGCTGGTGGTGTGATCCACGACAAGGACCTCCTGCCCGTCGCGGCGGGCGGCTGCCAGCATCGTGGCGAGGTCGGCCGCGATGTCGCCGACCGGTTCTAGAAGGGCCGGCGCGGGGGTGGCCACCTGGGGTGTCTCCTCTAGGAGGAAGGAGAACCACGGCCGTGCCTCCCGCAGCGCACCGACGAGGGCGTGGTCCTCCATACGGCGGACGACGTACGGGTCCTCCAGCGCGGGGAGCAACTCGGACCGGCGGCGCGGGTATTCGAGGGAGCACACCGGCGCCGTGGCCGCCATCTCGTGCACGGCCCCGAGTAGTGCCCTCTCCACGGTGAGTCCCGAACCGGCTGTGACCAGTGTCGCCGGTTGCTCCGGTTCCTCGCTGGTCGAGACGAGTAGGACGACCGGGATGTCGAACGAGCCGACTGCCAGGAAGGCGCGCAGGTCGCGGCGGGTACGGTGACGCACCGTCCGTACCGCCCTGGCGGCTTCGCCGCCCATGCCGGCCAGGTCGATCTCCGGCAGTGACGTCCGGGAGTACCAGGTACATAGGAAGGCGTCACGCTCCGACACTTCGAGCATGGCCGCCAAGAGCGCCTCTTCCGGGCCGGAGCCGAGTGCGCAGCCGTTGGAATTCTCGTAGACGAATCGCGGACCGGTCTCCGGGCGCTTCGCCGCCCCGTAGTAGGCGATGTGGAATGGCAACAGGGTGCGCCGCCCGGTGTGGACGGAGTAAGCCTCCGCCCATCCTGTGGGGGTGTTCAAGCTGAACGGCGTGTACTCGAACCCCGGCTTCCGGTACTCCCCGTCGGGGTGCAGAAGCAGGGAGCGGGGATCGACCGCGTCGTCGATATCGGAGAAAGCGGCGAAGCGCACGGGATCGCGGCCGCCGCAGTGCCACCCGGCGTAGCGCTCCAGCCCCTCCAGAACTGCCGCGGGACGCGCGCCCGCGTAGTCTTCGGCGCGCCCGATGGCGATCTCGTCGAAGCCCCAGGCGGTGGGCACGCTCACTTGTGTCGACGGCAGGGCGGCACCATCGCCGACGGCGGCGAACTTGGTGATGCCGGACCACCTGTCGAGGTACTCCCGCTCTAGACGCTCGGAGTAGCGCGCCGCCGCGTGGCGGCGCGCTGAGCCGGTATTCGTCGCGGGGAGCGGCCGGGATAGATCGGGAAGCGGTGGTGGGAGCGGGCTCCGGGTAGCCAGGCAGTGCGGTGAGGTGCACAGGGTGTGCGGTATCGCCGGATGCCAGTCACTGTTCGACCGCGCAGGCCCGATTGTGAAGGCGAACCTCTCGCTCCGGGGCGTCTCGCCGGTGGCGATCCGCTCCGCCTCGGCACGCACTAGGACGGCGGCTAGATGCCAGGCGCCGGGTGGCGCCCAGTCGTCGTGCCGCGCGGATAGGCGGCGCGGGACTGCCGCCTGTTCCGGGGAGGCGCCTTCGGGTCTGTCTGCTGCCCGTACGCGCAGTGCCAGGCAGTTCGGGCACCCGGGGGTGCCGGGCCGCACGATAGGACCGACGACCAGGCGGCCGCGAAGTCCGAACACGGGCAGTACAGTTCCGCTCGCCTCCGGAAAGTCCGAGAGATCGGCTTCCCAGTCCACGTTCACTACGACGGTTGGCCGGTCGTCCGAGGGCTCGTACGGCTCGTGGAGAGCACGTATATCGAGGGCATCTCCGAGCAGGCGGCGCAGTTTTGCCAGGTGATCGCCGGAGGAGTGTGATTCCCTTCGGCCCGAGGCCAATATCTCGTTCATGCGCCGAGTCCCGGAGTGAGAACGATCCTCGTCAGGTCGGCGGCGACCAGTGGTGGCAGGACGGTCTCGCGCCAGTCCAAACTGAGGGCGGCCGCGATCTCGGCGGCTTGGCGCTCTGGTGGAACCGCGCCGGTCCACACCGGCACGGCCCGAGGGCCGTCCTGCGGCCCAAGTTGACTGGTCGCCAACGCAGCCAGCAGCGCCCGCTCCTCCGCCTGGTCGGGATCGAAGCCGGCACGAGCGCTGGCGCCCTCCACCTGGGCACGCCACAGTCCGCTCGCGTGGCGCTTCGTCCGTACCTCGAAGTCCTGTTCAGCTAGGCCAGCCAACTCCCGTGCCCGTGCGGAGCGGAGTGGGCCTTCGTAGTCTTCCGCGCCCACGTCGTCCAGCGTGGTGTCAGCCCGGCGGAGAAGAGCCCGGGCCAGGGCTTCGGCAAGGTCCCGGCCCGCACCTACGACGATGTCGTCCACTGTGGGGAGCGTCGATTCGGCGGCGATGAGGGCGGCTTCTGCCCGGGCGTCGGCTACGGATTCCGCCACGATGACCGGGCCGTCGACCGTGCCCGTCGGCTCGGTACGTCCTGGGGGGTTAATGCGGACACGCAGCGCCGCCAGGGGGAACTGCGGCAGTTGCTCGGGGGTGCAGGAGAACAGCGGGCCGAAACACCGCGCGCTGAAGATCGATTCGGGGAACCGGTTTCGCCTGCCTGTCGATGTGGTGGCCGAGGCGTCCGCGACGCCAGCGTGCACCGTGTGCCCTGGGCATCCGGGGTCCGGGTCGACGGCAGTGCGCCAGATGCTGAGCCGGGTAAGGTCCACGACTATTCCCTCGCCCAGCACGGAGCGGTCATTCACGGCAACGTAGGGGAAAAGCTCCTGTGCGATCACGGTCGCGGCTACCGACACTGGGACGTGGCCGAGCCCGTCGGGCTGGGGAAGCGCCACGGCCTGATGGGCTAGGCGCCGCCAGGCACACCGTACGCAGGCGGTTCCTGAGCGGGGCACTTGGCCTTTCAGCAGCATCGCCTGGCCACGTACCAGTCCTGCCCAAATGCCGACGCCGAGCGTTTCGGCCTGGTCTAGGAGCCGCCAGGCATCCTCCTCGGCTCCTGGGGGGAAGACGCCGACCAGGGTCCGGCCGGCGATCTCCGCGTCCGGGCCGGACAGACGCACCGGCACCCCTTGGTGGTGGAAGTCCTTGACGAGCGCTCGCAGGTCCTCGTCCGCGGCCATATCCATGAGCATGACGTCGCAGAAGCCGGTTTCCACCAATGCGGTAGCCACCGGTCCCGCACGGTCGGCGGGGCCCGACACCGCCACCGGGTGGCGCCGCACGCGGTCCATCCCGTCCGTGGGGTCTGCAGTGAAGTGCCTCAGGTACTCCACCTGCTGCGGGAAAACATGGGCCAATGGCGACTCGTCGAGTCCGTCGGCCCGTTCCCAGCGGACCACCTTCCGCTGCTCCAGCACTTTCAGTAGCTTGTCCACAAAAGCGGTCTGCCCCGGTTGGAGTGCCGCCAGGAGTTGGTCGGGTACGACACCCCGGTCCAGCAAGGGGGCGAGTTTCTCCACCCAGGTCGCCACCGTCGCGCCGTTCAGGGTGAACGAGTTATCCGTCGTACGGATCCACACCCCGTCAGGCACCGGAACGTAGTAGGCGTCGGCGCGCAAGCGCAGCACACTGTCGGTCATTTCCCACCCCCGCCGCTCACCGGTACGGCGGTGAGCGGGCTCAGACTGTTCTCCAGGTAAAGGCCACGTCGGTAACTGCCCACGGGCACCATGAGCAGTGAGGTCAGACGTCTGGGCGCCAGATCGAACGCTTCGTCGAGCACGCCACTGACAAAGCCGAGGACCGGGTGGGCGGACATGCCATCACGGGCGGCGCACACGGCCAGCCGCTGGGCGAGAACTCCCGCGAGCAGGTGCTGCGTTCGGTATCCGATAGGGCCGCTGGTACCGAGGTGCGGCTCGGCGTCACCGACCATGACTGCGATCAACGGGGCCTGCGCGACGTTCATGTAGTTCGCAAACATGCTCCGTTGGACCAGAGGTCCGAAGTCTCCGCTCGCCAGTCGGACGAGGCCGCGCCTGTCCTCCCGTGGCAGATATGCCCCGGGCGGTACTCCGGGGATGGAGCGGATGATCAGCAGGCACCGGGGGTGCGCCAGACCACTCCCGGGTACGTCGCAGTCCAACGGGCCGAGTGCGGTGGCCAGCCAGTCGGTCAGGACGTCCAGAGGCACCGGCGAACTACGGAGCTGCTCGCCGAGGGCCGACCGGCTCCAGGAGTCAGCGACCGAAACCGTACGTTCCGTGACGGCGGGCAGTTCCGCGTCCACCCGGTCGGCCAGGTCCTCAAGCACCACCGGTGGGAGGTCCACCGGGCGTTCGGAGTGGTCGATCGCCAGGCACGCGGCGTGCATACGGCACGTTCCCGTGTCCGGCCCAGGCGGTGTGGAGGCGCCCAGCCAGCGGGGGTGGCCGATCGGCGGGGCCACGTCGGACCCCGTCCCTGACGTGGCCCCGACGGCGATGTCCAGCACGGCCGGGGCGGCCTCGTTCATGGGATCGAGACCCAGCAGGTCTAGAATCCGCCGCTCGGCCACGCCAAAGGCCACTCGGCAGTGCAGTTTCCAGGTCCGTGCGACGAGTGCGAACTGACCAACGACCGCGCCGGTGTCCATCGCACCGAGCCGGTAGGAGAAGTCGCCGTACTTGAAATAGTTCTTCCACAGTGGCTGCGTGAGAACGATCCGCACACTCCCCTCGGGAGGGGTCAGCTCTGCCGGCGGCCGGCCACGGGTGAGCACCGCTAGGGCATGCCTTACCGCGTCGTAGTGGTAGACACCGGCGTCGAGGCCCTCCGCGCCCGTGGTTGCCAGATAGCACTCTGCGGGGTACGTCACTCCTCCCGACGGCATGGCACGGCGGAGCTGGTAGTGGGCGTTGCGGTGAACCGGCGTGGGCTCTTCGGGGCTGCTCTTGGCTATGCCCTCGGGATGCCACCGCACCCCCGTGACGCCGTAGCAGGCGTGCAGCAGCATACCGACGCGGGTGAGCGGATCAGCCGCGGCGAACGCTTCCGTTCCGAGGCTGCCGCCCGCCGCCGCGGTGCGTGAAACCGTTGACAGGTCGATTCGGGAGGCGTCGGTGTACCAGCGGAAGGGGCTGGGGATGCTCCTCCAGTCGATCTGCCAGTGCTCCGGGTGGATCTCCTCGTAACTGCCGCGGAGCCTGCGGACGAAGTCATCCACGCCCTCCGCGTTGAACGGCTTGGGTGCGTGGTCCGGCTGGGCACCGGGGGGCGACAGTGCGTTGGTGTTGGTCGCCATCATCCGCTGACCTCGGCCTCCGGCCCTACCGACCGGATCAGCTCCTCCGCATCGAGATCGTACTCTTCCTCGAAGGCGCGTGAGATGAGGTAGAAGAGGGTGTAGCGGTCGGCAAGTAGGAAGCCCAGCCGGTAAAGATGCCAGTTGCAGTACGCCTGGGCCAGCCGGGAGGCGAGGAACCGACGGTCCTCGCGGATCATGCCCTGGTAGAACTTGTTATCGGCGATGGCCCG
This sequence comes from Streptomyces sp. NPDC005438, assembly GCF_040606315.1. Lineage (NCBI taxonomy): Bacteria > Bacillati > Actinomycetota > Actinomycetes > Kitasatosporales > Streptomycetaceae > Streptomyces > Streptomyces sp. NPDC005438. The sequence goes on from NZ_JBEXEP010000007.1 coordinate 70,233, forward strand.
GTGGATGCCCGCCACGGGGGCTTCCGGTAGATCCTGGAGCCACTCGAGCTGTGGCCGACGGTAGAGGCCGTCGGGCGACGGGGTGAGTTTGGCGGTCTCGGTCTTGCGTGGGGTGGCGTAGAGGTAGAAGCGGCCCTCGTCGAAGCCCTTCTGGATCGCGGGAAAGTAGCTGCGCAGCCGCAACGCCCACTCTCGGGCCAGTTCTGGGAGGTCGGACAGGTTGCCGTCCGGGTTCTGCATGGCCTCGACCATTTCGCGCAGACGCGGCCGGAGCAGGTTGCGGTTCTGTTCGTACCGGTGGGCGTGTTTGGCCCGGGTGCCCTCTGGGTCCCGGATGAGCAGCATGTAGCCCTCGAACGTTGCCAGGTACGAGAGGTAACCGGCCTTGAAACCGAACCGGGCGATGGGCGGGGGCAGCTGGGGGGCGAGCAGCACACCGCTGCACACGAGGAAGTCGAAGGCCACGGCCAGGCGGAGCGCCCGGTTTCCGCGTGTGGCGCCCAGGGTCTGCAGAGCGAGTGGAGTCGTTTCGGTCCAGAAGCTCTCCGCCAGCCCCAGTGCGGTGGTGCCGCCCAGCCAGTCGTGCTCGTGATTGTACGGCTGGTACTCGAAGATCTCGTCGGGTTTTGCGTCCGGCCCGGCGGAACCGATGTGCTCCATGAGCCGGGACTTCAGGCGCCGTTCGACCGAAGGGCTCTCGCTCTTGAAGCGCAGCCGCAGGAACGGGCGCCCGCCGTGGTTCTCGCGCAGGTAGAACCACGACTCTGTCTCACCGAGCGAAACAGACTCGTCGAGTGTGGGCGCGGCAACGTCGAGAAGGAGATCCTCCTGTATCGACCACGGGACGCTGACGGTGAGATCCCTCTGATCACTGGTGGACATGACGTTCATCCCCTGTCGTGTGCCGCCGACTCTGGGCGGGGTTGGCTCACTTCCTGCTCCGTCGCTGCCCGGCACGCCAGGTATGCGACGAAACATTCGCCCTGCGGGCGGACGTTCATTCTGTTGTTGGTGGTATGCAGGTACTGGCTGACGAGGGCCGCGAGCGCGACCGTGGACGGTGCCGAGCGGTCGACTTCAGCCGGCCAGACCCGCCCCTCCGCCACGAGTGGACGCAAGCGTTCGACGACCTGGCCGAGAGTTCGCTCCCACTGTTCCCCGAGTCCCTTGCCGATGGCTTTGCCCTCGTCCAGGCCGGTGATCAGCTCGGAATAGGTGTCCCGCTGCAACAGGTACTGCTCGCCCCAGGCGGCAAGCAGCCGTTCGTCCGATACGTAACCTGACCAGCGCTCGTGGTAGGTGCGCAGAAAGACGGCACGATCTTCCGGGCCAAAGCCCAGTGCCCGTGAGGCGAGCAGCAGCAGTTGAAGCGAGATGCCAAGCCGCGCCCGGTCGTTACGGACTAGCTGGAGTACCTGCCCCGCCAGGAGGGAGCTGGCGTGGAAGACGTCCTCCGCGATCTCGACACCCTCCTCCCCGCCGTACTTGGCCAGTTCGGGCTGATAGGTGATCCAGCGCACTGTGTTCGGCGGCGCGGGAGCCTCCAGTGAGCCCTCGGTGGCATGGCCGTGCTCCAGCTCGCTGAGTCGGCTCAGCGCCTCGCGAAGCCGCTCGGGGTCGGTGTCAGTGGGACCGGGGTGCCGCTCCAGATAGTCGTTGATCCTGTGCTCGGCCTGGCTCTGGACGCTGTCCCGGTGCTCCGCGGGTATCCGCATTCGGAGCCGGACATGCGGCCCACGTTCCCAGTGGCGCAGGTAGAAGTGACGTAGCAACCGTCCTTCACGGCGCAGATCCTCGACCATGGGGAGGAGTAGATCCGTGAGTAGCGGGTCCGTGTCTCCGTGGTGGAAGACGTGGCAGGACAGCCAGGAGCTCGTGGTGGCCGTGCTCACCGTGCCCCCTCCGTGGTCTCGATGATGAACTCCTCCGTGAACCGTTCGCCGTGTCCCTCCACGCCGTCGTCCTCGCTCGGCGTCGGCAGGCACTCAGTGAAGGTCATGTCGCCCTCGTAGCGGCGCAGTGCCCGTTGCCAGGCGCGCACACTTGTGATGCTGGTGAAGTCCAGGAAAGTGGGTTTGCGTTCGGCCGAGGTGGGGAATCGCGCGAGTGTTCTGGTCCAGGAGTTCTGCTCCTCCCGCGACATCGGGACGAGGGGGTCGGGGAGCGTGAATCCGCGGTAGAAGACGCGCTCCGGGAGCCCTGTCGACTCGCGCCATCGCCGTACCTCCTCGAACAGCGCGACGCCGCTGAGGTCGGCGACGTCCGGGAGTTGGTTCGTGGGAATCTTCCAGGTCCGGCGTGCCAGGATTACGTTTCCCGAGCGGACCCGTGGATAGCAGCGGACCTTGCCCACGGCGCCACGGCGCTGGTCGACCCGATCCCACCAGGCGAAGTTAGCCAGCCCGCCGGAGCAGAAGAAGTTGAGGAACTGGTAGAAGCGGGGCGCGAGTTCGTTGAGCAAGAAGTTCAGCATCACCAACCGCAGCAGAGGGCCATCCTTACCGTGGCGGAGCAAGAGCCGGCCTGATGACTCGTCTACCTCGACCCAGCACTCCTCGAGGGAGATGCCGAGGTCGCCACCCCACTCCTGGGGGGCGGCACAGGGGTAGCGCAGGTGACTGCCCAGAAGCGGAGGATGCACGTTGGCGTTAATGCCGAGCACTGCCGAGAGATCCGTAAGGGGCGCGGACTTGAGATCGTCCCGGGCGATGTCCGCGGTGACAAGGTCGCCGAATCCCTGGTCGCCGATGGCCGCGTAGGCGGGCAGAAACCGTGACAGGGCACGTCCGAAGCCGATCGAACCTCCGTTGACGACGAGCAGTCTGCCCTCGGGGGATGTGTAGTGCTGGACGTGCCAGCTTGCTCTGGACCACCGTGGTAGCCAAGACGGTAGGTTCTCGGCGATCTCGGTGGCTTTGTGCGGGTCGACGTACGACTCGGTGCCACTATCAGTACGTGCTAGTTCGAACACCGAGTCCTGGAGGTCGTACAACTGCCTGGGCGCCGACGCGGAAACATCCGTCAGTCGCTCGGTGAGCAGCGACTGAACCTTGGGCGCGGACAACGCGGCGAAGAGGGGGAGAAGCCGGTGCGGGCCGGGTCCGAACTGGGACCTGACCACGTCGGTGACGATCGCCCGTACGTGCGCGCTGTCGTCGAAGACCGGCAATAGGCGGTGCCACGGCGCCATGGTGGAGAGGTGTGGCTGCCAGTGGTCAGGGTGTTCCGGGCGTGGACGGGCCGTCACCGCGTCCTCGTAGACGAGCGTTCGCGCGGTGTCGATTGGCGGTGTGGCGACACCGCAACGTTCGGCGAAGTCGTTGACGTGCGCCTTGATTCGGGTGATGAGGCCCTGGCGCTCGTCAAGGTCGGCGGTCTCGAACGCGGACTCGGCGGCGGCGATTCCCGTAACGCTCGCCCGGATGCCGGCGTCGAGGTTCTGGGGAAGCGACTTGACAAGACGTGCGATCGGATGCGGGTCCTGATCCCCAACGCCCAGGTCACGGGCGAGTATGCCCTGTTCCAGCAGGGAATCGAGCTCGACCTCCACGGCCTGCGGTGTCGTGCCGGGAAGCGCGGCGCATTGCGCCCGTACCTCCAGCTCGTGCGTGGGGGCGTCGGCGGACAGTGTCAGGAGCTTCCGTACCACCGGACTGGGCTGGATCCGTACGAATCGCTCCTTGCTAGCTGGATCGTGGGTACCGTCCCGGCCTCGTACGAGGAAGACGACGCCTCTCTGCGATGAGGCCACCACTGGTGCCCGGCGGAGGACGGCGATGGACCGAAGCTGGGGATGGTCCGCGAGGCAGCGTTCTACCCAGCTCACCAGCTGGCGAGGAAGCCGGCAGATGGAGACCCACGCCGCCGTGTCGGATTCGGTGGAGGGCGCGTCGGGTTCGCCGTCCTGGAGGAGGACCGGCCGCGTACGAACGAGTTGCCCGAAGGGAGACGGCTTCAGAGCGCTCCGAGCGAGCAGGTTGATCACCGTGGACTCCGTCATGCGGTCGCGTTTACGGCTCGCGGTGCCCTTGTCGACGGCGGCGGCGTAGTGGTCCATGTTGTGCAGCAGCCCATCTGCGCTCAGTTGGGCACCCGCGCGGAGGGTTCGGTCACGGGCCGCGGACGCGAGCACCCGCTGCTCCGTGCTTAGCCCCGCCTCATACCAGGTCGCCAGCTGGGATATGAGCTCGTCGCGTCGGACGGCTAGCGTGCGCAGGTCCGCAGCACCGGTTACCACGGTCCCGTCGGTGTGGTGGAGAGCGTCGAGGTCAGCCGCTGCTACTTCCGACGCGCGGTGCAGCCGCCGACGCAGCGCCAGCGTCGCGCGACGCTGGTCGCGATCCTCCAGGAACGGGACTAGCGAGGTGAGTTCCTCGGCCACTTTCGGTGCTCTGTCTTGCCACTCCCGTCGTAGTCCCCGCAGCTCGTCGCAGAGCCGGGCGACCCGTGGTGAGGAGAGCCGGGCCACGACGTCCGCCGGTTGCGAGCAGATCCGCACGACGCCGTATCCGGCGAACCTGATCTCCGGGCTAGACATGGGCACTTTCCTCGACTTCCTCGGTTGCCTCGGCGGACGTGTCGGTTCGCGCCGCTCGTTCGGCAGCGCGCCGCCGTGTGTGGAAGGTGGTGCGTTCGGCGTTGACGCGATCGACGAACTCCTCGACCGTGGCGACGAAGACGCGCGGGGAGTCCATCGGCACGACATGCCCCGCCCCGGCGACGACCGTGACGTCGGCGCCGGCGGAAGCCGCCGGGACGATGGCGTTCCGCTCGTTCTGTAACAACGCCCCGTTGACCAGCTGAACGGGGGCGCGGAAGCGCTTGAGATCGTCCAGGTTGGGCAGTCGTAGGCAGCCGTCGGAGAGCTCGTCGAAGGTGGCTGTGAGTAGTTCCTCCCACTTTTCACCGTGAAGTTCCGCGAAATGGTCACGGGCTTCCGGCTGCCGGGCGGCAACCCTTGTGAACCCCTCCAACCAGCGATTCAGCGTATCGCCTGAGACTAGGAAGGAATACCCGGACATCACCACGCCCGCGACTCTTTCCGGTGTTTTTTCCGCCGCGCGAAACGCCACAGCGGCACCCAAATAGGAGAGCCCCACCACGACCGGAGGCTCGGATTGTTCGTCGATCAATTTTTGGACGCCGCTAACAGCCGCCGCAGCGGGGTGCGACGGCATGCTAGTCCACATTCCGTGGCCCGGCAGTCGGAATTCGGTTACCGAATGAGTCCACCAGCGTCGGCAACTCCCGTAGTGGGAGCCTTCCGTACCCATGAGACCGTGCACCAGAATTACAGGTCGCACGTGATACCCAGCCTTCTTTTTTACCGGAAGCAGTATGGCCAACGGCGCATGAAGCGACCGTGGTCGTGAACGCGACTCTGGGCCGCGGTCCGGAGCGCCACTTCCCCTTTGCGATTTGTATCCGGCTAGAGTGCAACAGCCGCGACCACCGAGCCGGAACGCTCAGGTGCCGCCCTGAAGGGCGGGTCGAGCGAGGTGGCAGTGGTCTCACACGTTTGTAGACCGATCTGAGAGTCGCGGACGCGAACAACCACAAGGCTGAGGTGGGTGTCGTAGCGCTCAGGTTCTCGCTGTCGAGCTGCGCTTCGCCCACGTGGCCGCTGACTCCTGGTGCGTCGAGGCTCAGATAGTGAGACCCTCGACACCAAAGTCCTGGTCGATGGCAATGACTCTCATTGCATCCGCCCTTCGGTCGGCTCATGGCCGCGTTCGCCCGGCTGTAGAAGGGCCGCTATCCGGCCCTCTTCGACCCCTCGGACCTGCCCGATTTGAGCGGGCAGGTCCGAGGTCCCGTAGGGCTATGCCCCACGGAGACTACTGGGAAGACCGAGCCCTAACGGACGCGATCCTCTTCAGGAGCTGCAGCTGCAGGTGCAGATGCAGGTGGTGCACGAGGCGGAGGCGATCATGGTCACGGTCAGGTCCTCGCCGTCGAGCAGCGTCTCGTCCATGTAGTCGCTGATTTCCAGTGCGTCGACGTCCAGGCCCGTGAGGCCCTCGACTCCGATTTCCTGGCTGATGCTGGTGGCATTGCTCATGTCGTTCACCTAGCCCTTTCGGCAATTTTGCGGCGCGTCCGTCGCGCCACATAAGGCCAGCCACGAGAACTTGCAGCAGGCCCCCGGGACGCTTGATCGCCCGGCTGTCGATGACCCTAAGCAATCTCGGCTTCATATGCACAAGGATCTTCGCGAATAAAACAACGTGATCTACATCACACGACTATCGGAGGCCACTCTTTGACGGAGCGTCAGATTCCGTTATAGGTTCGCTCCGGCGATGCGTTATTACGTCCGATTCGGCGCGTATTGACGTCTCATGGGCCGTGGGAGCGGCGATGCGATATTCGGGAAGTGCTCGCTTGTGAAAGTGGTAAAGTCCTCCATTCCGAACGACAGTGCTCTGGCGCGATTTCGTGACAGTGGTGAATATGCGCACGCCGAGGCGGCGGAATCGCAGCTTCCTGAGCATGTCGAGGTCGACGCCAGGGAGCTCGCCCGGTTGACCATGGATCGCCCGAGCCTGACCCCTGAGAAGGCCTTCTGGCTGGTCGACTTGTGGATACAGGTTCAGGCGTTCGTGCTTCGCCCCTTCGGCGTCAAGCCGAACACCATGCGCAGTAAGAGGGCGCAGCCCCTACCCGAGGTGGGCGGGCGGCTCGGTCCTTACGAGGTGTTCGAGGCTAGCGAGCGTGAGGTGCTCCTCGGTGACATGGACAAGTTCCTGGAGCACCGCATGTCGTTCATCGTCGCCGGAGGCAGGGCGTACATCGGTGTCGTTCTGCGGACCAGGAACAAGGCGGGGGACGCCTACTGGGAGCAGTTCCGTCACAACCAAACTCAGATCCTGCATGAGTCCCTTCATCGCGGGCTGACCCGGGCGACGGGCGCCGACGACTCGGTTGAAAGTCACTGAAGGCGACCAAACGGAACAGGTCACCCCGTCGGGCGTGCCGCCCGGCTCGTAGGAGAAGAGCACCATGTCGAGTTTGATCGAGACCGCGCATTGGATCGCCTGCGCTCGGGCCGCCGAGTCGCTTCGTTCTGACCGCCTGTTCGACGACCCGCTCGCGGTGGAGTTCGTTCGTCGCGCCGATCCCGAGTTGTACGCGCGACTGAGTTCCGAACCGAGTTCACGCTTCGATGTTCTCGCGGTGCGAACCAAGTTCTTCGACGATTGCCTGCTGGACGCCGTCGCCGATGGCTCTTCCTGCCAGGTTGTCGTTCTTGCTGCCGGCCTAGACAGCCGGGCGTTCCGCCTCCCGTGGCCGGCGGGCACCACGCTCTACGAAGTGGACCTGCCCGAGGCGCTCCAGGCGAAGGCCACACTCCTTAAGGACTGGGCCGGTGTCTCTGAACAGTGCCGTCGCGTTTCCGTCAGCGCCGACCTGACCGGGGAATGGCCGTCCGCGCTGCTCGACGCCGGGTTCTCTGAGGAGCTCCCCACGGTGTGGCTGGCCGAGGGCGTTCTTTACTATCTGACCAGGGGCCAGGTGGATGCCGTAGTTGGGCAAGTGACCGAACTGTCGGCTCCCGGCAGTACCTTCCACCTGGAGCAGGTCAACGACGATCTCTATCGTGCACCGTGGATGCGGGACTGGTTGCGTCAGATGCGCGAGGAGGGGCGTCCGTGGCTCTCCGGGGTGGCTGATCCTGAAGCGTGGCTCGCCCGGAGCGGCTGGCGAGCTCTTGTCCGTGAGCCGTGTGACCTGGCAGCGGCGGCAGGGAGATCGGTGCCGCGTACCCCACCACGAGAGGTCCCTGGAGCCGCTCGTACCTGGCTGATCTCCGCAGATTTGGCGACTGCGGCGATCTCTGTGTGAACATCTCCTGAAACTGGAGTCTTCTATGCGACCTCTCATCACCCAGACCGCACGGCGACGTCATGTCGCGATGGCGGAGGAGATGGCGGCAACTTTCCATGAGCAGGCTGCTGAGTACGACAGGACGGCCGCGTTCCCGCACCGGAACATTGACGCTCTCCGGGAGGTCGGCTACCTAAAGTTGACCGTCCCCGAGGAACTTGGCGGGCTGGGTGGAGATCTGAGCGATATGGCCGCCGCCCAGGAACGACTGGCGACTGGGTGCGCTTCGACGGCGCTCGCCGTCAACATGCACCTGTCCATGGCCGGGCAGATGGCGAGGAACTGGCGGACTACCGGTGATGAACGCGCCCGCCAGATGCTCAACGACATCGTGGACGGTCGTGTGATCCTCATGGGGGCCACGGCGGAGCCGGGTCACGCGCTCGTACGGAGTACCGGGGCCAAGGCCCGCAAGGTCGAGGGCGGTTATCTGGTCACGGGCGACAAGACTTTCGGAACGGGCTCGGCGGTCATGACACACATGACGTCGATGGCGGAGTACCGGGAGCATCCCGAAGGCCCACACGTTCTCGTGTTCCGCGTTCCTGCCGACCGTCCTGGGGTCCGTGTAGTGCAGGGCACCTGGAACAGCGCCGCTCTCCGAGCCACCCGCAGTGACAACGTCGAACTCCGCGACGTCCTGGTCGCTGAGGAGGAGGTTCTCACAAGCTACCCCGTCGGCACTCTGGACGGTTCGTTGTTGCAGACACTGTGGGGCTGGGCCATGCCCACGTTCGCAGCGGTCTATCTTGGAGTTGCGGTGGGAGCGTTCGAGCAGTGCGTGCGAGACGTCCGGAACCGTGACTGGGAGGACCTCCCCTATGTGCGGGTGCTGGTCAGTGAGTGCGAGGCGCTGGTTGAGACCTCCCGCGCGGTCATCGAGCGGACGACACGTGAAGTCATGGGCAACGACCTGTGGGACTCTCTCAGTGTTCAACAGGGTATGGCGCGCGTTGTGTTGGCCAAGACCGTGGGCACCAACAACGCCGTAGAGATCGTCGACCGCGTGAGTCGGATCGTCGGCACGCCGGCTTTGCGTCCCGGCTCGGTGTATGAGCGTGCCCATCGGGACGTACGTGCCGGGACCATGCATCCGTATAACAACTCGGACGCCTGTGAGCTCATCGCCGCGACGGTGTTCGAAACCGAGGTCGCCCCGGCGGTCCCACCTCGTCTGGACAGGCTCGCCTAGTGCGGCGCGGGTCGATGTGTGCCCATCTACGTGGTGCCCTCCGCCCGTGCTGAGAGGTGATATCCAAGACACTTCCTGGCAAGGCCGGTTCGCCGCAGCGGGGCCGGCCCTGGTGACGCGGCACTCATCGGCAGCCGAAAACTCCTGATCAGACTGAGTGGAAGGTGATCAACCGTGGACAGAGAAAGCGTACAGCGACTCATGAACCATTTCCTGGCGGCGTACAACGAGGGAGACGTAGGCCACCTGGACCACTGTCTGCACCCGGACTACAGGCATCCGAACCCAGCGGTCGAGCGGGGAATCGGGGGGATGCGCGCGGCGGTCAGCCGCTGGGCGGCCTCGGTTGAGGATCTGAGCCTCACCCTCGACGATCTCGTCGTCGAAGGAGACAAGGTCGTCGCACGTATGACGTTCAGCGGTCGGCAGGTCGGCACGATTCTCAACATCCCGCCGTCCGGTAACAGGTTCTCCGTCGGACTGATCGACATCTTCCTCGTCGAGGACGGATTGTTCGCCCAGCACTGGGACGAGATGGACCTGCTCGGGCTGCACCGGCAGCTCGGTGCGCTTCCCGCCTAGGAGCTAGGAGGACACATGTGTGGCATCACGGGTTGGGTCGCCTTCGAGCGGGATCCTGGCGCACACCGTTCTGCCGTGGAGGCGATGACGGAGACCATGGCCTGTCGTGGACCGGATGCCGGAGGAGTCTGGTACGGCAACCACGTGGCCCTCGGACACCGGCGGCTCGCCGTCATCGACGTGGCCGGGGGCGCACAACCCATGGCGGCGGAGAACGACGGGCAGGTCTCGGCCGTCATCTCCTATAGCGGCGAGGTCTACAATTTCGCCGAGCTTCGGGAGCGGCTCCGCTCTGCTGGCCACCGGTTCCGCACCCGCAGTGACACCGAGGTCGTACTCCGTTCCTTCCAGGAATGGGGCCTTGACTTCGTCCGGCACCTGTCTGGCATGTTCGCCTTTGCGCTGTGGGACGCGCACACCCAGGAGCTCCTGTTGGTCCGTGACCGGCTGGGAATCAAGCCGCTGTACTACTACCCGACGCCGGACGGCGTGCTTTTCGGATCTGAGCCGAAAGCGATTCTCGCCCACCCTGAGGCGCATGCCCGGTTGAGCTCTGCCGGCCTGCGGGAACTGATGACATGGGCGAATACTCCCGGGCACGCGATCTTCGACGGCATGTTCCAGGTGCGTCCGGGGCACCTCCTCCGGGTCTCCCGCGAGGGCGTCACCGAGACCGTGTACTGGGCGCTTGAGGCGCGTCCACACGAGGCCGACCTCGACACCACGGTCGGCCGGGTTCGTGAACTGTTGCAGACTGCGGTGACGAGCCAGACCGTCGCAGACGTTCCGTTGTGCTCGCTACTCTCCGGTGGCCTGGACTCCAGCTCCGTGGCGGCGTTTGCCGCTCAGGCGCTGCGAACGCGTGTGGAGGAGCCCCTCCACTGCTTCTCGGTCAGCTTCTCTCCCGCCGGTGGGGCGGATCTGGCTGCCGCCGAAGGAAGCGGCATGGAGGACACCGACTACGCGGCGATATTGGCCCACCACATTGGTGCCTCACACGGGGCCATCGCGCTCGACGCGGGGAAGCTGTCCGACCCCGCAGCACGTGCCGCCGTGCTCCGCGCCCGCGACCTGCCGCAGGGCCTCGCGGACATGGACACCTCCCTGTACCTGCTGTTCGCGGCGATCCGGCAGCGTTCCACGGTCGCACTGTCTGGCGAGGGCGCCGACGAGCTTTTCGGCGGATATCCGTGGTTTCACGATGAGAAGGCGACGCGGGCACGCTCCTTCCCGTGGATGCATGTACCGTCCGCTGGTGCCGCGCGGGGCCCCTCGTTCCTCGACCCGGCGCTGCCCGAACGGCTTTCGCTGGACGAGTACCGTGCCGACCGGTACGCGGAGGCAGTGGCCGATGTTCCCGTCCTACCTGGTGAGCCGGAGCAGGAACGACGTATGCGGGTCGTCAGCTACCTATTCCTCACCCGTTTCCTTCCCATGCTCCTGGAGCGCAAGGACCGCATGAGTATGGCCGTGGGTCTGGAGGTGCGGGTTCCTTTCTGTGATCACGCGCTGGTGGAGTACGTGTTCAACGTGCCCTGGTCGATGAAGAGCTTCGACGGGCGGGAGAAGAGCCTGTTGCGGTCGGCCGTCGCGGTAGATCTCCCGGAGTCCGTACTTGCCAGGAAGAAGGAGCCTTACCCGACGATCGCCGATCCGCATTACGACCAGCTACTCAAGGGCAGGCTGGCGGATCTCATGGACGACGGCGCGGCGCCGGTGCGTGCGCTGATGGACGAAAAGAGCGCGTTGGAGGCCTTCGATGCGGTCCAGAAGGCCTCACCGGAGGAACTGCGCTTCCTCCGCGTCGGCTTCGAGTCACTGATAAGGATCAACGACTGGATGAGTAAGTACAGGGTGGAAATGGCGGACTGACGGCGCGCGAGAGCGATAGGTGCCTGTTTCGGGTGACGCGCGCAAGAAGATTTGAGCAGCTAAGCAAAGGGAGATAAGGCGATGGTCGAGGACACGGAGCGACGGTTCGCTGGGGTGCGCCATCCGATCCACACGCACATATGGGCCAACCCGAACCCTCGGTACATCGTGGTCTTCGTTCACGGCTACGCCGACCACGCGGGGCGCTACGGGGACCTGGCAGGCGCGCTGACACGGCACGGTGCCACTGTCCACGCCCCTGACCACATGGGAAGCGGGAAATCGGGCGGAGAACGCGCGACCATCGAGGACTACGACGAACTCGTCGACGACCTCCATGCGGTGGTGGACCATGCGCGCGATGACCATCCCGACCTGCCTGTGGTCATGATCGGGCACTCGATAGGGGGGATGGTGGCGACGCGCTACGCGCAGCGGCGCGCCGACGGCCTCTCTGCGCTCGTCCTGGCCTCCCCAGTGCTCGGCTCCTGGCACACCGCGAGCTCGCTGCTGGCTCTCGAGGAGATTCCCGAGATGCCGTTGGACGTCGGTGCGGTGATGTCCCGGGACCCCGCCGAGGCGGCACGTTACAACGAGGATCCGTTGGTCTGGCACGGTGCCTTCGTCAGGAAAACGCTGGAGTCGGTCGTCGTCTGTCTCGACAGGGTTAATGACGGCGGAAGTCTGGGTTTTCTCCCGACTCTCTGGCTGCACGGAGGCGCTGACCCTCTGGCGCAGCTTGAGGAGACCCGGAGCGGAGTGGCGAAGGTCCGCGGCTTCCATCTCTCCGAGCGGGTCTATCCAGAGGCGTTGCACGGAATATTCCACGACCTGGATAGGGACCGCGTAACAGCGGATATCACCGCTTTCGTCGACGACGCGTTGAGCGCTTCCGACAGCGCGAAAGGCTGATTCAGACGGCGCAGCACGCACTGCTTCGACAGTGGTCCCGACGGTGAACCGGGGAAAGGCGTGACATGGCAGGTACAAGAGGCCCCATACCCCCCGGGGGCGGGCATCGACTCTCCCTGAATGAGATGCCAGATGTCCCCGTGGCTGAGCTGCGCGAGCTGGTCCAGGCATCGCTGCGGGAAGTGAACCGCTATCCCGACCCTTTTTCTGGCAGGCTGACCGGTGCCCTCGCGGACCTCTTCTCTGTACCGGAGTCGGAGGTGGTCGTCGGCTCGGGTGCCGCGTCCCTACTCCAGTGTGTCATCCAGTGGGCAGCACCACACGAGGGCGAAGTGGTGTACGCCTGGCCGTCGTTCGACGTGTACCGTCTGGTCGTGGAATCGGCCGGTGCCGTCCCGGTAGAGGTTCCACTCCGGCAGCACAGGCACGACCTGCCCCAAATGCTCGATCGCATCACCCACGACACACGGGCTCTCGTGCTGTGTAACCCTCACAACCCTACGGGGACCGTGCTGGACACGGCCGAGATGCTCTCATTCCTTCGCAAGGTTCCGCAGCACGTGGTCGTCGTGTTGGACGAGGCTTATCGAGAGTTTGCTGGGGACCACGACACCCCTGACGGGGGTGAGATCTATCGGGACGTACCCAACCTGGTCGTTCTGCGGTCCTTCTCTAAGGCGTACGGGCTGGCGGGGTTGCGCGTCGGGTTCGCCCTTGCGCGCAGGGACGTGGCGGAAGCATTGCGCGGGAGGGTTCTCCCCTTCGCGGTGAGTACAGTCGCTGAGGCAGCCGCACGCACCGCACTCAGTCGCAGGTCCGATGTGCTCCGGCAGATCGAGCGTGTGGTCGCAGAGCGGGACCGCCTCACCGGACAACTCGTCCGGCATGGCCTGGCGGTGGTGCCCTCGGCAGCGAACTTTCTTTGGTTGCCGATCGGTTCCAGCGCTCCGCTGTTCGCCGAGCGGGCGGCACGGGACGGATTGCACGTGCGTGCCGTTCACGAGGAGGGCGTCCGCGTCACGGTGGGTGGCGTCGAGGCTAACGACGCGTTCCTGCGCTTCGCCCTTCGGTGGGTGAGGCGGCATATGGAGTAGCCGGTCGCTCTTCTCTCCTGGTGCGATGCGTTGACGCCAGCCGGGCTCCCAGCCGCGTCAGCTGCCTGTTCGCGTCCGGTCCGCTACGGATTGGGTCCAGACTAGGACGTCCATGTTGGGAGGCTATCCGCTGATGAGGGGCTCCGAGGCTCGCGATAAAGTTCCACCATGACCAGCCTTGATGTCATCAACGAGAGGTCCGATCCTGCCGTACAGAGGATCATCGACGTGACGAAACACTCGCGGTCGGTGGTCCGTACGGCGTTGATCGAGGACCCTGAGCCCCTTCTCCAGAGTGTCCGCGCCGGGTTGGACTTCATCGAGATCTACGGGATTGAGAGCACTCCGGTGCCGAGTGAGCTGCTTTCCGCCTGCGAGGAGCGGCACATTCCCGTCCGTCTGATCGGTTCCTCGATCGTCAACCAGGTATTCAAGGCTGACAAGAAGCCCAAGGCGTTCGGAATCGTCCGGGTGCCGAAGCCACATCGTTTCGATGATCTGGCCAGCGTCACCGGCGATCTCATCGTGCTGGACGGGGTGAAGATCGTCGGCAACATCGGCGCCATCGTGCGTACGTCGTTTGCACTTGGCGCCGGGGGCATCGTGCTCGTGGACAGCGACCTCGTCAGTATCGCGGACCGCCGCCTAGTCAGGGCGAGCCGAGGCTATGTGTTCTCGCTCCCGATCGTGCTGGCATCGCGGACGGAGACCATCGACTACCTTCGGGATAGCAGAATGCGGTTGGTGGCTTTTGACGCGGACGGGAAGCTCACCGTCGGCGATCTCCGCGCCACCGACGAGCGGTTGGCCCTGTTGTTCGGCAGCGAGAAGACGGGCATGTCGAGTAGCTTTGGGGATCTCGCGGCCGACTCGGTGTCGATCCCTATCAACCCCGCCGCCGAGTCGCTCAATGTCTCCGTCTCCGCCGGGATCGCGCTACACGAGAGGTCACGCCGGAACCTGCCGGCTAGTGGGGGAGCCGCGCGGTAGAGGCGCACGCAGTCCCGTCGGTGTGCCTTGACAAACCCACCGCCAGATCGGCCCCGTGCCTCAACGCGACCTGGCCGGCCATACGGGGACGCGGCCGAGGACTTTCGCGGCTGCCGCGCTCCAAGCAGACGCGTAGTTCGGGTGGGCTCTCCGCCGCCCACGCTCACGGCCGCAACGGCGTGGGCGCGGGTACCGGGGCCTCGGTCACCTCGTCCCCGCTGAACGACAGGTGCCGGCCGTCCCGCAGCCCGGCCAGCCCGGCGAGGGACAGCAGGCACAGCGCGATCATCAGCAGGGACAGCGCCCAGGTGCCCCCGGTGGCCGAGGTGAGGGCCGCCGCCACGAACGGGAGGGTGCCGCCGGCGAGGGCGGCGGCGAACTCCCGGCTGACCGCCACCCCGGTGTAGCGGACCCGGGTGTCGAACTGCTCGGGCAGCAGGGACGCCTGGGAGCCGAGCATCAGGTCGTTGGCGAAGGTGAGGACCAGGGTCATGGCGATCCACACCGCCCAGGAGTGCCCGGTGTCCAGCAGCCAGAAGAACGGGAACGCCAACAGCGCGCACAGCACGGCCCCGGCCGCGAACACCGGCCGTCGACCCCAGCGGTCGGACAGCGCCCCGGACAGCGGCAGCGTCACCATCTTCACCGAGTTGGCGATCAGCAGCCCCACGGTGCCCACGCTGGCGGCCATGCCCAGGTCCTCCTTGACGTAGGTCAGGGCGTAGACGCTGGGGACGTAGGTGGCCACGTTGGGGCCCAGGTTGGTCAGCAGGCACAGGCCCAGCTTCCTCGGCTCCCTCCGCACCAGGTCCAGGGCCGGGTAGGACTCGCGGGCTCCCTTGCGGCGGGTCTCCGCGAAGGCCGGGGTCTCGGTGACCCGCAACCGGATGTAGAGGCCCACCGGAAGGATCAGGATGCTCAGCAGGAACGGCACCCGCCACCCCCAGCTGAGCAGCTGGTCGTCCGGGAGCAGGGTGAACGGGGTGAAGACGGCCGCCGCCAGGATCACGCCCAGCCCGTTGCCGGTGGGCGGGATGGCCGCGTACAGGCCCCGCCGGTGGGGCGGCGCGTGCTCGGCGGCCATCAGCGCCCCGCCCGCGTACTCCGCGCCGGCGCCCAGGCCCTGGAGGACGCGGAGGAACACCAGCAGGACCGGCGCCGTGACACCGATGCTGTCGTAGCTGGGGATCAGCCCCATCAGGGTGGACGCCACCGCCATCAGACAGAGCGTGACCACCAGGACCTTCTTGCGTCCCAGCCGGTCCCCGAAGTGGCCGAACAGCAGGCCGCCGAAGGGCCGGGCGAAGAAGCCCACGGCGAAGGTCGCCAGCGCGGCGAGGGTGCCGACCAGGGGCTCCTGGTCGGGGAAGAACACCTTGTCGAAGACGAGGGCGGCGGCGGTCCCGAAGAGCATGAAGTCGTACCACTCCAGGGCGGTACCCACGGTGCTCGCGGTGACGACACGACGGATCATGACGGTGGTCCCTTCGTACGGGCGCGCGGCCTCAGCCGCCGAGCCGGGCGGACTCGAAGCGCGGGCCCAGATAGGCGCCCTGGTCGAGGAGTTGACGTTGGAGGGCGGGCACGTCGACCGCCCGGGGGTCGACCCCCTGCCGCAGGGCGAGGGCGGCGGCGGTACCGGCGGCCTCACCCATCGCGAACGACGGCGGCATCACCCGGATCGCGGCCAGCGCCTCGTGGGTGGCCGAGACGCAGCGCCCGGACAGCAGCACGTTGTCCAGGTCCCTCGGCACGAGGGTGCGGTACGGGATCTCGTAGACGTTGGCGGTGGGCGGGATACCGTCGTCGAACGGGCCCTCGGGGCCGGTGGGGCTGTGGATGTCGACCGGGTAGCCGGCCACCGCCACGGTGTCCTCGAAGGCGTGCCCCGAGGTCAACTCCTCCAGGGTCAGCAGGTGTTCGCCCCGGACACGCCGGGTCTCGCGCACCCCGATGGTGGCGGCGGTGTCCAGCAGCTTGCAGTTCCCCATCCCCGGCAGCCACTCGTGGAAGAACCGCAGCAGCTCGGTCACCTGACGTCGGGCGGTCAGCTCCCCGGTGGTCAGGTCCGTCGCGTCGGTGCCGTCCAGCCCCAGCACCCGGGTGGTGTTGATCCGCCACACCCCCGGCTCCAGCGTCTTGAACAGCTGGACGCCCCGCCGGGGAAGCCGGAACGCCCCCTCCTCCCGGGCCCGCTCCACCAGCCCCTGGAAGGGGAACCGCTCCTCGGGGTGGGCGCGCTGGTAGGCCCGTACCTCCTCGTCGTCCACCTCGCTGACCCGGAAGAACAGGGTCATCGGCTGGGTCTGCCCGTCCCCCTCCCGGCCCATGTCGAAGCCGGCACCGGACCAGGCGGCGATGTCGCCGTCCCCGGTGCAGTCGATCACCGTGGTCGCCGGCAGGACGCTGGGGCCGCTCTTGTTGGCGACCACCACACCGGTCACCTGACGGCCCTCGGTGAGGGTGTCGACCACGAAGGTGTGCAGCAGCAGTTCGACGCCCGCCTCCTGGCACATCTCCACCGCCACCGACTTGGCGGCCTCCGGGTCGAAGGGGGTGACCGCCTCGTGGCCGTAGACCATGAAGCCCGAGTAGGGGCTGCCGGAGCGGGTCTCGGAGGGGTGGACGGCGCCGCCCACCTCGGCCATGCGCCGGACGAACTCGTCGAAGACGCCCCGCACCAGCTGCGTCTGACCGTCCAGGGAGAACGACGTCATACAGGGGCCGACCAGCCCGGCGGTCAGGTTGCCGCCGAGGAAACCGAACCGTTCGACCAGGCGCACCGAGGCGCCGTTGCGGGCGGCGGCGAGGGCGGCACCCAGCCCGGAGGGGCCACTGCCCACCACCAGGACGTCGACGGGCGCCGCTTCCGGCAGTTCACGGCTGTAGGTGCGGCGGGGCGTGCGAGAGGACATGCGGAAGCGACCTCCGGGACGTGGTGGGAGTGGGGAACGGGCCTGGTCGAGTGCGGCTCGTGGGCCGGGCGCTCCCCTCGATGCCCGACACCATGCACCCGGTCCCGCACGTTTCACCAGGGTTACGCACATATGTGCACGGTGAGCCGATCGTGCGTCTGATCAGGTACGGAGCCCGCACGCGAACCCGCTCAACGGTGCTCCAGGGCGGCGATCAACAGCCGGGCCGTCCGCTCGTCCAGCACCAGGTGGCTGACGTAGCCGCCCTCCAGCGCGGCGACCAGGGCGGGGATCTTGTGGTCGCCGGAGACCGCGCAGATCCGGTGGTCCACCTCCCGCAGCCGGTCCAGGTCGGGGCCGCTGGTGCGCTCGTTCAGCCGGATGCCGTGGTGGCTGCCGTCGGCCCGCAGGAAGACCGTGGCGATGTCGCCCACGGCCCGGTCCCGGGCCAGGGAGGCGAAGTCCGAGTCGTCCAGGAAGTACCCGGCCAGATACGGGCTGCTGGGCACCCCGTCGGTCACCGTCCCCACGCTGAACAGGGCCGCGTCGGCGGCCAGTTGGAGTTCGGTGACCCCCCGCACCGCCCGCTCGGCGAACAACGCCCGCTTGGTGTCGGCCGAGTCGAAGAACAACGGCGTCGGCAGCTGCCGCACCACCGCGTCGAAGGCCGTGCCGAACGCGGAGAACATCTGGTGGGAGTAGTGCGTCCCGGTCACCCGGGAGTTGCCCGCGCCGTTCAGCTGCACGATCTGACAGTTGTGCACCGGCTTGGGGATCAGACAGTGGCTGATCGCGTTCACCATCGTGCCCCAGGACAGCCCGATGACCATGTCCGAGTCGAACACCGAGTTGATCACCCGCGCCGCCTGGATCGCGGTCAGCTCCAGCCGCTCCACGTTGCTGGCCGTCGCCGGCACCCGCACCACGTGCGCCCGCACCCGGTACCGCTCCCGGATACGCTGCTCCGCCTCCGCCACCCGGGACGCCGGCCGGTGCACCCGGATCTCCACCAGCCCGGCCTCCCGGGCGTAGCTCAACAGCCGGGAGACGGTGGAACGGCTGGTGCCCAGCTCCTTGGCGATCGCCCCCATGGTCGAACCCTGGAGGTAGTACCGCTGCGCCGCGCGCAGCGCCGTCTCGACCCGCTCACCCGGAGCGGGCTCGGACAACGGCCCGTGCTCCCCCTCGGGCCGCCGGCCACCGTCCACGGGACCACCGGGGGAGGCGCCGGGCGGGTTCGCGGCTCCCATCCGGCGATCGTACGACAACCCGGACAAGCCGGCCCCGCCCCGCCGGCCCGCCCCTGGTCAGCCCCCCGGCCGATGTCAGTGGCGGCCGTCACACTCGTCGAAGAGGTGGCCGACCGATGAGTTCTCCCCGCCCGCGCCGTCTGCCCACCACGACAGCCACCAGCCACCCCACCGCACTCCTCCGCCAAGAAGGCCGAACCATGACACAGCCATCCCGCCACCGGGGCACCCACTCCCCGCCGCCCCGGACGAAAAACCCGTATCCCCCAGGCACGATCGGTGCTGTCCTGGGAAGCGGCCACACATCCTCGCGACGCCCGGCGTCGACCACCGTCAGGGGTGAGCACGCGTGAAGGGTTCCCACAACGGACCGGCCATCGAGACCCACGGCCTGGTCAAGGTCTTCGGCGACAACCGCGCCGTGGACGGGGTGGACCTCAGCGTCCAACCCGGCACGGTCTACGGCGTACTCGGCCCCAACGGGGCCGGCAAGACCACCGCCGTACGGATGCTCGCCACCCTGCTGCGCCCCGACGCCGGGGAGGCCCGGGTCTTCGGGCACGACGTGGTGCGCGAGGCCGACGCGGTACGCAGCCGGGTCAGCCTCACCGGACAGTACGCCTCGGTGGACGAGGACCTCACCGGCGCGGAGAACCTCGTGCTGCTCGGCCGGCTGCTGGGCCACCGGCGGGCCGCCGCCCGGGACCGCGCCGCGCAGATGCTCCACGCGTTCGGGCTCGCCGAGGCCGCCGACCGCCAGGTGAAGAACTTCTCCGGGGGTATGCGCCGCCGGCTGGACATCGCCGCCAGCATCCTCAACACCCCCGACCTGCTGTTCCTGGACGAGCCCACCACCGGCCTCGACCCCCGCAGCCGCAACCAGGTGTGGGAGATCATCCGGGCCGTGGTGCGGATGGGCACCACCGTCATGCTCACCACCCAGTACCTCGACGAGGCCGACCAGTTGGCCTCCCGGATCGCGGTCATCGACCACGGCCGGGTCATCGCCGAGGGCACCAAGGGTGAGCTGAAGGCCTCCGTGGGCGCCGGCAGCGTGCACGTACGGCTGCACGACCCGGCCCAACGGGCCGAGGCCCAGCGCCTGTTGGCCAAGACCCTGGACGCCGAGGTGCAGTTGGAGCCGGACCCGGTCGCCCTCACCGCCCGGGTGGGCGGGGCCGGCACCCCCTCCACCAACGGGGACTCCGCCCGGACGGCCGCCAACGGCGCCGGGGCCGCCGCGGAGCAGGCCTCCCGCGCGCTGGCGGAACTGGCCCACGCGGGCATCGTCGTCGACAACTTCGCCCTGGGACAGCCCAGCCTGGACGAGGTGTTCCTCGCCCTCACCGACCGGCCCGCCGACCACTCCCACGACCCCAAGGAGCCCACGCCATGACGACCGCTCCCACCACCAAGTCGCCGGAGTTGGCCCCGGTCACCGCCGAGAGCCTGGTCAGCGTGCTGGACACCGGCGAACGTCCACCCCGCCCCAGCGCCCTGTCCGCCTCGCTGACCTTCGGCTGGCGGGCCATGCTCAAGATCAAGCACGTGCCGGAGCAGCTGTTCGACGTGACGGCGTTCCCGATCATGATGACGCTGATGTTCACCTACCTCTTCGGAGGGGCGATCGCCGGTTCGACGGGGGACTACCTCCAGTTCGTCCTGCCCGGGATCATGGTGATGAGCGTCATCATGATCACGATGTACACCGGGGTCGCGGTCAACAACGACATCGAGAAGGGCGTCTTCGACCGCTTCCGCACCCTGTCCGTCTGGCGCCCGTCCACCATGGTCGGCTACCTCCTGGGCGACGGCTTCCGGTACACCATCGCCTCCCTGGTGATCCTCACCGTCGGGCTGATCCTCGGGTTCCGCCCCGAGGGCGGCGCGGCCGGGGCGGCGGCCGGGATCGTCCTGCTGGTGGCGTTCTCCTTCGCCTTCTCCTGGGTGTGGACCATGTTCGGTCTGCTGCTGCGCAGTGAGAAGTCCGTGATGGGCGTCAGCATGATGGTGCTGTTCCCGATGACCTTCCTCAGCAACGTGTTCGTCGACCCCAGGACCATGCCCGGCTGGCTCCAGGCCTTCGTGGACGTCAACCCGGTGGCCCACCTGGTCGCCGCCGTACGCGGCCTGATGGCCGGGGAGTGGAACGCCGGGGAGATCACCTGGGTCCTGGTGTCCGGGGCCCTGTTCACCGTGGTGTTCGGCACCCTCACCATGCGGCTGTACAACCGCAAGTAGGCCGCCCCCACCCCGGCATCGGCCCGACCCCGGCCCGGGTCCGTCCAGCCCCCCGCGCCCTGCGGGCCGGCCATCCCGGCGCCGGTCGGGGGTACGGGGATGTGGGTGGTGTCGGGGGTGGACGTGGGGTCAACCGCCCCCGGCCGGCCCCTGTGGGGCTGGTTCCGGGTGGGGCGCCAGGGGCGCACGAGCGACCCCGCCCCCCTGCGGTCGTCGCTGTCGGGGTGGGCGCGTGGTGGTCGTACGGGTTCGGGGCGGCTGCCGGCCGGGGCCCGGACGGTGGGGGAGCGGGGAGCCGTCACCGTGGCGTACGGGCCTCGCCCCGAGCTGGCCGGGGTGCCCCGCGTACCGTCCACCTTCTGGGGCCCGCCCCGTCGGGGGCGACCATCGAGGGGCCGCACTGACCCGCTGTCGACCCCGGTGGACGGCCGGCGCCGCTGGGCACCGCCTGCCCCACGGTGGCCCGCGCCCTGCGGGGCGCCCATCCCGGCGCCGGTCGGGGGTGCCGTGCGACTCAGGCGGACCGGCCCGATCGGTCCGGGCAGGACCGGTCTGACCGACCAGACCTGGTCAGGTCGGTGAGGTCGGTCAGGGGGTGCGTTCCTGCTCGGTGAGCCGGCTGAGGTCCTGCCGGGACTCGGCGCCGAGTTTGCGCAGCGCCCGGGCCACGTGCTGCTCCACGGTGCGGGACGACAGATGCAGGGTGGCCGCTATCTCCCGGTTGGTGAGGCCGCCCCCGGCGAGGGTGGCCACCTCCCGTTCCCTGGGCGACAGTTCCATGCCGTAGCCGGGCCGGCCCGGGGGCCGGGGCTCCAACTGGTGGCGGGTGCGCAGGGCGGCCCTGGCCCGGGCGGCGTCCCAGCTGGCGCCCAGCCGGTCCAGCAGTTCGACCGCCTCCGCCAGGTCGTCCCCGACGGCACCGGGCGGGGCGCCCTCGGCCTCCAGGGCGCAGCGGGCGGCCCGTTCCAGACAGAGCGCGGTGTCGTAGGGGCGGGGGAGGGTCCGGTAACCGGCGGCGGCCTCCCGGAACAGCCGGGTCGCCGCCTCCGGGTCGCCCTCGCCCTCGGCGAGCATCGCCCGGCACATGGCCAGGGCCGGCGCCACGTTGGGGGCGGACCGGCCGGCCACCTCGGTGCGGTACTCGGTCACCCACTCCTGGGCCAGCCCCGCCCGGTCGACCCGGATCAGGGCCTCCACCGCCCAGGGGGCCAGCTCGGTGGCCCACACCCACACGCCCTTCTCCCGTACCCGGGCCCAGGCGTCCTCGGCCTCGGCGGCGGCGGACTCCTCGTCCTGCCGGGCCAGCGCCAACCGGATGCGCAGGCTGGAGGCCGCCGCCATCAACGGGACCGCGCCGCTGCTGAGCGCCAGCACGCTGGGCGGGGCCAGGCACTGTTCGACCACCACCCACTCGCCACGGGCCAGGGCGATACGGCCCAGCACCAACTGGGCGTCGCTGGCCGCGAGGGAGCCCTCGCCGGCCTCGTTGACCTGGGTGCGGGCCCGTTCCACCAGCCCGGCCCAGCGGCCGGTGGCCCAGTCCAGCAGCAGGGTGGTGCTCCAGCCGGTGCGTTCGGCGTGCGCGGCCCCGGTACGGGCGGCCAGGTCGCGGCCCCGGTCCAGCAGTTCGTAGGCCCGCTCGTACCAGCCGATCCACACCGCGCCGTCCGCCGAGTTGCACATGCCGCGCGCCGCGTGTTGGCGGCAGGCCAACTCCTCGCTGTCCCAGGGGAGACGTTCCACCTCCTCCCAGGCGTCGGGGTCGCCGATGTTGACCAGGATGGCGGTCCGGTTGGCCTGCACCGCCGCCTGCACCACCAGGTCCCCGCTCTCCTTCGCGGCGGCCAGGGCCCGCTCTATCCAGCGCAGGTTCTCCGCCAGGGTGCCGCCCGGCCAGTACGGCATGGCCAGCGAGGACATCGCCCGGGCGGCGAGCCCGGGCCGTTCCCGCAACTCCTCGGTGGCGCGGGCGAGTTGGACCCGGCTCTCCTCGAACAGGCCGGCCTGGCTGGTCAGCAGCAGCCCCAGTTCCAGCCGCATCTCCCCGCGCAACTGGTCGGGCAGGAACACGTCCGCCACCAGCCGGCGCAGTACCCGTACCGTCTCGTCGTCCCGCAGTCCCACCACCGCGTTGCGCGCCAGCAGCAGCACCAGCCGGGTCCGCTGCTCCCGGGGCAGGGCGGAGTGTTCGAGGGTCTCCTCCAGCAGCCGGATCGCCAACTGGTGCTCCCCGGCGGCCGAGGCCTCCTCCACGGCCCGTTCGACCGCCCGCAGCAGCCCCCGTACCTGGCCGCCGGCCCGGCGGTGCCGCGCCAGGGCGGCCCAGTCCACCGGCTGACGTCGGGCCAGTACCCGCGCCGCCCGGGCGTGGGCCTCCCGTCGTACGGGGCCGGGTACCACCTCGTACACCGCCGAGGCGGCCACCGGAACCGTGAACCCGCAGCGGCCGTCGCCCCGTTCGCCCAGTACCGACGCCCGGTCGGCGGCCAGCAGGCCGGCCCGGGCGGCCGAGGGCTCCAGGTCCGCGACCTCGCGGAGTTCCTCCACGGTCGCCGGCTCGTCCAGTACCGCCGCCGCCGACACCATCGCCCAGGCCCGCTCGTCCAGGGCGGCCAGGCGGCCCAGCACCAGTTCGGCCAGCCGGGGCGGTGAGGGCAGGGCGTCCAGTTCCAGCGAGGTCAGACGGCGTGGGCCGTCCCCGTCCCGCAGCATCCGCAGCAGGTCCACCACCACCTGGGGCACCCCCGCGCCACGGCGCCACAGCCGCTCGGTGAACCTCGGCTCACAGCGCCCCTCGCCCAGGGCCTCCTCCGCCAGGGCCCGCACCTCGTCCTCGGTCAGCGGGGGCAGACAGAACCGGACGATCTCGGCGTCGCCGGGGTACTCCACGGCCATCCCCAACGGCAGCCCGGCCAGGGGCAGTTCCTCGGGTCGGAAGGTCAACAGGGCGCGCAGCCCGGGGGGTGCGAGTTCCAGCAGCCGGCGCAGGGCCAGCCGTACGGGTTCGGGGGCCAGATGGACGTCCTCGACCACCAGCAGGGTCGGCGTACGGGCCGACAGCAACTCCTCCAGGGCGGTACCGGGATCGGGGGGAGGGGCCTCGGCGTCCGGGGCGGCCGAAACGGCCTGGGTGTTTTCGGGGGCGCGCGCCGGGGTGGCCCGCGCCGTCCCGTCCAGGGGGCGGGGTCCGTGCCGGGTGAACCGTACGGCCAGGCCCACCGGCCAGCGGCAGCCCTGGTCCAGCAACCGGTTCACCAGCCGGGTACGGCCCGCGCCGGCCGTACCGGACAGCAGCACCACCACCGGGTGCCGCGCCTCGGACTCCAGCAGCCGACGTATCGCGGGGCCCCTGTCACCCGTACCGCCCGTAGCGCCTGTCATCGCCAAGCCGTCACCCCTCTCTCCGGGCACGCCCCGGGGCACGTCCCACGGGAGTACCCCCGTCGGGTAGAGCGAGGTCCCCGCCGTTCTACCCGGGTAGACACGCTACGGAGATAACGCGCACCAAAACTACCCCCGGTACGCGACCCGGCCCCCGGGTTAATTGCGTATCCGTACTTCCGGCCCTCTGATTGTGTCCGAGCGTGATTTTGACCACTGTGGTGGGCAACCGGTTCCCGTCTGGGGCCGCTCAGACGACCAGGAACCGAGGTGCACCCACCGCCCGAGTCCCCACCGACCGCCTGACCCCCACCAGGCGGAACCCGCCGGGAAACCACATGCGCACTGCCCAGGCAACCCCCACTGCCGAACCCCCCACCCTCAGCAGTGTCGGCGACCAGTCCGTGGAATCCTCCAAGGAGTCCGCCACGCCAGGCACGGACGTGTTGACCGTACCGGTGACCGCGCAGGCGGTCGCCCTGCTGAGGAGGCGTGCGCGTGTGGCCTCCCGCCGATGGGCGCTGTCCGAGGACGTCGAGGACGCGCTGTGCGTGGTGGTGACCGAACTGGTCACCAACGTGCTGCTGCACAGTGGCAGCGCCCGCGTCACCCTGCGGCTGGCCGTCGGCCACCGTGGGGTGACGGTCGTGGTGGAGGACTCCGGGCGGTGGCGGTCCCGGCTGGGTGTCCGCCGTGCCGTGGCGGACGCCGGCGCTCCCTGCGGCCGGGGGCTTCCCCTGGTACGCGCCCACACCCGGGCCCTGCGGGTGCTGCGCAGCCCCCACGGCACCCGGGTGCACGCGCGGATACCGACGAGTTGACGTCACCGGGGCCTCAGCGCCAGTAGCCGGTGAAGGTGATCGCCTCCTTGGCCAGACCCCGGTCGTCGACCAGGTGCCGGCGCAGCCCGGACACCATGGACTGGGCGCCGGCCAGGAAGGCGTAGCCCGGTCCCTCGGGCAGTTCGGCCTGCCGCACCGCCCGCAGGGCCAGGGTTCCGGTCGGCTCCGAACCGTCCCGCCGGGGCAGCCAGTTGAGCCGTACGCCCTCCGGTAGCTCCAGCTTCTGGGCGTCCTCGGGGTGGGGGATCTCGACGAACACCTCGGCCCGCAGCTCCTCGCCGGCGGACCCGATGACGCCGGCGATGGCCGGGAGCGCGGTCTCGTCTCCCACCAGCAGCTGCCAGCGTGCGTCGGGGGTGGGCTGGTAGGTGATGCCCTCGTCGTACAGCACCAGCGGGTCCCCGGGCCGCGCGGTGGTGGCCCAGCGGGTGGCCGGACCCATGTGGCCCTCGGCGTCCTGGTGCAGGGCGAAGTCGATGTCCAGTTCCGCGCCCTCGCCGTGGACGCCCCGCCCGGGCTGGCGGAAGTCGCGCACCGTGTAGTTGCGGCCCACCGGCCGGTTCTCCCGGGACTTCAGTGACTCCAGCATGTACTGGGCCACCCAGGTCTGGCTGTTGCTCGGCGCCCTGAGGACGCCCCGCCCGTTCGGCAGGAACAGCCGGAACCACTGGTCGTAGCCCATGGGTTGGAACCGCGCGAGCTGTGGGCCGCCCACCGTGACCCGTACGAAGTGGGGGGAGAGCTGTCTGCTGGCGAGCACCTCGGCGCGCAGGAACTCCCGACGGGACGGCTTGACGTACTTGCTGCGCTTGGCCATGAACAAAGGTTAGCCTCACCTAAGTGAAAGCTTAAGGGGGTGGCCACCCCCCACCCCGGGTCACCCCCGGCGGCCCTCGTCAGCCCGCCTCCACCCGTGGCAGATCCTCCTCCCACCGCAGCCACCACACCGCGCCGTCCGCCCAACGCACCTCCAACACGCCCTGGTCCAGGCCCAGTTGGACCAGGTGCCGCAACGGCTCCGGGTCCGGTTCGGCGGTCAGCGAGGCCGCCGCCACGAACAGCGCACCGGCCCGATCGCCGACCCGCCCCCGCACCAGCGGCACCAGCGGACGCCCGGCCAACGGCGTCGCCCCACCCACCCGCCACCCCACCCCATCCCGGTACCCGGGCCCCGGCAGCAGCGCCGACGTCAACCCCGGCCCGGCCGCCCAGCCCGTCTGCCGCACCCCGGTGCCCGGCTCGGCCCCCACCACCCGGTGCGCCCGCACCTCCACCCGACCCCGCGCCAGGGTCACCGACACCACCCGCGTACCCGACAGCTCCCGGCCGTCCCCACCCAGGGGCACATGCGCCGAGGCCGCCCAGCCCGCACCCACCCCCAGCGGCTCCAGGGGACCCCGAACCGTCCACGCCCCCCGATGCCACAGCGCGAAGTGGTTGTCCGCCAGCCCCTCCACCGCCGGGCCCTCACTCGTCGGCCCGGTCGCCGTGGAGTAGGCGAACCGCCCGTAGTACGGGTCCGGGGGAGGGGACACCGAGACGCTGCCGTGGTTGTGCAACCGCACCAGCCCGTCTACCGCCGTCGACTGGGCCAGCCACCCCGGCGCCGCCAGCGCGGTCACCCGGTCCGCCCCCTCGGACGGCTGCGGCTCCTCCACTTCCGTCCACACCGGATGCCCCGCCGGCGCCAGCAACCCCAGCAGCCCCTTGCTGGCCCAGTACGGGGAGGCCGGCCCCGAGTAGCCCTGCACCATCGGCGGATGGGGACCGTGCCAGCCCAACGACAGCAACCCCCGCCCGTCCGGCGCCCCGTGGTCCACGAAGTGCCGCAACACCCCCGACGCCAGCCGCCGGGTGGCGCCCGCCGACAGCGGGCCGTACCCGGTCAGCGCCCCCAGCCACGGGGCCGCCACCGTGGCGAACCGGTACGTCAACGAACGACCGAACACCAGCGGGGAACCCTCCGTGCCGAACAGCCGCGTGAAGCCCTCCAGATGCGCCCGCAACCGCGCCCCGTACCGCTCCAACAGGGCCGCGTCACCGGACAGATGGGCGTGCAGCACCGGATAGAAGTGCAGCGCCCAACCGTTGTAGTGGTCGAACGCCCGGTTGTCCCCGTCGCTGTACCAGCCCCCGCCCCGGTACCACTCCTCGATCCGCTCCAACCCCCGGTCCACCGCCCGGTCCGCCCGCTCGGTCTCGACCCCCACCTCCCGCAGGAAACCCCCCACCGTCAACCCGAACAGCCACCAGTTGTTGTCCACCGGCGACGGCCCCAACGACGGCAGCAACCACGCCACCACTCGCTCCCGTACCCCCTGCGGCAACCGCTCCCACAACCACGGACGGGTCACCCGCAGCGCCAGAGCCACCGACGCCGACTCCACCCTCGCCTGCCGCACCTCGCCCACCAACGGCCAGGACTCCCGGTCACCACCGGTCCACCCCCGCACCGCCGTGGGCCGCCGCGTACCCGACTCCAACCCCCGGGCGTACCACTCCAGATGCCCCCACGGATCCCGCCCCCCGGCCCCGGCCACCCGCCAGGCGGCGGCCAGCAGCGTACGGGCGAACCCCTCCAACCCGTCCGAACGGACCCCCGACACACTGGGGCGCCCACCCGGCAACGGAACCAGCCCGTGCCCCGGCGAGGCATGGGCCCGCACCGCCCCCACCAACCCGTCACAGACCGCCTCCCAGTGCCCACGGGTCCACCCCGTGTACGGGCTCAGCCCCCGATCCTCCGGCGGCAACGACAAGACCGGCGACACCAACGGAACCTCCCCGACCGGGGCGACAACGGGCGCGGCCAGCCTCACCGGCACCCCACCCCACGTCAACACGGCCCGCCCACACCCCCCGAGCCGTTCTTGACTTCGCCCCGCCCCACCAGCAGGATCACCGCCGCACCTCCCCGACCCCACCCCCACCGGTCAGGAGCCGCACCATGTCCACCCCACGCCGCCCCGCACTGCTGCTCGCCATGGACCCCGACATCGCCCGCCGACTCCTCACCCCCCACCACCGCGAACGGCTCACCCGACTCACCCACACCGACCCCGACCTGGTCGCCGACCGCCTCGACCACCCCACCCCCGAGGTCGCCGCCGCCCTCGCCGAAGCCGAACTCCTGCTCACCAGCTGGGGCGCGCCCCCGCTCACCGCACCCGTACTGGAAGCCGCCCCCCGACTCCGGGCCGTCGTCCACGCCGCCGGATCGGTACGGCACCACGTCACCGACGCCTGCTGGCAGCGCGGACTGGAGATCACCACCGCCACCGAGGCCAACGCCCAGCCGGTCGCCGAGTACACCCTCGCCGTCATCCTCCTCGCCAACAAGGGAGTCCTCCACGCCGCCCACCACTACCGGCACCTACGAGCCCCCCACGACTGGCACCGCGCACTCGAACACCACGGCAACTACCAGCGCACCGTCGGCGTCATCGGCGCCTCCCACATCGGCCGCCGCCTGATCACCCTCCTCCGCCCCCACGACCTGCGCGTCCTGCTCCACGACCCCCACCTCAGCGACGAACAGACACGGCAACTCGGCGCCGAACCCGCCGACCTCGACCACCTGTGCGCCCACAGCCAGGTGGTCACCGTCCACGCCCCCCAACTCCCCAGCACCCACCACATGATCGGCGCCCACCAACTGCGGCTCATGCCCGACGGCGCCACCCTCGTCAACACCTCACGGGGCTCCCTCGTCGACGAACAGGCCCTCCTGCCCCACCTGCGCGACGGCCGACTCCACGCCGTACTCGACGTCACCGAACCCGAACCCCCGGCCCCCGACTCACCCCTCTACGACCTGCCCAACGTGCTCCTCACCCCCCACGTCGCCGGCTCGCTGGGCAACGAACTCCACCGCCTGGCCGACCACGCCCTGTCCGAGATCGAGAACCACGTCCACGGACGCCCCTTCGCCACCCCGGTCGACCCCGCACAACTCGGCCGGTCAGCCTGACCGCTCCTCGTCCCGCACCGACTCCCCACCAAGCTGCGCCAACTCCCCGGCCGCCTCCGCCGGTTCGGCCACCACCGGCGCCGGGCGGCCCGCGCCGCCCGCCCGCGCCACCGCCCGCGCCGCCACCCGGGAACGGCGCGCCTGCCGCAGGGCGTCCGTGGTCAGCACCGCCAACGCCAGCCACACCAACGCGAAACCGGCCAACCGCTCCGCCGGCATCTCCTCGTGGAAGGCCAACACCCCCAGCACGAACATCGACGCCGGCGCCAGATACTGCAACAACCCCACCGTGCTCAACGGCAACCGCACCGCCGCCGCCCCGAACAGCACCAGAGGGATCGCCGTCGCCAACCCCGAGACCGCCAACAGCAGAGTGTGGCCCGGCCCCTCGGCCAGGAACGTCGACTCCCCACGGGACGCCAGGAACACCAGGTACCCGGCGGCCGGAAGGAACAGCACCGCCGTCTCCGCGGTGAACCCCTCCACCCCGTCCAACCGGATGCGCTTCTTCACCAGCCCGTACGTGGCGAAACTGAACGCCAGCACCAGGGACACCCACGGCAGCCGCCCGTACGCCACGGCCATCACCACCACCGCGCTCACCCCCATCCCCACCGCCACCCACTGCGTCGGCCGCAACCGCTCCCGCAGCAGCAGCACCCCGAACGCGATGGACACCAGCGGGTTGATGAAGTACCCGAGCGAAGCCTCCAACACCCGGCCCACCGTCACCGACCAGATGAACAGCCCCCAGTTGACGGAGATCACCGTGGCCGCCACCACCACCAGCGCCAACCGACGCGGATCCCGCACCAGCGGACCGATCCACGACCAGCGCCCCGCCACCGCCAGCATCGCCACCGCCACCGGCAACGCCCACACCATCCGGTGCCCCAACACCTCCGTGGCACCGGTCGACTCCAGCAGATGCCAGTACAGCGGCATCAACCCCCACAGACCGTAGGCGCCGAAGCCGTACAGCAAACCCGTGCGGTGTTCGGCCTGAGCAGCCAAGGCAGCCTCCTCGCTGGTGCGGTGACCTCGACGGTAACGCCCACCCCGAACCGCCGTCATCCGCGTTCCGGCATACGGTCCTGACGCGGACGGCCTCACCCGGGGGACGCACCCGGCGCCCGCCCGACGCGCACCCGGCCCGCACAAGGGAAACGGCCCGGATCCCCAGGATCCGGGCCGCCCCCACAGCGGGAACCAGCGGGACTAACCCACCACGGTCCAGGTGTCACTCCCGGCCAACAACGAGGCCAGATCACCCTTGCCGTGCTGCTCCACGGCCCGCTCCAACTGCTCCGCCATCAACTGCTCGTACACCGGCCGACGCACACTGCGCAGCACACCGATCGGCGTACGGTGCAGGGTGTCCGCGTCCGCCAACCGCGACAGGGCGAACGCCGTCGCCGGCGACTCCGCGTGCGCGTCATGCGTCAACACCGCGTCCGCGCCCACCTCGGCGACCTCGGCCACCCGCAGCTCACCGGTCGCCGGATCCCGCACCACACCCTGGGAACCCAGACCGTCCTCGTCCGGCAGGCCGAACCGGATCGGTTGCCCGTGCTCCAGCCGGATCACCGCCTCCTGCGCCTGCTTCTTGTCCTTCAGCACCTCGAAGGCACCGTCGTTGAAGATGTTGCAGTTCTGGTAGATCTCCACCAGCGCCGTACCCGGATGGTCCGCCGCCTCCCGCAACACCTGCGTCAGATGCTGACGGTCGGAGTCCACCGTCCGCGCCACGAACGACGCCTCCGCGCCCAACGCCAACGACACCGGGTTGAACGGCGAGTCCAGCGACCCCATCGGCGTCGACTTGGTGACCTTGCCGGCCTCCGAGGTCGGGGAGTACTGCCCCTTGGTCAACCCGTAGATCCGGTTGTTGAACAGCAGGATCTTCAGGTTCACGTTCCGCCGCAGCGCGTGGATCAGGTGGTTGCCGCCGATCGACAGCGCGTCGCCGTCACCGGTCACCACCCACACCGACAGGTCCCGCCGCGCCGAGGCCAGCCCCGTCGCGATCGCCGGCGCCCGCCCGTGGATCGAGTGCATCCCGTAGGTGTTCATGTAGTACGGGAACCGCGACGAACAGCCGATACCGGAGACGAAGACGATGTTCTCACGCGCCAGCCCCAACTCCGGCATGAACCCCTGCACCGCGGCCAACACCGCGTAGTCACCACAGCCGGGGCACCAGCGGACCTCCTGGTCCGACTTGAAGTCCTTCATCGACTGCTTGGCCTCGGCCTTCGGCACCAGAGACAGCGCCGTCGGCTCGGGCGGAGCGGGAGGTTGTCCGGTCAGCGGGGTCTCCTCCACGAGACCCGGTGACACCTCAGTCATGGTGCGCTGCCTCCTCAAGAGCGCTGATCAGGGCGTGCTCCAACTGCTCGGCCTTGAACGGCAGGCCCGTCACCTGCGTGAACGAGGCCACGTCCACCAGGTATTCCGCCCGCAGCAGCCGAGCCAGCTGCCCCAGGTTCATCTCCGGCACCAGCACCCGGTCGTAGGACCGCAGCACCTCGCCCAGGTTCGCCGGCAACGGGTTCAGATGCCGCAGGTGCGCCTGCGCCACGTGCTGCCCGGCACGGCGCACCCGCCGCACCCCGGCCGTGATCGGACCGAAGGTCGACCCCCAGCCCAACACCAGCACCCTGGCCTGCCCGTCCGGGTCGTCCACCACCACGTCCGGCACCCGCACCCCGTCGACCTTCGCCTGACGGGTGCGCACCATGTGGTCGTGGTTCGCCGGGTCGTACGAGATGTTGCCGGTGCCGTCCTGCTTCTCGATCCCCCCGATACGGTGCTCCAACCCGGGGGTGCCCGGCACCGCCCAGGGCCGCGCCAGGGTCTCCGGGTCCCGCTTGTACGGCCAGAACACCTCGGTGCCGTCCGCGAGTTCGTGGTTCGGCCCGGAGGCGAACCGCACCCGCAGGTCCGGCAGTTCGTCCACCTCCGGCACCCGCCACGGCTCCGAGCCGTTCGCCAGGTAGCCGTCCGACAGCAGGAACACCGGGGTCCGGTAGGTCAGGGCGATCCACGCCGCGTCCAGCGCCGCCGTGAAACAGTCCGCCGGCGTCGAGGGGGCCACCACCGGCACCGGGGCCTCACCGTTGCGCCCGTACAGCGCCTGCATCAGGTCCGCCTGCTCGGTCTTGGTCGGCAACCCCGTGGAGGGACCACCCCGCTGGATGTCCACCACCAGCAGCGGCAACTCCAGGGAGACCGCCAGCCCGATCGTCTCCGACTTCAACGCCACCCCCGGACCGGAGGTGGTGGTCACCGCCAACTGCCCACCGAACGCCGCCCCCAGGGCCGCGCCGATACCGGCGATCTCGTCCTCCGCCTGGAAGGTGCGGACACCGAAGTTCTTGTGCTTCGACAGCTCGTGCAGGATGTCCGAGGCCGGGGTGATCGGGTACGAGCCCAGGTACAGCGGCAGGTCCGCCTGCTGGGCGGCGGCGATCAGCCCGTAGGACAGGGCCAGGTTCCCCGAGATGTTGCGGTAGGTCCCCGGAGGGAACGCCGAGGCGGCCGGGGCCACCTCGTAGGACACCGCGAAGTCCTCGGTGGTCTCGCCGAAGTTCCAACCCGCCCGGAACGCCGCGATGTTGGCCTCGGCGATGGCCGGCTTCTTGGCGAACTTGGTCCGCAGGAAGGTCTCGGTGCTCTGGGTGGGCCGGTTGTACATCCACGACAGCAGGCCCAGGGCGAACATGTTCTTCGACCGCCCGGCCTCCCTGCGGCCCAGGTCGAACTCCTTGAGGGCCTCCACCGTCAACGTGGTCAACGGCACCGGATGGACCCGGTAGGCCTCCAGCGAGCCGTCCTCCAGGGGGCTGCTGTCGTAGCCCACCTTGGCCATGGCCCGCTTGGTGAACTCGTCCGTGTTGACGATGACCTCCGCCCCGGGCGGGAGGTCGGCCACGTTCGCCTTGAGCGCGGCCGGGTTCATCGCCACCAGGACGTTGGGCGCGTCACCCGGCGTCAGGATGTCGTGGTCCGCGAAGTGCAGCTGGAAGCTGGACACTCCCGGCAGCGTCCCGGCGGGCGCGCGGATCTCCGCCGGGAAGTTCGGCAGCGTGGAAAGGTCGTTTCCAAAGCTGGCGGTCTCCGAGGTGAAACGGTCACCGGTGAGCTGCATTCCGTCACCGGAGTCACCGGCGAACCGAATGATCACCCGATCCAGCTGCCGGACCTCCTTGGGATCCTGCGGCTGGTCTTCGGTGGTGTCGACCTGGCTGGTCACTGCTGGGAACCTCCTCACGAGGCTGCGACTCGCCCGCCATCGTACGTGGGTAAGGGTCTCCTACCTTCGGGCGCCTACATCGTGGAACGCCCAGTGAGACGAGTGAAGTCCCGCCCGGGTGTGGCCCCTCTTCACGGAGTTGTGTGACAAATAGGGGCACCTGTGGATAACTCGACGCACGCTTCCGGCGATCCGTGCAAGATGGATCCCGCCGCGGTGATCTCCGCTTCGAGCACCGCACGGACCCGCTGTGACCTGCCATGACGCATGGCCGGCCACCGGGTGAGGCGGAGGTCGATCACGCCCGGGGGCCGGTTTGCGCGCACCCCCGGGCGTCTCGGAGGAGGTGGCGGAGGGTGGGCATGGGGGGAAGGGGGGCAGGGGAAACCCCGAAGACCGTCGGCTGGCCTGACATCCCCGGCTCGGCCTGACCTGTTCCGACCTGACGCCTTGGGCCCGGCCCAGCCCGGCCTGTTCTGGCTCGGGCTGACGCCTTGAGCCTGCCTGACCTGTTCTGGCTCGGGCTGTTTCTGCCCCGACCTCGCCCAGTCTGTTCCGGCCTGTTCCGGCTTGATGCGGTGGTTCGGTGACCGGGATCGTTCCTCGGTTGTCGGGCCGCTCGCCGGTTTCCGGGTTGGGGGCCCGGGCGGGGGCCTGCCCTCTGTGGGTCGGCTTCGTGGGGTGATTGCCCGCCGGCTGGCTCTGGCCCTGGGGTGGTCGCCTTCCCCCGGCCTCGGGGGCCTGCCGGGGCCTCTGGTGGGTGGGACGCCTGTGGGGCCGGGGCCTCTGGTGTGGGGGGCTGGTCTTCCGTGGGGTGCCGGCTGGTCCGGTCCGGGTTGGCGTGGGGGTCGGGCGATGGTGGGCGAGGGGCGGGGTGGCTCTACCGGTTCCGGGAGGGATGCGCCACGCGTTCCGGGAGAGGGAGGGACGGGCCACCAAAGGAAGGGGGCCTTGGTGCACCATTGGATGCGGACGTGACCCGTCGGGCGTGCCCCGGCCGGTTATCCCGTCATCCCCGGCGCGGGACGGGGGCCACCACGAGGCCCCTCCATGCGCGGCGTGGCCAGGTGGGTTCCGCGGTCCTGACGGACAACGGGACCCCGCCGGGGAAGCCCCGGAGCCCCGATGCCGGGTGTGACAACGCGATCTCCGGGTGGTACGAGCCGTGGAAGGTGCAATGGACCCAGAACCCCAAGCCCTCGACAGCAAGCTGGATGACGAGGACTACCCCGCCTACAGCATGGGGCGGGCCGCCGAGTTGCTGGGAGTCACCCCCGCTTTTCTGCGTACTCTCGACAAGGCCAAGCTGATCGCCCCCCTGCGGTCCGCCGGGGGGCACCGCCGCTACTCCCGTTACCAGCTACGGGTGGCCGTCCGCGTCCGTGAACTGATCGACGCGGGCACCCCGTTGGAGGCGGCCTGCCGCATCATCATCCTTGAGGACCAACTGGAAGAGGCGCAGCGCATCAACGCCGAGATGCGGGCCCGACAGGGGAAGTGAGCGTCGGCCGCCACCGCGTTCCGCCCGTGACCGCCCAGCCCGGGATCCCGCCCCACCCACGTCCACCCACCGTGATCGCCCCGCCCCTGCCCCGAGGAGCCCCTGCGTCCCGCCCCGCCGGTCAACCTCCCGCAACGGCAACGGCAACGGCAACGGCAACGGCTACGAGGGCGGCGGACGACCGACGGTGCTGGACGGGCCGCGAGGTGTTCCCCGACGGTCGTGGCGGGGGCGTTCCCGGGTGGGGCGACGGGTCGCCGCCCCACCCTGGAACACGGACCGCCTCAGGCCGCGACGGCCGGACGCGGTGAACCGGGACGACCGCGACGCCCGGGGCCTCGACGGCGACCCCGCCGTGACGGGGCGGCCTCGGTCGAGGTGATCGTGATCGGTACCCCGGAGGGAGCCTGGGCCCCGGTGATGCGGGTCAACTCCTCCTGTCCGGGCCGTACCTGGGTGACGCGCGGCCGGATGCCGGCGACCGCCAGCAGCCGGGCCACCTCGCGGCGCTGCTTGGGCAGGACCAGGGTGACCACGCTGCCGGAGGCGCCGGCCCGGGCCGTACGTCCGCCCCGGTGCAGGTAGTCCTTGTGGTCGTGGGGCGGGTCGACGTTGACGACCAGGTCCAGGTCGGCGATGTGGATGCCCCGTGCCGCGACGTTGGTGGCCACCAGCACGGTGACCAGGCCGTCGCGGAACTGTGTGAGGGTGCGGGTCCGGCGGGCCTGCGACTTGCCGCCGTGCAGGGCGCCCGCGCTGACCCCCCGGCGCAGCAGGTCCCTGGTGAGCCGGTCGACGGCGTGCTTGGTGTCCAGGAACATGATCACGCGCCCGTCCCGGGCGGCGATCTCGGTGGTGGTGTCCCGCTTGTCGGTCTCCTGGACGTGGAGTACGTGGTGCTCCATCTCCGTGACCGTGGCGGTCGGCGGGTCCACGGAGTGGACCACCGGGTCGTGCAGGTAGTCCCGGACCAGCCGGTCGACGTTGCGGTCCAGGGTGGCGGAGAACAACATGCGCTGGCCGCCCCGCGCCACCTGGTCGAGCAGCCGGGTCACCTGCGGCAGGAACCCCATGTCGGCCAACTGGTCGGCCTCGTCCAGCACCGTGATGGCGACCTGGTCCAGGCGGCAGTCGCCGCGTTGTACGAGGTCGGTGAGGCGGCCGGGGGTGGCGACGACCACCTCGGCGCCGTCGCGCAGGGCGGCGGCCTGGCGGCCGATGGACACCCCGCCGACCACCGTGGCCAGCCGCAACTGGGTGGCCCGGGCGTAGGGGGTGAGGGCGTCGGTGACCTGTTGGGCCAGCTCGCGGGTGGGCACCAGGACCAGGGCCAGCGGTTCGCGGGGTTCGGCACGTCGGCCGGCGGTGCGGGCCAGCAGGGCGAGGCCGAAGGCCAGGGTCTTGCCGGAGCCGGTACGTCCGCGCCCCAGGATGTCCCGTCCGGCCAGCGAGTTCGGCAGGGTGGCCGCCTGGATGGGGAACGGGACGGTCACGCCCGCACTGGAGAGCCGTCGTACCAGGGGCTGGGGCAGCCGCATCGCGGCGAAGCTGTCGACGGCGGGCAGCATCGGGATGCCGCTCGACATGGCCGCGAACTCGGTACGGGCGCCCCGGCGGTTACCGGTGCTGGCGCCGGACGCCTCGGGGGCTGTCCTCGCCGGGCGGCTGCGCCCCCGTCGTCGACGGGAGGGGGCCGGGGAGTCGGCCGTGTGGGCGGGCGACCTTCTCGTACGAGGGGGATTGTCGGAACTCTGGGGGGAAAGCCTGCCAGGCGTCATGGATGGCCTTTCTCGGCGGGTGTGCTCGGGAATACGTCGAGGAATTCGGACGGTTTATCTCTCCACGAGCAACCCGCGAGAACCAGCCGGTGAAGGCGGAACGCGCCGCGCTTGTCCGGGTTCTTCGTGGCGGTGATTTCCTCACGCCTGCCGGCGTGGGCGGGCTCGGTCCGGGGGCGCTGTCCGCCCTCTCGCGGGGTGAGCCGGTCTCCGGGTGTCCCGGTGCGGGGATCGGTTTCCCTCCCCGGAAAAGCACGTAGCGCTGGGGCCCACACCCGAGGTGCGGGCCCCAGCGCTACAGATGCGTCAGCTTCAGGCGGGAACGATGTTCTCGGCCTGCGGGCCCTTCTGGCCCTGGGTGACGTCGAAGCTTACCTTCTGGCCTTCGAGCAGCTCGCGGAAGCCGGTGGCGTTGATGTTCGAGTAGTGGGCGAAGACGTCAGCGCCGCCGCCGTCCTGCTCGATGAAGCCGAAGCCCTTTTCCGCGTTGAACCACTTCACGGTGCCAGTAGCCAAAATAATTCTCCTTCTGGGCTGTGCCCGGAACCCACACTGTGCACGTCCCGGAGTCACTGGTAACGATCGCCCGTATCCAGGGTTCCTGGAATTGTGGAGATCTCCACCCGGCCGGCTCGCGGCGTGAGTGTGTCAGCAACTGCAAAAACAGTAGCATGTGCCGCCGGCTTGTCAAAACCTTTCAGAAAGGGAGGAAGTGGCGCCGAATAATATCGACGGAGGTCAGACGAAATTCTGTCGCGAGCACGCCAGATATTCTCGCCGCCGGCCACCACAACCGGCCACCGGCCCCGTCGACCACCGGCGCGCGGCGCACCGTCCACGGGCCCACGCCGGCCCACCGCCCCTCAGTTCTCCAGGTACCGCAGCACCGCCAGCACCCGACGGTGGTCCCCCTCGCTGGGGCTGAGGTCGAGCTTGAGGAAGATGTTGCTGATGTGCTTCTCCACCGCCCCGTGGCTGACCACCAGGGTGGAGGCGATCGCCGCGTTGGTGCGCCCCTCGGCCATCAGCGCCAGCACCTCACGCTCCCGTGGCGTGAGCCCGGCCAACACGTCCTGTTTCCGGCTGCGGCCCAGCAGTTGGGCGACCACCTCGGGGTCCAGGGCGGTACCGCCCTCGGCCACCCGTACCACCGCGTCCACGAACTCCCGCACCTCTGCGACCCGGTCCTTCAGCAGGTAGCCCACCCCCCGGCTGGAGCCCGCCAGCAGCTCGGTGGCGTACTGCTCCTCCACGTACTGCGACAGCACCAGCACCCCCAGGTCCGGGTAGCGGGACCGCAGGGCGACGGCCGCCCGCACGCCCTCGTCGGTGTGCGTCGGGGGCATCCGTACGTCCGCCACCACCACGTCGGGGAGCCGCCCCCCGTCCGCGAGTTCGGCGACCCGGCGCACCAGCGCCTCCCCGTCACCGACACCACCGACCACCTCGTGGCCCCGGTCGGTGAGCAACCGGGTCAGCCCCTCCCGCAGCAGCACCGAGTCCTCGGCGATGACCACCCGCACCCTTGCCCTCCCGCTCTCGTCGGTCGCGCCCCGTCCACCGCGCGGGGTTCAGCATCCCACCGTCGTCCCCTCAGTCCCGCTCCGTCCCGCTCAGTCCCGCCAGGGCAGTTCGACGGTGACCGTGGTCGGACCGCCCTCGGGGGAGTGCAGGGCCAACAGCCCGTCCACCGAGTCGAGCCGTTCGGCCAGCCCGGCCAGACCCGAACCGTTCTCCGGGCGGGCACCGCCCCGGCCGTCGTCGGTGACCTGGAGGATGAGGCGGTCACCGCTGCGCCAGATGTCGACCTCCGCCTGGCGTGCCCGACTGTGCTTGCTGATGTTCTGGAGCAGCTCGGAGACGGTGAAGTAGCTGATGCCCTCGATTGCCTGGGCGGGGCGGGTGGCGAGGTCGACCTGTACCTGGACCGGCACGGTGCACCGGGTGGCGAGGTGGGACAGGGCCGGGCCGAGGCCCCGGTCGGTGAGGATCGCCGGATGGATGCCGCGCGCCAGGTCCCGTAGCTCCTGGAGGACGACCTTCACCTCGCCGTGGGCCTCGTCGACCATCCGCGCGGCGGCCTCGGGGTCCTGGAGCAGCTTCTCCTTGGCCAGGCCCAGCCCCATGGCGAGGTTGACCAGGCGGGCCTGTGCCCCGTCGTGCAGGTCCCGTTCGATGCGCCGCAGGTCGGCGGAGGCGGTGTCGGTGACCGTGAGCTTGTCCCGCTCCAGTTCCCGTACCCGGCTGGCCAGCGGGGAGGGGCTGAGCAGCCAGGTCAACAGCA
The DNA here is from genome assembly GCF_040606315.1 of Streptomyces sp. NPDC005438. Taxonomy (NCBI): domain Bacteria; kingdom Bacillati; phylum Actinomycetota; class Actinomycetes; order Kitasatosporales; family Streptomycetaceae; genus Streptomyces; species Streptomyces sp. NPDC005438. The sequence goes on from NZ_JBEXEP010000007.1 coordinate 109,179, forward strand.
GCCGGTCGACCTGGGTGAGACCCATGACCACCCAGGGGGTGACCAGGGTCAGCAGCAGCCCCACCAGGGAGGTGAGGGCGATCTCCGGGACGCTGTCGACGTAGTGGCTGCCCTCGACGGTGCCGTCTCCCCACAGCTGGAGGCCGGGTTCGTCGAGGTAGTGGGGGAAGGTCCAGGCGTAGAGGGGGTAGGTGAGGGCGAGCAGGGAGTAGGTGGAGAACATCAGGCTGACCACCCCGGCGACCAGCGCCCAGGGCAGGTGGACCAGGGAGTAGGCCAGCGCCCGCCAGGACTCGCCGTTCCTGAGGGAGGCCGACAGCCAGCCCATCAGTCCCCGCCCCGAGTCGGCGCCCGACTGGGGGGAGCCCACGTCGTAGCGCAGCAGTACGCGGGCGCGGCCACGTTCCAGCGCGCCGACGCCGCCGGCGTAGTGCAGGGTCAGGGCCAGCAGGGGGATGCCCAGGAAGGTGATCAGCAGTCCGAGACTGGCGGCGAGCAGCGCGACGCTGAGGGCCCAGAACACCGCCGCCAGGGGGATGCCGCTGACCACGTAGGCCAGCTCCCGCCAGAACCGGCCCGACAGCGGCGCCCTGGCGAGGGAGGGCAGGGTGCGTTCCCGTCGCGCCTGGAGGGTTTCGAGAGTGGTGACCATCGGGCCTTCCCCGTCCGTACCGCCGTGTCCCGCCGGTCCGTTGACCGGTCGGCAATGCCAGGACAAGCCTCGGTGCCGGGGGCGGTCGGGCGCCATCGGGTACGTCGGCGTTTCCGCCCTGGGGTTTTCCCCACCCCTGGTACCCCCACCGGCGCCCCCCGACGCGGCGCCCCGGAGACGGCCTCGCGGCCCGGTCCCGTCGGGGTGTCCGGGACGGAACGGGACGTGCCCTCCGGCGTCCTCGTACGGCAGGCCAGGGCCTAGACTCCCGGGGTACGGAACGCCGAACGACCCCCGTCCCCAGGGCCCGCGAGGGGTGACGGCGCATCCCGACAGGTGCCCCCGGTGGGCGGGCACCCCGACAGCGAGTGAGGGCGAGGACGTGCCGGACTACTTCCACGGCTACACGGTCGTCGGGTTGGTCGCGGTCGTGGGAGTGCTCTTCGTGGCGGTGGCCTTCGCCACCGGCCGACTGCTGCGCCCGGTGGTGCCGACGCGGGAGAAGATGCTCACCTACGAGTGCGGGGTCGACCCGGTGGGCGAGGGCTGGGCGCACACCCAGATCCGTTACTACGTCTACGCCTTCCTCTACGTGATCTTCGCCGTGGACTCGATCTTCCTCTTCCCCTGGGCCACGGTGTTCGCCGAGTCCGGGTACGGCGCGGTGACCCTGGGCGAGATGTTCGTGTTCCTGGGCTTCCTGACGGTGGGCCTGCTGTACGCCTGGAAGAAGGGGGTCCTGGAGTGGAGCTGACACCCCGTACGTCCGGTACCACGGTCGACCTGCCCGAGCCGAGGCTGGGGCCGCTGGCCCGGCTGGCGCCGGAGCCGATGAAGGTGGTCCTCAACTGGGGCCGCCGCTACAGCCTGTGGGTCTTCAACTTCGGTCTGGCCTGCTGCGCCATCGAGTTCATCGCCGCGTCCATGGCCCGGCACGACTTCATCCGGCTGGGCGTGATCCCCTTCGCCCCCGGCCCCCGGCAGGCGGACCTGATGGTGGTCTCCGGCACGGTCACCGACAAGATGGCCCCGGCGGTGAAGCGGCTGTACGAGCAGATGCCGGAGCCCAAGTACGTGATCTCCTTCGGCGCCTGCTCCAACTGTGGCGGCCCCTACTGGGACTCGTACGCGGTGACCAAGGGCGTGGATCAGATCATCCCGGTGGACGTCTACGTACCGGGCTGCCCGCCCCGACCGGAGGCGCTGTTGCAGGGCATCCTGAAGCTCCAGGAGAAGATCGCCCGCGAGTCCTCCGCCGAGCGTTACACCCGCCGCCCCTCGAAGGCGGCCCTCCGGGGCGGGCTGGTGGCCCCGCCCGCCACCCGGGGCTCCGACAGCGCCCCGGACAGCGACTCTCACGGCGATTCCCACGGCGACTTGGGCGGCGCCCCGGACGGGGAGGGGCGGCGGTGAGCGAGGAGCCGGAGGCCAACGGCCCGACCGCACCGGTGGGTTGGCTGCCCCAGGACGCGGAGACGCTGTTCGGCGAGGGCGCCACCGCCGAGGAGGCGTACCGGCTGCTGACGGTGGACGTGCCGCCGGAACACTGGATCGAGGCCCTGACCACGGCCCGGGACCAGCTGGAGTGCCGCTACTTCGACTGGTTGAGCGCCGTAGACGAACCGGACGCCGGCTTCCGCATCTGTGCCCACCTCGCGGCACTGCCCGTACCGGGCCGACCCCTGCGGCGACTGCTGCTGCGGACCACGGTGGACCACGCGACGCCCGTACTGCCGACGGCCACCGGGGTGTTCGCCGGGGCGACCTGGCACGAACGGGAGACCCACGAGATGTTCGGGGTCGACTTCACCGACCACCCCGGCCTGGAACCGCTGCTGCTGCCCGAGACCTTCGAGGGCCACCCGCTGCGCAAGGACTTCGTGCTCGCCGCCCGGGTGGCCAAGGCCTGGCCCGGAGCGAAGGAGCCGGGCGAGTCGGACCACGGCGGCCCCAAGCGGCGGCAGATGCTGCCTCCGGGCGTACCCGACCCCAACGAGTGGGGGCCGCTCAAGGGCCAGCTGCCACCCGCGCCCGCCCGCCCCGCCCGGGGCCGTGCCGGTGCGGCCCGCGCGGAGGGTGAGCGTCCGACGCGGCGTGCGCGCAGTGCCTCCGGGGGCTCGGCCAGCCAACACGGGGAGAGCCCGGAGCGTCCGGCGCGGCGGACCCGTACCGCTTCCGGGGGCTCGGCCAGTCAACGGTCCGAAGAGGCCGCCTCGGCCACCCGGGAGACCTCCGGCACCGAGCCGTCGGGGGAGCAGGCCTCGAAGCCGGCGTCCACCCCGGGGCCGGCCGGCACCCCCGCCGAGGGGACCACGGCACCTGCGGCACCCTCGCCACCGACGGCGCCCCGTTCCTCGGACGCCCCCTGGCACCACGCGGAACCCGCCACCGGTGAGGGCCATACCGAGAAGGCCGGGGAAGCCGAGCAGCCCGGGCCGACCACACGGAGGGGTACGGCCGGGGAAGCACCCGCCACCCCCGAACGGACCCCGACCCCCGCCGACCCCACCGGCCCCACCGGTGCCGTGACCTCGACCGGGGAGCCCGCCCGTACGGACAGCCCTGGCCCCTCGGCGGGGTCGGCGCCCTCGGAGGGTGGGCCCCGGGAGGACGCGTCCACCACCGGTGGGGCACCGGCTGAGCCGGCGCCCGAGGGCGAGCCGGCGGGCACCGCCCCGGGCAAGCCCGAGGCG
>NZ_JBEXEP010000007.1:112620-396431 GCF_040606315.1 Streptomyces sp. NPDC005438
GCGGGGTCCGAGGCGGGGTCCGAGGCGGGGTCCGAGGCGGGGTCCGAGGCGGGGTCCGAGGCGGGGTCCGAGGCGGGGTCCGAGGCGGGGTCCGAGGCGGGGTCCGAGGCCGGGAGTGAACGGACCGGGGAGGGGACCAACTCCCCCGAGGAGGCGCCGAGGCGTCCGTCCAGTGAGGAGGGCGAGAGGTGAGCGACGTCCTGGACGTCGGGGTGCGGCTGTTGGCCGTACTCGTCGCCTTCCTGGTACTGCCGCTGGTGGTGGGCCAGACCGAGCACAAGGTGATGGCCCACATGCAGGGCCGGGTGGGTCCGATGTACGCCGGGGGTTTCCACGGCTGGGCCCAACTGGTCGCGGACGGCGTGAAGTTCGCGCAGAAGGAGGACATCGTCCCGGCCGGGGCGGACCGTCGGGTGTTCCAGTTGGCGCCGGCGGTGTCCCTGGTCCCGTACCTGCTGGTGCTGGTCGCCATCCCGCTGGCCCCCGGGGGCGCGGTGGGGCAGGTGATCGACGCGGGGATCTTCTTCGTGCTGGCCGTGATGGGTGTGGGCGTGCTGGGCTCGCTGATGGGCGGCTGGGCCTCGGCCAACAAGTTCTCCCTGCTGGGCGGGCTGCGTACGGCCGCCCAACTGCTGGCCTACGAGCTGCCGATGCTGCTGGCCGCCGCCTCGGTGGCGATGGCGGCCGGCACCCTGTCGCTGCCGGGGATGCTGGACGCCTTCGAGTGGTGGTGGGTGCCCTGGCAGGTGGTCGGCGGGTTGGTGTTCTTCACCGCGGGCCTGGCCGAGTTGCAGCGCCCGCCCTTCGACGCCCCGATCGCCGACTCGGAGATCATCTTCGGCGCGTACACCGAGTACTCGGGGCTGCGGTTCGCGCTGTTCCTGCTGGCCGAGTACGCCGGGATCGTGGTGCTGTGCGCCCTGACCGCCGTACTGTTCCTGGGCGGTTGGCACGGGCCGGCCGCCGACCAGCTCGGTTGGCTGTGGATGTTGGTGAAGACCGGCGTACTGGCCTTCGTGGTGATCTGGCTGCGGGTGAGCTACCCGCGCCTGCGGGAGGACCAGGTGCAGCGGGTGGCCTGGACCGCGCTGGTGCCGCTGGCCCTGTTCCAGATCGCGTTGACCGGGGTGATCAAGGTGGTGATCCAGTGACCGGCCGGCCTGACCAGCCCCAGGTGTCCGGGAAGAACCGTTCCTCGTTCGGCTCGGGACTGGCCAAGGGGTTGGCGGTGACCCTGCGGACCATGACCCGCAGGTCGGTGACCGCCCACTACCCGGACGTGGCGCCGGAGTTGCCCCCGCGGAGCCGGGGCGTGATCGGCCTGTTCGAGGAGAACTGCACGGTCTGCATGTTGTGCGCCCGGGAGTGCCCCGACTGGTGCATCTACATCGACTCGCACAAGGAGACGGTGCCCCCGGTGGCGCCCGGTGGACGTGAGCGCAGCCGCAACGTGCTGGACCGCTTCGCCATCGACTTCTCGCTGTGCATGTACTGCGGTATCTGTATCGAGGTGTGCCCCTTCGACGCCCTGTTCTGGTCGCCCGAGTTCGAGTACGCGGAGACCGACATCCGTGAACTGACCCACGAGCGGGACAGGTTGCGCGAGTGGATGTGGACGGTGCCCGAACCTCCCGCGCTGGACGAACGGGCCGAGGAGCCCAAGGAGGTCGGCGCGGCCCGCAAGGCGGCGGAGAAGGCCGCCGAACGGCTGGCGGCCGAGAACGCCGAGAGCGCCGAGAACGCCGAGAACGCTGAGAACGCCGAGAACGCCGAAGAGAGTGGCGCCGCTGACGGGGAGGAGCAGCCGTGACCCTGGCCGCCGGCCATCCCGGTTTCCTGTCCCCGACCGGGGTGGAGGTCGTGTTCCTCACGGTGGGCCTCGCCACCCTGGGCGCCGCCCTGGTCACCGTCACCACCAGGCGGCTGGTGCACGCCGCGCTGTGGCTGGTGGTGGCCCTCGGCGGGGTGGCCGTGGAGTACCTGCTGCTGACCGCCGAGTTCATCGCCTGGGTGCAGGTGCTGATCTACGTGGGCTCGGTGGTGGTGCTGTTGCTGTTCGGGCTGATGCTCACCCGGGCGCCGATGGGGCCGAGCCCCGACGCGGACTCCGGCAACCGGCCGGTCGCGGCGGTGGTGGCCCTGGCTTCGGCGGCCACCCTGGTGACGTTGGTGGTGGACGCCTTCCGGTCGACCTGGATCGACCTGGACCGGGCCGCCGGCTCCGGCGGCTCCACCCGGGTCACCGGCGAGTTCCTGTTCCGGCACTGGGTGTTGCCCTTCGAGGCGCTGTCGGTGCTGTTGTTGGCCGCCCTGGTGGGGGCGATCGTGCTGTCCCGGCGCCGGGACGCCGGCCCGGGGGACGCCCGGCCGTCCGGTGACCGGGCGGGGGAGGGCCGCTGATGCATCTGGCGTACCCGGCGGTGCTGGCCGCCCTGCTGTTCTGCGTGGGCCTGTACGGGGTGCTGGCGCGGCGCAACGCGATCCTGGTGCTGATGTCGGTGGAGCTGATGCTCAACGCCGTCAACCTCAACCTGGTGGCCTTCGACGTGTGGCTGCGGGACACCCTGCACGCGGGGCAGGCCCTGACGTTGTTCGTGGTGGCCGTGGCGGCGGCGGAGATCGGCATCGGTCTGGCCATCGTGCTGTTGGTGTACCGCAACCGGGGCACCTCCGACCTGGACCGGCTCCGTGACCTGCGGGAGAGACGGGACCCTGACGGCCCAGAGGACGCGGACGCCCCCGAGGGCCCCGACACCGCTGGGACGACCACGGCTTCCGACAGTGCCGCCGACCCGTTGACCAGGGGAGAGGCCACCGCGTGACCACGACCACCCTCGCCGTACTCGTTCCGCTGCTGCCGTTGTGCGGGGCGCTCGCCGGGTTGCTGCTGGGGCGTACCGCGCCCGGCTTCGTCCAGCCGCTGGCCGTGCTGCCGACGCTGGCGGCCACCGTGGCGGCCGTACTGGTCGCCGTGGAGCAGGGGGGCGGTGAGCCGGTACGGGCGGTCACCGAACTGGCGCCCACCGGCAACGAGGCGTTGCCGATCGAACTGGCCCTGAACCTGGACGGGTTCGCGGTCCTGGTGGCGGTGCTGGTCGGGGTGGTGGCCAGCTGCGTACAGCTGTACTCCACGGCCTACCTGCGTGACGACCCCCGCTACCCCTCGTACGCGGCCCTGGTGTCACTGTTCACCTCGGCGATGCTGCTGGTGGTGTACGCCGACGACCTCATCGTGCTGCTGGTGGGCTGGGAGGTCATGGGCATCTGCTCGTACTTCCTGGTCGGCCACTACTGGGAACGGGAGGCGGCCCGTGCCGCGTCCCTCAAGGCCTTCCTGGTCACCAAGCTCGGCGACGTGCCCTTCCTGATCGGCGTCCTGGCCCTGGCGGACCAGGCCGGCACCTTCCGCATCAGCCGGATCGTGACCCGGCTGACCTCCTCCCTCTCCGACTTCGAACTGTCCCACCCCACCCTGATCGCCCTGCTGCTGTTGGCCGGGGTGGCCGGCAAGTCGGCCCAGTTCCCCCTGCACACCTGGCTGCCGGACGCCATGGCCGGCCCCACCCCGGTGTCGGCGCTGATCCACGCGGCGACCATGGTGGCCGCCGGCGTCTACCTGGTGGCCCGGCTGCTGCCGGTGTTCCTCGCCTCGGCCGCCGCCCTGGTGGTGCTGGGCCTGCTGGCGGCCGTGACCATGGTCGGTTCGGCCCTGGCGGCGCTGGCCCAGGACGACATCAAGCGGGTACTGGCCTACTCCACGGTCGGTCAACTCGGCTACATGGCCGGGGCGTTGGCGGTCGGCGACCGGGGTGCGGCGGTGTTCCACCTGCTGTCCCACGGCGCGTTCAAGGCGCTGCTGTTCCTCGCGGCCGGGGCGCTCATCCTGGCCGCCGGCACCAACTCGCTGACCCGGATGGCCGCCGACGGCGGCCTGCGGACCCGCGCCCCGGACGCCTTCTGGACGCTCACCGTCGGACTGCTGGCACTGGCCGCCGTCCCCCCGTTCAGCGGCTTCTTCTCCAAGGAGGCCGTACTCGGCGCGGCCGAACACCAGGCCCTGCACCCCGGGCAGGGCGTACCGGCGGCAGCCGGCTGGATCGTGCTGGTCGCCGGGCTGCTGACCGCCCTGCTGACCGCCGCCTACGCCACCCGGCTGTGGCTGCTCGCCTCGGGATGGTCGGCGCTGCCGGAGGCCGGGCCCCGGCCGGCGCCGCAGTCCCCCGGGCAGCAGCCGGCCGGAGCCGACCAGGCCGCGCCGCAGCCGGAGCAGACCCAACTGCCCCGCCAGGCCGAGGCGTCCGCCCAGCCCGGCGGGCACCCCCCGACCCAGGGACCCACCCGGGTGCCGCCGGTGATGGTGGCCGTGCTGTGGCTGCTGGCCGTCCCCTCGTTCGCGTTCGGGCTGCTGTACGGCTGGTTGCCGCGCTGGTTCGACGACCGTCCGCTGGGGCCGACGTTGACCACCTCGGTGCTGGCCACGGCCGCCGCCCTGCTCGGGGCGCTGTTGTCCTACGCCGCCTGGCGCCACCTGCTGTCCCGGGCCCCGTCGGAGGGGGCGTCGGCGCGGCTGCGTGACCCGGGCCGGCTGCTGCTGGGCCCCCTGCATCGGCACGCCGCCCTGGGCTTCCACCTCGACGGGCTGGTGCACCGGCTGCTGGTGCGGCCCACGGTGGCCGCCGCCGGGCTGGTGCGGTTCCTGGACCGCGAGGTGATCGAGACCTATGTGCGGGCCGCCGCCGGCACGCCCCGGCTGATGGGTGCCCTGGCCCGGGGCGCCCAGACCGGCAACGTACAGACCTATGTGAGCGTGCTGTTGGCCGGTTCGCTGGCGCTGGGCGTGGCCGCCGTACTGCTCCTCGCCGACCTCGTCGGAGCGTGACCCCGTGACCCTCGCCGCTTTCTCCCCCGACGGTACGGCCCTGCGGCTGCTGCTGGCCGCCGTGGTGGTGCTGCCCGCGCTGGGCGCGGTGGCCGCACTGCTGCCGGCCCCTCCCGGGCTGCGCGGGCGGAACCCCGAACAGGCCGTGCTGCGCCACGGGGTGACCGTGACCGGGCTGGTGCTGCTGTGCGCCCTGCTGCTGACGGCCGGTTTCGACCACGGCGAGGCGCGGCGGATGCAGGCCACCACCGACCTGTCGTGGATTCCCGCCCTGGACATCCGGCTGCACCTGGGTGTGGACGGCATCTCGCTGCCGCTGGTGGTGCTGACCGCGCTGCTGACCTTCCTGTGCGCGCTGTACTCCTACCACCGCCCACCGGCCGGCCCGTCCGCCCGGGGCTTCGTGGCGCTGCTGCTGCTGCTGGAGACCGGCACCCTGGCCACCTTCGCCGCGCTGGACCTGGTGCTGTTCTTCCTGGCGTTCGAGACCGTGCTGATCCCGATGTACTTCCTGATCGCCCGCTGGGGCCAGGACACCCCGGACGGCACCCGGCAGCGGGCGGCCTGGCGCTTCATCCTCTACACCCTGCTGGGCTCGGTGGTGATGCTGCTGGGCCTGCTGCTGGTCGGGCTGCGCGCCGGCACCTTCGACATGGTGGCCCTCGCCGAGGACGGGCCCGGCCAGCTCACCCACACCACACAGCTGTTGGCGGTGCTGGCCATCGGGGCGGGACTGGCCGTCAAGACCCCCATGTGGCCGTTCCACAGCTGGCTGCCCGACGCCCACACCGCCGCCCCCACCGTCGGGTCGGTACTCCTGGCCGGCGTACTGCTGAAGATGGGCACCTACGGCATGGTGCGCATCCTGCTGCCCGTCGCCCCCGACGGTATGCGCACCCTCGCCCCGTACCTGGCCGCCTTCGGCACGGTCGGCATCGTCTACGGTTCGCTGGCCTGCCTGGCCCTGGTGATGCCCTCCCGGGGCGGCCGGTCCGCCGACCTGAAACGGCTGATCGCCTACTCCTCGGTGGGCCACATGGGCTTCGTCCTGCTGGGCATCGCCACCCTCACCCGTACCGGGGTCAACGGCGCCCTGTTCGCCAACGTCGCCCACGGACTGATCACCGGCCTGCTGTTCTTCCTGGTCGGGGCGGTCAAGGAACGGGCCGGCACCACCGAACTGGGCGCCCTGGCCGGCGACCTGGGCACCGGGGCGGCACTGTACGGGCGCAGCCCCCGGCTGGGCGGGCTGATGGCCTTCGCCGCCGTGGCCTCCCTCGGGCTGCCCGGACTGGCCGGGTTCTGGGGCGAGTTGCTGGCCATGCTCGGCGCCTACCACCCCGCCGAGGGCCTCAACCGGGCCACCTTCCTGGTGTGCCTGGCCTTCGCCGCCCTGGGCACCCTGCTGACCGCCGCCTACCTGCTGGTGATGGTGCGCCGGGTGTGCATGGGCGACCCGGCGCGGGCACCCCGTACCGGTGACGGCGGCGTACTGGCCGACGTCCGGGGGGTGGAGTTCGCCGCCTGGACCCCGCTGGTGGTGCTGACCCTGCTCGCCGGGCTGTGGCCGGCGGTGCTGCTGGGCCTGACCAACCCGGCCGTACAGAACCTGCTTCCGGGAGTCGCCCGATGACCGCCCCCCTGGCCGCCGGAACCGTGCAGTCCATCGACTGGCTGGCGATCGCCCCGCCCACCCTGGCCGCCGTACTGGGACTGGCGGTGCTGCTGGCCGACCTGTGGGTGCCGCCGGCCCGCAAGTGGCTGCTGGGCTGGCTGACCGTCGCCGGACTGGCGCTGTCCACCCTGGCGCTGCTGCCGTTGGCCCTCGGCGACGACCGCGCCACCTTCTGCCTCACCTCCGGCCCGGACGCCTGCTCCTACGTGGTGGACGACTTCACCCTCACCGTCCAACTGCTGGTGCTGGGCGGGGCGTTGCTGACCGCGCTGCTGTCCCTGCCCACCCTCGCCGAGGAACGCCTGCCGGCCGGCGAGTACGGGTTCCTGCTGATGTCGTCGGCCGCCGGGGCCGCCCTGCTGCCGGCCGCCCGCGACCTGGTCACCCTGGTCATCGCCCTGGAGGTCGCCTCGCTGCCCTCCTTCGCGCTGGTGGGCCTGCGCCGGGGCGACCGCCGCTCCTCCGAGGCCGCTCTGACCTTCTTCCTGTCCTCGGTCACCGCCACCGCCGTGATGCTGCTGGGCGTGAGCTTCGTGTACGCCTCCAGCGGGGCGGTGCACCTGGACGCGGTCGCCGACGGCCTACGGCAGCTGGAACACCCCCAGTTGGGCTCCCTCGCCGCCGCCGGGGTCGGGCTGACCCTGGTGGGCTTCGCCTTCAAGGCCGCCGCCGCGCCCTTCCACTTCTGGGTGCCCGACAGCTACGTGGGCGCCCCCCTGCCCATCGCCGCCTACCTGTCGGTGATCGGCAAGGCGGTCGGCTTCACCGGGCTGATCCTGGTGACCGTACGGGCCTTCCCCTCCCACGACCAGGTGTGGGGTCCGGTGCTGGCCGTCCTCGCGGCGCTCACCATGACCGTCGGCAACGTCGCCGCGCTGCGCCAGGTGGCGGACCGGGCCCACAGCGCGGTACGGCTGCTGGCCTGGTCCTCGGTGGCGCAGGCCGGCTACCTGCTGGTGCCGATCGCCGCCGCCGGACGACGTGGCGCCCTGGCGGACGCGGTCGGCGCCACCCTGACCTACGCCCTGATGTACGCGGTGGTCAACCTCGGCGCCTTCGCGGTGGCCGCCCACGTGGGCCGTACCCGCTCCGCCCACTCCACCGACAACCGGCTCACCGACTACCGCGCCCTGTACGCCCGACAGCCCCTGGCCGCCCTGGCGTTGGCCTTCTTCCTGCTGTGCCTGGCCGGCCTGCCGCCCGGGGTGGTCGGACTGTTCGCCAAGGTCGCGGTGTTCCAGGTGGCGGTGGACGCCGGACTGGGCTGGCTGGCGGTGGTCATGGCCGTGAACGTCGTCCTGGGCCTGTACTACTACCTGCGCTGGACCGCCCTGCTGTTCCGCCCCGCCCCCGAGGACGCCCCGGCCACCGGCGCGGACATCGGGGTGGAGGCACCCCGGGTCGGCGGCCCGCTGGCCACCGTGATCGGGCTGACCGCCGTGCTGGGCCTGGTCCTGTCCGGCGCCCCCCAACTGGTGCTGCGCTTCACCGGCCTGCCCCTGTTCTGACCCCCCTGTTCTGACCCCTCTGCTCTGACCTCGCGGCGGGGCGCCCGCCCGGCCGGGGGCCCCGGTGCGCGGGGTGGCCGGAACCCGCCGGTCACACCCCGTTCCCGGTCACCCACCGTGACCGCCGCCCCGGGGAACCGACGCCCTCGCTACGGCGTTCACCTGTACGGAAGGTCCGTTGGAAGGTGGAGACGACCAGCGAGTGAACGCTCGCTCCGCACCAGTGGAGGGCGCACGTGCACCGGCACAATGGGCTGAGGACAGCCGTCCTGCTGGGCGGCATGTCCGCGTTGATCCTGCTGGTCGGGGGCTTCTTCGGACGTATGGGCCTGCTGCTGGCGCTGCTGGTCGCCCTGGGCACCAACGGCTACGCCTACTGGCGCAGCGACAAGCTGGCGCTGCGCGCGATGCGGGCCCGGCCGGTCAGCGAGTTCGAGGCGCCCGAGCTGTACCGCATGGTCCGCGAGCTGTCCACGGCCGCCCGGCAACCGATGCCCCGCCTCTACATCTCGCCGACCCAGGCGCCCAACGCCTTCGCCACCGGACGCGGCCCCCGGCACGCGGCGGTCTGCTGCACCGACGGCATCCTGCGGATGCTGAACGAACGGGAGCTGCGCGGGGTGCTGGGCCACGAGCTGAGCCACGTCCACAACCGCGACATCCTCATCTCCTCGGTCGCCGGCGCCCTGGCCTCGGTGGTGATGTTCCTGGTCAACTTCGCCTGGCTCATCCCCCTCGGCCGCTCCGACGACGACGACGGTCCCGGACTGGTCGGGATGCTGATGGTGATGATCCTCGGCCCCCTGGCCGCCGCCCTGATCAAGCTGGCCATCAGCCGCTCCCGGGAGTACGAGGCCGACGCCGCCGGGGCCCGGCTCACCGGCGACCCGCTGGCCCTGGCCTCCGCGCTGCGCAAGCTGGAGGCGGGCACCAACCTGCTGCCACTGCCCCCCGAACCCCGGTTGGAGACCGCCAGCCACATGATGATCGCCAACCCCTTCCGGGGCGGGGGCGGGATGTCCCGGCTGTTCTCCACCCATCCGCCGATGGCCCAGCGCATCGCCCGCCTTGAGGACATGGCAGGCTGGGAGGAGTGAAGACCCTCCTCAACGTCATCTGGCTGGTGCTCGCCGGCTTCTGGATGGCCCTCGGTTACGTCCTGGCCGGCGTCATCTGCTGCGTACTGATCATCACCATCCCCTGGGGCATCGCCAGCTTCCGCATCGCCGGATACGCCCTGTGGCCCTTCGGCCGCACCACGGTGGAGAGCCGTGGAGCCGGCATCGGCTCCGCCCTGGGCAACATCGTCTGGATCGTGTTCGCCGGCTGGTGGCTGACGTTGGGGCACCTGCTGACCGGGCTGGCGCTGTGCGTCACCGTGATCGGCATCCCCCTGGGCCTCGCCAACTTCAAGTTGATCCCCATCTCGCTGATGCCCCTGGGCCGCGAGATCGTCCCCACCGACCGCCCCTTCATCGCCCGCTGACCGCCCCGGTACTCCGGGACCGGGCCTTCGGCCGGCCGGTGCCCCAGTGGGGTGCGGGCCTGGCGGTGTCGGGCGCCCAAGCCCCGTGCGTCGCGGGGGAGTTGGGCTCCTGGTACGGAGTGGCCTGGGGGTGCCTGGTGTGGGTGCGGTGGTCTCGGAGCTTCCTGTGGGGCCGGTTGGTGGTTCCGGGTGCGGGTGGCTGTGGGGATACTCGCCGTGCGGTGCTCGGTGGCTGGTGTGGGTGGTTTGCGCCCTGGTGTGGGTGCGGTGGTCTCGGAGCTTCCCGTGGGGCCGGTTCGTGTTCCTGGCGACGGTGCCTGACCGAGGGCCGTGCTGCCGGGGCCCGTACGTCGTGGGGGCTCCTGGTGCGGGGTGCCGCCCCGGACGCGGCGTCTCCTGTCGGTGACCCGTGCCGTGGTTCCCCTCTTCCCGTACGGCCGGCCGGTGCCCCCGGTGGGGTGCGGGCCTGGGGTGTTCGGCGCCCAAGTCCCGTACGCCGTGGGGGAGTTGGGCCGGCTCAAGGGGGTGCCGCGCCGGCCGGGTTCCCACCCGGGCCCGGCCCCCGCTCGCCCCGATGGCCGAGGTCCTCAGGGGCTGCTGGCCCCTCAGCTCTCGGCGGGCAGCCCCAGGGCGCGCAGCGCCCCCCAGGGCACGTCCGCCCCGTCGAGGGCCTCGGCCAGCCGCAGTGCCCGGTCAGCGATGACCAGGTCGCGGGGTACGTCGGCCACCCGTACGCCCCGCTCCCGCAGATGTCCGGCGACCTGGCTCCAGGAGTACAACACGGTGCCCTCGTCGGTCACGGGCGGGGGAAAGCCGCTCTGGCCCGCCAGCCCCCGGAGGGCCTCCGCGTCCGTCCCGGACCGCTGGGCCGCCTCCTCCCGGGTCACGGTGTCGGGCTGGGTGACACCGACCGCGCGTAGTCCGTCCACCAGCCGGATGCGGCGTACCGCCTCAGCCACCGCGTCCAGCAGGTCGGGGGCCTCGATGTCGCAGGCCAGTTCGCGGAGCGCGGTGGAGTCGGCGACCAGGGGGTGGGCGTCCGGGGCCTCGGGCGCGAGGGTGTAGGAGATCGCCCCGTCGGCCAGGGCGTCACAGTGGTCGAACTGATCCGCCTGCTCGCGGGTGAGGGGATGCTGTAGGCAGAGGGTGAAACTCCACTCCACGGTGGTGCTCCTCCTGAGAGTGCGGGGCTCTTGCGCGAGTCCTCTGGTGGATGTGGCTTCTGACGAACCGGTCGATCTTCCTGGCTTCGTTGCCCGGGTTCCTGGGGGTTCCAGAGACCGCCAGGCTGGCTCCGCAGGAGCAGCACACGACCGGTTCCCACGGCGCCCACCCGCCTCGGTACCCTCCTCCGGTGACCACGCCCTGGACACTAACGACCACGGAACGTGGTCGTGGTGCCGGGGGTCCGATCTGGCCGGAACCCGGTCCTCGGGCCGGCGAACACCGCCGGTGACGGTGACCCGTGCGGCGACGCCGGGCTGGTGCGCGCCACGGCGGTGCGGTCACCCACGGCCGGGGGCCATGTTCCTTACTCCACGGGGAAGTTGGCCGGGCGCCGGTGGTCGGCCGCCCACCGGTCTCGGCGGCATGGCCGGGGGATCACACTCCGCTCACGGCTTCCGTCAGCCCGCGACTTTCGTGTGAGCATCGGTGACCGACCGGACAGGGCGAACCGTCCGTCACCCGTCCCAGGCCAACCGTCACCGAGGTGTTCCCGTGTCGCAGTCCCCACGAGCCGGCCGCCGTACGGCGCTCGCCCTGTCCCTCTTGGTCGCACTGGGACTGACCGCCTGCGGAACCTCGTCCGAGCGGGACTTGGACAAGGAGCGGGAGCCGGAGAAGCGGGAGAAGGCGGTGGACAGGGGCCGCTACGAGAAGGTGATCAAGAACCCCCGGCCCACGCCGCAGGAGGTCATCGACGTGTCCGGCGCCCCGGACGGGGCCGTACAGGGGGAGGACGGTTCCGTACTGCTGAGCTTCCACCCGGGCGCCCCGGACGACGACGAGGGGCCGGCCGTCTACGCGTGGCGCCTGTACTCCCCGGAGAGCAAGCGGGTCGCCGACCACGCGGAGAAGAGCAACGCCGAGACGGGTATCCCCGGCACCTTCCACAGCTGTGCCGGAGGCTTCCTCTTCGCCCCGTCCCAGCTGGGCGGGAAGTACTTCTTCCTCGACACTTCCGGGAAGAAGCACCCCGTCACGAAGCGGGACACGCCCCGGAACACCCGTCCCGGCGACGTCCTGGCCGGTGAGGCCACCACCGACGGTGTCGGGGCCACGTACGCCTACCGCCCCTCGACCCGCACCGTCGCCCCCGTACCCCTGGCCAACAACCGGGTGAACGGCCTGACGGTCGACAGCCGGCGGGGTACCGCCTGGGCGCACGACCAGGGGGAGGGATCCACACCGCACCGGATCGTCACCTCGGCCGCCGGTGGACGGTCCCACCCCCTGCCCGCCAAGTACTCCGTCATCGACCTGGCGGCCAGGGGCGGCACCTTCGTGGCCTACACCGACAGGGGGGTCGAGTTCCCCAAGGACCCGGTCCTGCACCTCACCAGGGACGGGGTGCGCTGGTGGACGGTACGCGGCACCTCGGACATGCCCATGAAGGACTTCCCCCTGCACGCCGAGGTGGACGTCCTGTCCGACGGGCGCGTCCTCGTCACCGACGCGGAGAGGAAGCGCTCCTGGCTGAGCGACACCGACGGCGACGAGTTCACCCGCCTCAGGACCCCGGTCGGCTTCGTTCGGACCTCCGCCCAGGGCAGGGTGCTGTACGGCGTGGCCGACTCCTTCCACGGCTCGTACAAGCCGGTACGGGGCGAGGGCCTGTGGAGGTCCGACGACGGTGGCCGCCACTGGACCCGCTTCCGTGACGGCAGGTACTGACAGCGCCTGGCCGTAATCCCCTGCGGCCCAAGTCCCGTACGGCGTGGGGGAGTTGGGCTCCGGGGCTGGGGTGCCCGTCGGGGTGCCGTCCCGGTTGGTTGGCCCGCGCCAACTCGTACGGCCGGCCCCCGGCCCCGGCCGGTACGGCGCCCGCCCGTGGTCCCCTGCGGCCCAAGCCCCCCACCCCGCAGGGGAGTTGAGCCCTGAGGCGGGGGCACCCACCGGGGCGTCCCCCGGCACGGTGGCCCCGACCGGTTGGGGCCACCAGCCCGTACGGCTGGCCCGCCCCGGCACCGTATGCCCGCAGACCCCGGCAGGCGTGCCCCGCGGACCCCGGGCCGGGCGCCCCTCGGGTGGGGGAAACGCGGTTGCGGGCGGGGCCTCGGGCGGACAGGGTGCCCGGATGAGCGGTACCCCCATCGAACTGCCCGTCCGGGACGGAACCCTGGCGGCCCTGGACTTCGGCGGCCACGGCCCGGGCCTCCTGCTCGTCCACGGCAGCGGACACAACGCCGCCGCCTGGACGGACGTGGCCGCCCGGCTGGTGGACCACTGCCATCCGGTCGCCCTCGACCTGCGCGGGCACGGACAGACCCCGGTCACCTCCACCGACCCGGAGCGGTACTGGCGCGACATCGGCGAGGCCGTCACCGCGCTGTCCTGGGAACGGCCGGTCCTGGTCGGCCACTCCACCGGTGGCTACGCGGTCACCGCGGCGGTCGCCGACGGGCTGGTGGATCCGGCCGCCCTCTGCGTCGTCGACGGGGTGGTACTGGACGACCGGGACACCGCCCTGGCCGAGCACGCCGCCCTACGGACCCCGGAGACGGCGGACCGGCTGCGGGCCCTGTTCCGCTACGGCTGGTCGGCCACCGACGAGCAGATGCGCGCCCACGTCGCGCGGTGCGTCCGCGAGGCGGAGGGGGACTGGCTCAACGCCGGGGCCCGCCCGGAACTGGTCGAGGAGGTGACGCGGCGCTCCTTCCTGCGCCGTGACCACCACTGGCTGCGCAGGCCCACCATCGAGGAGATCGTCACCGTCAGCACGGTGGACGCCGAGGCCAGGGTCTTCCCCGGCGTCGACGTGTACGACCACCTCACCGTTCCGACCACGTTCGTCCTGGCCGGCGAGGGCTTCTACGCGGCCCGCCGGGACGAGGTCCGCGCCCTGGTCGACGCCGTTCCCGGCCGTCGGCTCGTCGACCTCGACGGAAACCACAACCTGCCCATGACCCGGCCCGCCGAACTCGCCGCCGTACTGGGCGAGCTGCTGTGAGCACGGGCCAACTCCCCCGCGCGGCAAGGGGGTTGGCCCGGTACCCCGATGGGGCACCCTGACCAGCGGCGCAACAGGTGACCGTACGCCCCGACCGCCCGTACCCCACCAGCCGGGCGCCACCCCTCACCCGTACCGACGACGGCCCCCGGCCCCCGGTGCCCCGGCGAACCGTCAGCCCGGCCGCCGCCAGGGTTCGCGCCGCCCCAACAGGCCGGCCGCACGGGGGAGTCGGGGACCACCAGGCGGGGTAGTGAAGGGGTTCGGCGGGACTTCGACCACCCGGACAGAGGCCGTTCGTCCACCGGGGGAACCGGGCCCGGCCGGAGGTATATCTTCGGTGATCGCGGGACCGCCCAGGCCCGGTGTGTCGGACGCCAGTCGACAGCGCGGCCGGTCCGCGGAGGTTCCCGTGACCGCGGGAACTTTTCTCCCGCAGAGGTCGTCCTCGTTCCCGTGATCGTGGGAGCGGGGTGTGCCCGGGGAGGCCAGTTCTTAGGGGAGGGGAGTTTCGCGGATGGATGAGGGCCGCAGAGCAGACGAGGGAGAGGTTCCCGGGAACGCGGGTGCCCCGAAGGCGCAACGGTTCACCGTGGTCGCCGGCCGGTACGAGCTGCGCCGCGAGATCGGCAGTGGCGGTATGGGCGTGGTGTGGGAGGCGTGGGACACTCAGCTGAGGCGGTTCGTCGCCCTCAAGGGCATACGCTTCTCCGGCTCCGCCACCTCGCGGGCGATGGCCCGGGCCCGCCGCGAGGCCCAGGCGATCGCCCACATCCAGCACCAGAACGTGGTGTCGGTGCACGACGTGATCGAGACCGGCAGCGAGGTCTGGATCGTGATGGAGCTGCACAAGGCTCCCTCCCTCGCGGACCTGCTCCAGGAGGACCAGCTGTCGGTGCCCCGCGCGGCCCGGCTCGCCCTCCAGGTCCTCGAGGGGCTCGGCGCCGTACACCAGGCCGGGGTGCTGCACCGCGACATCAAGCCGCACAACCTCCTGGTGCTCTCCCAGGACCGGGTGCTGCTGGTCGACTTCGGCATCGCCACCTTCGAGGGCGCGGAGATGGTGACGCTGCCGGAGGACATCCCTCCGGGTACGCCCAAGTACCTCGCCCCCGAGCTGCTCTACGGCGTCTCCGGTCACCCGATGGCGGCCACCCGGCAGTCCGACCTGTGGTCGCTGGGCGTGACCCTCTTCGAGATGGTCGAGGGACGGACGCCCTTCGACGGCGACACCCCCTGGGGGGTCTACACGGCCGTCCACCGCGACCCGGTGCCGCCGATGCTGTACGCAGGGCCGCTCGCCGAGATCATCACCGGGCTGCTGTCGAAGGACCCCGGGGAGCGCCCCACCGCCGAGAAGGTGGAGGAGACCCTGCGGCGGATCGTCGACAGTTCCCCGCGCGGGCGCACGGCCGCCGGCGCGGTGGAGGCCTCCGGGGGCGGCAGCCGGCCCGAGCCACGGGACCCGCGACTGGACCAGCGGCTGGAGTCGTCGAGCCCCGAGGAGCCGGGGCCGGACGAGAAGCCGAAGCCGGCCGAACAGGGCGCGGGACAGAACGCGGACGCCTCCGGGGCGAGCCGGGCCGAGGGCGCACCCGTAGCCGACGGCCCGAAGGGGGCCGAGGAACCGAAGGCCGCCAAGAAGCCCAAGAAGTCCAAGCCCAAGGACCCGGGGAAGCGGGAGGGCGAGGACCGGACGGGGAAGGCGGCGAAGACCGGGCGCCCCGACGGCGGGAAGTCCGGCAAGCCGAAGAAGGCCGGGCGGCCAGAGGAGCCCGGGGAGCCGGAGCGGTCGGGACGGCGGGGCTGGTGGGTGGCCGTGGCCGCCGCGATCTGTCTGGTGCTGCTGGCCGGCGGCGGCTACCTGGTGTGGGACCGGCAGGACGACGGCCAGAAGTCGG
This sequence comes from Streptomyces sp. NPDC005438, assembly GCF_040606315.1. Lineage (NCBI taxonomy): Bacteria > Bacillati > Actinomycetota > Actinomycetes > Kitasatosporales > Streptomycetaceae > Streptomyces > Streptomyces sp. NPDC005438. Next base: position 128,241 of record NZ_JBEXEP010000007.1, read on the forward strand.
ACGGTGGGCCGAGCGCCGACGCCAAGCCCGAGGAGGACACCGGGCCCAAGGTGGAGGACGCCTCCCTGGAGCGACTGGAGCAGGCGCGGAACAACGAGAAGCCGTGGGTCATCGGGCTGAAGGACGGCCAGCCCGGACTCAGCGACCTGAAGGACGGCAAGTGGTCCGGCGTGGAGTACGAGTACGCCAAGGACATCGCCAGGTCCCTCGGCATCCCGGACGACAACGTCAACTTCGTCGCGGTGGGGACGGAGGAGCGCGCCAACCGGCTCGACAACGGATTCATCCAGATGATGATCGGCAGCTACGGCATCTCCGAGGAGCGCCAGCGCGGTACGGAGGAGGACCCGCCGGTCCTGTTCGCCGGCCCCTACTACCGCACCCAGCAGAAGATCATGCTGGAGCGGTTCTCCACCAAGGGCGACGCCAACGCGGCGCGCATCAGGGGCCAGCGCGAGATCGTGCAGTCGGTCAACGACCTCCCCTCCGACACCCGCATCTGCGTGGTCAGGAAGTCCTCGGGCCACAACTTCCTCCGCTCGAACGACAAGTTCAAGCAGGTGAAGACCCGGTCCGACTACAACTACTGCATCAAGGGCCTGCACAAGCAGTACGACGCGGTCTTCACGGACGAGGCCGTGCTCAAGGGCTTCCTGAAGGGCCGCGAGAAGGAGTACATGATCGCCCGGGGCGGGTTCTCCGAGAAGAACGAGGAGTACGGCATCGGCCTCAAGGCCGGAAGCGTCCGGCTGTGCCAGGAGGTCCTGGACGCCGTGCGGAAGAAGCCCGCCAGCGGCTACCCGGGCTACCGCGACCTGGAGCCGGAGGGGCAGAAGGGCTGGTCCTTCGAGGTGTCCCCCGGCAGTTGCGCGCCCTAGCCCCCTAGCCCCGCCTACCGGCCGTGCCCCCGGTCACCGGCCAGCGCGCTCCTCAGCTCGCTGACGGAGTGCTCCAGGTCGGTGATGCGGGGGGCCAGCGCGGAGGCCGGGGCGTCGTCCCGCTCCTTGAGTAGCAGCTCCACCCGGCCCAGGCGCTCGGACACCGCCGACAGCTGGTCCTCGGCCGTCGCCTCCTCGGCCGCGGTGGTCCCGGTGTCCGGGCCGGACACCAGCAGTTGCCGCAACTGCTCGGTCTGCGCGGCCAGTTGGCGCTTCTTGCGGTGCAGGTCCAGGAACACGTTGATCTTGCTGCGCAGCAGCCAGGGGTCGAAGGGCTTGGTGAGGAAGTCGGCGACCCCGATGGCGTAGCCCCGGTAGGTGTAGTCGGGGTCGGCGTCCGCGCCGGTGAGCAGGATGATCGGGATGTCCTTGGTCTGGTCGAGGCGCTTGATGTTGGCCGCCGTCTCGAAACCGTCCATCCCCGGCATCAGCACGTCCAGCAGCACCACCGCGAACTCCTCGCGCAGCAGGGCCTTCAGCGCCTCCTCGCCGGAGCGGGCGCGCACCAGCCGTTGCCCCAGGAAGGACAGCACCGCCTCCAGGGCGACGAGGTTCTCCTCCATGTCGTCGACGATCAGGATGCTGACGCGTTCCTCGCCGAGGGCGGTGCCGTCGTGGGTCATCGCGGCTCCTCCGGTTCCTGTTCGCTGTCGGTCTCGCCGGGGTCCAACACCGCGCAGACGGCGGTGAGCAGGCGGTCGACGTCCACCGGCTTGGGCACGTAGTCGTTGGCTCCGCTGTCCAGGGCCTTGGCCTGGTCGCCGGGCATGGCCTTGGCGGTCAGCGCGATGATCGGCAGCCCGCTGGTGCGGGGGTTGGCGCGCAGGGCCTGGATGGTCTCGTAGCCGTCCATCTCCGGCATCATGATGTCCATCAACACCACGCTGACCTGCGGGTTCTTCTCCAGTACGGTCAGTGCCTCGCGGCCGTTCTCGGCGTAGGTGACCGAGATGCCGACCCGGCCCAGCACGTGGGTGAGCGCGAAGACGTTACGGATGTCGTCGTCGACGATCAGGATGTGGTTGCCGGGCAGTACCTCGCCGGGCCGGCCGGTCAGCCACTCGCCGAGCCGGGTGGTCTCCGGCCAGCCGGTCTCGTCCCGCTCCACCGTCCCCTCCGACCCGCTGGGCCCCGACTCCCCGTACCGGCCGCTGGCGGCGAACTCCCCCTCCTCCGGGGCGACTTCGGTGGTGGCCAGCTCCGTCGACGGTGGCGCGGGGGCCTCCGTACCGCTGGCCGGCTCCTCGGCGGAGCCCTCCCCGCCCGACAGTTCCTGGGTCGGCCGCTCCTCGTCCGGCGCCTCCTGCGACTCGGTGTCCACCCGGGCCACGGCGGGCGCCGGCAGGACGGCGGCCAGCTCGGCGGGCCGCATGGTCGCCGGGTCGGGGGAGGGCAGCGGCCCGGGGTAGTGGGCGGGCACCAGCAGGGTGAAGCGGGAACCCACCCCCGGCTCGCTCTCCACGTCGATCCGGCCGCCCAGCATGGTGGCCAGCTCGCGGCTGATGGACAGGCCCAGCCCGGTGCCCCCGTACTTGCGGCTGGTGGTGCCGTCGGACTGGGCGAAGGCCTCGAAGATCTGCTGCAACTTGTCGGCCGGCACCCCGATACCGGTGTCCCGCACCGAGAAGCTGATCACCGCCTGGGCCTCCCGCAGGGTGGCCTGCTCGAAGGAGGAGGTGTCCCGCACCCGGTCGACCCGCAGCTCCACCCCTCCCGAGGAGGTGAACTTGACGGCGTTGGACAGCAGGTTGCGCAGGATCTGCTGGATGCGCTGCTCGTCGGAGTACAGCTCGCGGGGCACCCCTTCGCCGACCCCGATCTCGAAGGCCAGCCCCCGGTCCATGGCCAGCGGGCGGAAGGTGGCGTGCACGTAGTCCAGCAGCTTGATCAGGGGCAGTTGGCGCGGGCGTACGTCCATCCGGCCGGCCTCGATCTTCGACAGGTCCAGGATGTCGTTGATCAGCTGGAGCAGGTCCGAGCCGGAGCGGTGGATGGTCGCGGCGAACTGCACCTCCTTCTCCGACAGGTTCCCGTCCGGGTTGTCCGCCAGCAGCCGGGCCAGCACCAGCAGCGAGTTCAGCGGGGTGCGCAGCTCGTGCGACATGTTCGCCAGGAACTCCGACTTGTACTGCGAGGAGGTCGCCAGCAGCGCCGCCTTCTCCTCCAACTCGGCGTTGGAGCGCTGGAGTTCGTCCGACCGCTGCCTCAGCTCGCTGGTCAGCCGCTGCGACTGCGACAGCAGTGCCTCGGTACGGGAGTTGGCCAGCACCGTGTTGATCGACACCCCCATGGTGTGGCTGAACTGGTCCAGGAACGCCAGGTGTACGTCGTTGAAGTTGCTGAACGAGGCGAGTTCGATCACCCCCAGCACCTGCTCGTCGAACACGATCGGCAGGATCACCACACTCACCGCCGGGGCCGCCCCCAGGCCGGAGGAGATGCTCAGGTAGTCCGCCGGCGCCGGCTCCACCACGATGCGCCGCTTCTCCAACGCCGCCTGCGCGATCAGCCCCCGCACCGGGGTGTCCGAACCCGGCAACGGCTCCCCGGTGCCCCAGCCGGCGATGAAGTCCAGCCCCTGACTGGGCGGTTGCCCCTCCCGGGCCAGGAAGAACCCCCCGAACTGGGCGTTCACCAGCGGAGTCAGCTCCCGCAGGATCAGGTCCGCCACCTCCACCAGGTCCCGGTGCCCCTGCATCAGCGCCGCGATACGCGTCAGGTTGGACTCCAGCCAGTCCTTGGCCCGGGTGGTCTCCCGCAGGTTGGCCACCATCACGTTGACGTTGTTCTTCAGCTCCGCGACCTCTCCCTGGGCCTCCACCGTGATGGAACGGGTCAGGTCACCCTGGGCCACCGCGCTCGCCACCTCCGCGATGGCCCGCACCTGGGTGGTCAGGTTCAGCGCCAGTTCGTTGACCGAGGTGGTCAGCTGCTTCCAGGTGCCGTACACCCCCTCCACCCGGGCCTGGCCGCCCAACTGCCCCTCGCTGCCCACCTCCCGGGCCACCCGGGTCACCTCGGAGGCGAACGAGGAGAGGGTGTCCACCATGGTGTTGAGGGTGGTCTTCAGCTCCAGGATCTCGCCCCGGGCGTCCACGTCGATCTTCTTGGACAGGTCACCCTGCGCCACCGAGGTCGCCACCTGGGCGATGTTGCGGACCTGGCTGGTGAGGTTGTCGGCCATGAAGTTGACGTTGTCGGTGAGGTCCTTCCACACCCCGGACACCCCGTGCACCTGGGCGCGTCCGCCGAGGCGTCCCTCGGTGCCGACCTCGCGGGCGACGCGGGTGACCTCGTCGGCGAACGCCCGCAGCTGCTGGACCATGGTGTTCACGGTCTCCTTCAGCTCCAGGATCTCGCCCCGGGCGTCCACGGTGATCTGCTTCGACAGGTCGCCGTTGGCCACCGAGGTGGTGACCTGGGCGATGTTGCGCACCTGCGAGGTCAGGTTCAGCGCCATGAAGTTGACGTTGTCGGTGAGGTCCTTCCACACCCCCGACACCCCGCGTACCTGGGCGCGTCCGCCGAGGCGTCCCTCGGTGCCGACCTCGCGGGCGACGCGGGTGACCTCGTCCGCGAACGCCCGCAGCTGGTCGACCATGGTGTTCACGGTGTCCTTGAGCTGGAGGATCTCCCCCTTGGCCTGCACCGTGATCGTCTTGCCCAGGTCACCCTGCGCCACCGCCGTGGCGACCTGGGCGATGTTGCGGACCTGGCTGGTGAGGTTGTCGGCCATGAAGTTGACGTTGTCGGTGAGGTCCTTCCACACCCCGAAGACCCCCCGCACCTCCGCCCGGCCCCCCAGGCGTCCCTCGGTGCCGACCTCGCGGGCGACCCGGGTGACCTCGTCCGCGAACGCCGACAACTGGTCGACCATGGTGTTCACGGTGCTCTTGAGCTGGAGGATCTCCCCCCGGGCGTCCACCGTGATCTTCTGGCTCAGGTCACCGTGCGCCACCGCCGTGGTGACCTGGGCGATGTTGCGGACCTGCGCCGTCAGGTTGCTGGCCATCAGGTTGACGCTGTCGGTCAGGTCCTTCCACACCCCCGACGCGTCCCGCACCTGCGCCCGGCCGCCCAGCTGCCCCTCGGTGCCCACCTCCCGCGCCAGCCGGGCCACCTCGTCGGCGAACGCCCGCAGCTGGTCGACCATGGTGTTGACGGTCAGCTTCAGCTCCAGCAGCTCCCCGGTCGCCTCCACCGTCACCTGACGGGTGAGGTCACCGCGCGCCACCGCCCGGGTCACCAGCGAGATGTCCCGCACCTGGGAGGTCAGCCGGGCGGTCATGGTGTTGACCGCCTCCGCCACCGTCCGCCAGTCCCCGTACAGCCCCCGCACCCGGGCCCGGCCGGCCAGCCGCCCCTCGGTGCCCACCTCCCGCGCCACCCGGGCCACCTCGCCGTTGAACAGCGACAACTGGTCCACCACCCGGTTGACGCTCTGCCCCAGCCGCCGCAGGTCCCCGTGCAGCTCCCGGCTCCCGTCGTGCGGGTCCACCCGCTGGTTCAGGTCACCCTGCGCCAACGCGTCCAGCACCCGGGTGGCCCGCCACACCGGGGACGTCAGCGCGTCCATCAACGAGTTGGCCGCCCGTACGTCCCCGCTCCAGGCCCCCTGCCCCGGGCTGGGCGTCAACCGCTCGTCCAGCCGGCCGTGCCGGATCACCTCCCGACGCACCCGGTGCAGCTCCTCACTGCGGTGCCGCTGCCGGGCGACGACCTGGTTGAACACCTCGGCCAGCTCGGCCGCCAGAGGGGAACCGGTGGGCTCCACATGGGCGGAGTAGTCCCCGTCGCGCAGTTCCCGCAGAGCGGCCAGCAGAGGTCGCAGCTCCCCCTCGTCCAGCTGCCGTGCGGCCGGAGGGGAAGTGTTGTCCACGGGGTCCGGTTGCCGTGCCATCGCCTCATTCTCCAGGAATTACGAGAATAGTCACCTTGGTTCGGTTTTATGCTGGTCGCTGATTCCGTGACCGGAGTGGACAGGAGACCGGAGTGCCGCCGTCGCCAGCAGATGCACGCCTCCCCGCGGAAAGGGCCACCTTCCCCGGGGACGAACGTGCCTCGGCCGCCGCCCGCCGCTTCACCCGGGATCTCCTGCGAAACTGGAGCGCCACACACCCCCAGCTGGGGGAACGCCTCATCCAGGACGCCGCCCTCCTGGTCAGCGAACTGGTCACCAACGCCGTCATGCACGCCGGCACCGAGGTCGAGGTCGGCTGCTGGCTGGAGTCCGACCACCCCGACTGGGCCCTCACCCCCGGCCCACCCCCCGACCGGCGCCGACCCACCGCCCTGGTCGTCGAGGTCGCCGACCGCCACCCCTCCCGGGGCGTGCACCCCGCCACCGGCACCCGGGGCCAGGGCCGGGGACTGCAGCTCCTGTCCGGCCTGGCCAACGCCTGGGGGGTGACCTACCGCCGTACCGACAAGGCCGTCTGGTTCCGCCTGGTGGCCGGCGAGGAACCCGAGGCACCCCGACCCGACCAACGCGAGTCCGCCGACCCGCCCGCCAGTGCCGCACGCGGCGAGTGGACCCAGATGGGCGGCCCCTCCTTCCTGGCCGAGGCCAGCGAACTGCTGGCCGGCCAACTCGACGAGGACATGGTGGCCGCCCTCGCCGGACAGCTCCTGGTACCCCGACTGGGCGACTGGTGCGCGGTCTGGCTCAGCGGCGAGGGCGGCACCCAGCGGCTGTCCCGCGTCTGGCACGTCGACGAACGCCGCATCGAACGGCTCCGCCGCCTCCTGGAACGCGACCCGCCCCCACCGGGCCTCAGCTCCAGCGGAGTGCCCTGGCCCTGGCCGGACGACGGACAGGAGGGATCACGGGGCTCCGCGCTGGCCTTCTCCCTGGTCGCCGGCGGAGAGGTACAGGGCGTACTCCTGCTGGGCCGGGCCGGACGCTCCCGCATCACCGACAGCCAGGTGTGGCTCGCCGAGGACGTGGCCCGCCGAGTGGCCCAGTCACTGGTCACCGCCCGCCGCTACGCCCGCCAGACCAGCATCAGCCGGGCCCTCCAGTCCCGACAGCTGCCCGCCTCCCTCGCGACCATCCCCGGAGTGGAGAAGGCCATCGTCTACGAGCCCAGCGGCGAGGGCCTCACCGTGGGCGGCGACTTCTACGACCTGTTCCCGGTCGGCGAACGCCGCTGGTGCTTCCTGCTGGGCGACGTCAGCGGCCACGACCCCGAGGCCATGTCGATCACCGGACTGGCCCGCCACCTGGTACGGCTGCTCGCCCGCGAGGGCCACGGAGTGGAGGCGGTACTCGACCGGCTCAACGTGGCCATGGCGGAGGAGGGCGCCGAGGCGGTCGCCGCCGGAGTACACCTCACCCCCCGCTTCCTCAGCCTGCTGTACGGGGAGTTGGAGCCGTACCCGGTCGACGGCGGCGCCCGCTGCACCGTGGCCAGCGCCGGCCACCCCCTGCCCCTGCGGCTGACCGCCGACGGCACCGTCGTCACCGCCGCCGAACCCCAGATGCTGCTGGGCGTCGACGAACTGGCCCGCTACAAGGCCGACACCTTCGACCTCGCCCCGGGCGAGACCCTGCTGTGCGTCACCGACGGGGTCACCGAACGCCGCGACGGCACCCGGCAGTTGGACGACCACGACGGCCTGGCCCGCCTCCTGCGGGAGTGCGCCGGAATGGGCGCCCAGGCCGTGGCCGAACGCATCCGACAGGCGGTACACGAGTTCGGCGCCGGGCCGCTGGACGACGACATGGCCATCCTGGTGCTGGAGGCCCTGCCGGGCCAGACCCACACCCCCTGACCCGTCCGGCACCCGTGACGGTCCGACGGAAACCCCAACACCGCGCCACCCGAGGGGAGTTGGCCGCCCACCCGCCCTCCCGACGGCCACGCCCCCGGGCCCCGACCGACCGGGAGTTGTGTATCGCGATGAGTGAAACGGCCCAGGGTGCCCCGTATTTGCTCACTTCCCAGCATGGACAGGCCACCAGTCACCGGGGGAGGGTCAGGGGGCCGCACACTGGTCCCGGTGAGCAGACGCCTTCGCCCCTGGTCAGGGCGTACGGCCGACCCGGCCGACCAGACGTCGGCGCCGGTGGCCTCCCCTCCGGGCCACCGGCGCCGACCGGCGCGCGATCACAGCGCGCTGAGTAGGTGAGTAAACCCTGCCGGCGAGTGCGAGGAAATGCCCACTTCCGGCTATGGACAACCGACACCCGGTTTCCCCCGACACCCTCGACACGGCCCCGCCCCGGCACGGCCACCGGCCCCAGTCGGCCGGCAGCCGGACGTACCGGCCAACCACCCCTGCTTCAGCGGTAGTTGACGAACTGTACGGCGATGTCCAGGTCCTGCCCCTTGACCAGCGAGATGACGTCCTGAAGCGCGTCCCGGCTCTTGGAACTCACCCGCAGCTCCTCACCCTGGACCTGCGCCTTGACCCCCTTGGGGCCCTCGTCGCGGATCAGCTTGGCGATCTTCTTCGCGTCCTCCTGGGAGATGCCCTCCTTGATGGAGCAGAACAGCTTGTACTCCTTGCCGGACGCCTGCGGCTCCCCGGCGTCCAGGGCCTTCAGCGAGATACCGCGCTTGACCAGCTTGCCCTGGAAGATGTCCAGCACGGCCTTGGCGCGCTCCTCGGCGTTGGCCCGGATCTCGATCCGCTCGCCCGACCAGGAGATCGAGGCGTCCACGCCCCGGAAGTCGTAGCGGGTCGAGATCTCCTTGGCGGCCTGGTTGAGGGCGTTGTCGACCTCCTGCCGCTCGACCTTCGAGACGATGTCGAAACTGGAGTCGGCCATGGTGAGTGAGCTCCTCGGTGTGTGAGATCGATCAGAGAGTCGGCCCGCCGAGCAGGGCGCGCCTGGCTCGCAAGCCTAGCCATCCCCACCGACCGCCGAGGGCCCCAAACCGGGTGGCGGACCACCCCCGACGATCGGGTATGGTTTACGTCGTCGCCACGGGGCCCAACCCCCCGGTGACAGATCCGAGGCGGTGTGCCCGAGCGGCCAAAGGGAGCAGACTGTAAATCTGCCGGCTCAGCCTTCCTAGGTTCGAATCCTAGCGCCGCCACAGGAGCAAAGAACGGCCCGTGACCAGCAACCAGCTCTGGTCCGGGCCGTTCTCGCGTTCCGCTCGCCGCCTGGTCGTTCTCCCCGCTTCACCGTCTCCGGTGCTCCACGGCGAGTACGACTCCCCGGCACCCTTTCCCCGGCCGTCCCCGGGCGGTCCACCACTCTCCGTACGCCCAGTTCGGTGCCCACCCCGACGCCCCCAACGGCCAGTCGCACAGCCGGAGTTGGGCCGTTGCCCCGGCGTGTGTGGGGAGCGCCAAGTCCTGTCGGAGGACAGCCCGTCAGGCGGTGGGGGAGGCGTCCTTGGAGTCGCGTACCTGGACCCCGTGGGGGTACAGCCGGGCTTCCACGCAGGCTTCTATCTGTTCGTCACTGTGGCTGCTCTTGGTCCGGTTCGATGAGAGGGCCAGCGGGGCGGAAGCTGGCCGCTACAACTGCCGGCTCGGCCTTACGGGTTCGGACCCCAGCGGCCCCCCGGCGCGGGGAGCCCCGCACGGGGAGCGGTCGACGACCAACCTCGTGGCCCCGCCCCACCGTTGCCCCTTCCGGCACCCTTGCCCCTTCCAGCACCGCCCTTCCAGGAGCCGGAAAGGGCGGGCCCCCGAGGCTCGCCGCGCGGGAGGTGGGGAACCGTCCCCGGTAGGAGAGGCTCGGGGTTCCGGCTCTCCTCGGCTGACCCCTCCTCCACCGGGCGCCTGGCGAGCCGCACACCTACGCACCCACCCCAACCCGGCCCCGCACCCACGCCACCCCGGTCGCCCAGCCCCGCACCCACCCCAGCCCGGCCCCGCACCCACCCCACCCCGGTCACCCAGTCCCGCACCGACCCAGCCCGGCCCCGCACCGACCCCAGTCCAGCACCCACCCACCCCCAGCCACCCCAGCAAGGTGAGGTCGGACATGGGTGACGGCGGCCGGGCGGTACGCCGAGGTCGTACGGGGAGTACCGCGCTGGTGGCGGAGGGTGCGAGGAGGTGGGCGGGGGTGAGGGGAAACACAGGAGCGGAGGTCAGGGCGGTGTTCTCGGGCTCGTGGGTGGGGGCCGGCGACCGACCGTGGTGGGGCGGGCGCGGGGTGCTGTGGAGGGGTCACTGCGGGTGGAGGTCGGACGTACCGAGGGTCTTCGGTAACTCGTGAGGGCTGCTCATGGGGGTTGACGGGTGCTCTCCGGGCGGGTGTGGTAGCCCTTTCGTCGAAGCCCCCAGCGACGTGAGGCAGTCCATGTTTGGTAATCACACCTCCCCCACAGACGAGACCGCGAACTCCGGCAAGGGCCCGAGCAGGCGAGGCGTGCTCGCCGCGGCGGCGGCCGGTGTGCTCACGGTCGGTGTGGCCGTGAAGTCCAGCGCCCTCGAAGGGCCCAAGCCCCCCGGCACCAAGGCCAAGGAGGAGACCTCGCCGTTCACCGGTCTCCCGGCCGAGCCGGGTCCGGTGATGGTGGTGAAGATCGACAACCACAAGGACGCGCGCCCCCACACCGGCCTGGAGATCGCCGACATCGTGGTGGTCGAGCAGGTCGAGGGTGGCCTGGGCCGGTTGATCGGTGTCTTCGCGAGCAAGATGCCGGAGACGCTCGGCCCGGTACGCAGCGCCCGGGAGTACAACGTCGAGCAGCTGCGGATGTTCGACGCTCCGGTCCTGGCGTACTCCGGTGCCAAGGAGAGCGTCGTGGAGCTGATCGACAAGTCGCCGATCTTCGGGCTCTCCAACGACAACTTCCCCAGCGCGTTCCGGCGTGAGGAGTCCCGTCCGGCGCCGCACAACCTGTACGTCGACCCGCAGAAGATCCTCGCCGAGGCGCCGGAGGCGTCCGTCAGCAAGGACATCGGGCTGGCCTTCGGTGACCGTCCCGAGGGCGGCAAGGCGACCGAGCAGTTCAGCGTGAAGTACCCGGCGTTCGAGGCCTCCTTCGAGTGGTCGGCCGAGGAGGAGCGCTGGTTGGCGTCCTTCGACGGTGAGCCGGCGATGAACACCGACGGCAAGCAGCTGGGCGGCACCACGGTGGTGGTCCAGAAGGTCGACATGCCGCACAACACCCCCGACGACCCGACCCCGTACATCAAGACGGTCGGCAAGGGCGAGGCCACCGTGCTGCGGAACGGCGAGGCGTTCACCACCACCTGGGAGCGCAAGTCCGAGACGGACGGTACGACCTACACCCTGGAGAACGGGGAGAAGATGCCCTTCGACCCGGGCCAGACCTGGCTGGTGTACGAGGAGCGCTGAGTCCTCGACCCCACGGGTACGGGCTGACCCGGTGCCCGCGACGACGGCGTACGGCCACCGCACTCGCGCGGTGGCCGTACGCCGTTCAGCGCTCGGCGTCGCGGGCGACCCTCAGGGCCCACCAGACCAGGGGCGCCTGGAGCGGCAGCCGGCCGTAGGCGGCGGCCCGGAGCGGGGCCGAGCGGTCGCGCCAGTCGCGGGCCATCCTGACGTTGGCGGGGAAGACGGCGACGAACAGGCCGGCGGCGGCGTAGCCACCGAGCCGGCGGGTCGCGGGGTGGGCGACGGCGGCGGCCAGACCGAGTTCGGCGGCACCGCTGAGGTACGTCCAGGTGCGGGGGCTGCCCGGCAGGGACCGGGGCACGATCTGGTCGAACAGGCGGGGTACGGCGGCGTGGGCCACGCCGGCACCAGCGAGGAGTCCGGCCAGGGCGTGGGCGGTACGGGGCGAGTGGGGGAGTCGGGGGAACCGTGAGGGCAAGGTTCTCTCCTCCTGTGGTGATCGGTTGCCGGCGGAGTCCGGTGTGATCCGGCGAGGGGGGGGCCGACCCAGAACTTACCCGAGGGTAAACAAGAGGGAGCCCGTACGGCGGTCCCACGGGAGTACCGGACCGTCTGTCCGGGGGAACCCCACGCCCGTACACCGAGGTCACCGTCAGGGCGCGGACCCGCCCACCTCCTCGCCGCCCGTACCCACACCGGGCCCGATGAGGCCAGGTCAGAGCGGGGAACCGCCCGTGCCACGGCTCGGAGGCCGGGACCCGGAGTGTCCGTTCACCAGCCCGCGAGGAACCCCCTCCTTCGCTGGGAGCGGGGCCCCCAGTGGGGGACCTCGTGTCCGGCTCCCGGTCAAAGGGCACCTCTGGGTGCTGGGCAGGTGTTCAACCGCCCTGTCCTGGTGGGGGGTTGATCCACGGGGGTGCCTCGTTCCGGTGCACTGGCCCCAGCGGGGGATCCCGTGTCCCGCTCCCAGCGAAGGGCACCTCTGGGTGCTGGGCAGGTGTTCAACCGCCTTGTCCTGGTGGGGGGTTGACCCACGACCGGCTCGCGTGCCGTTCCCCGGGGCCGCGCGACCAGGCACGCGCACCCCGGGGGCGGCACGGGCGCGCCCTACTCCGCCAGGGCGGCCACCGCCTCACCGACGGGGGCGTCTCCCTCGACCAGTTCCAGGGTGAGTCCGGTGGTACGGGGCTCGTCCAGCAGGGCCAGCAGTACCCCGGCCACGTCGTCCCGGGTGACCTCGCCGCGCCCGGTGCTCTCGGCCAGGTGTACCCGGCCGGTACCGGGGTGGTCGGTCAGCCGGCCCGGCCGCAGGATCGTCCAGTCCAGCGCGCCCCGGGCCCGTAGGTCCTCGTCGGCCGCCCGCTTGGCCCGCAGGTAGTCGGCGAACACCGGGTCGGTGCCCGGCTCCGGCTCCTGGTCCACCCGCATCGCGGACACCTGCACCAGCCGCCGTACACCGGCCAGTTGGGCCGCGTCGGCGAACAGGGCGGCGGCCCCACGGTCGACGGTGTCCTTGCGGGCCGAGCCGCTTCCGGGGCCCGCGCCCGCGGCGAACACCGCCGCGTCCGCTCCCCGCAGGTGGTGGGCGACCTCCTCGGCCGAGGCCGACTCCAGGTCGACCACCCGGGGGTCGGCGCCCACGTTCCGCAGGTCCTCGGCCTGCGCGGGGTCGCGGATCAGCCCCGACGCCTCGTCGCCCCGTTCGGCGAGCAACCGCTCCAGCCGCAGGGCGATCTGTCCATGTCCTCCAGCGATGACTACGCGCATGTGCCCGACCGTACGCCGAGGGGGCGCCGCCCGCCGTGTGGGTGGGCCGTCAGCGTTGCGACTGCCGGGGCAGTTCCATGTCGTCGGCCTCGGCGCTGTCGCAGTACTCCCGTACCGCGCTGGTGCGGGACACCACCCGCCCCTGGTGCAGCACCACTCTGCTGTACGCCAGGGACAGCGCCCCGGCCACGGTGGTGCCGCGTACGGCCAGCAACTCGGCGGGGAACCCCGCCTCCAGACGTACCGCCGGCAGACCGAGGGCGGCCCGGGCGTGGGCGCTGACCGCCTGGTAGGCCTCGGGCGGCCGGGCCTGGCCGAGCGAACCGAGCAGGTAGGCGGCCTCCAGCGGGTCACCGCGTCCCACCGGGTTCGCCAGGTCCCGCAGTGCGCCACTGCCGGCCGCCACCCGTACCCCGGCCGAGCGCAGCAGCCGTACCGGGGCGGTCGAGACGGGGGCGGGGAGGGCCGAACTCCCCTTCACCGTCTGGCAGTCACCCTGGGGCAGGGCCACCACGGTGACCCCGGCGGCGGCCAGTTGGTCGGCGGCCCGGGTGGCCGCCGGCGGGGGCAGCTCGGACAGTCCGCCCAGCGGGCCGAGGGTCACCTTGGGGCGCAGGCCCCCGACGGCGGCGGCCAGTCGGGCCAGCCGGGCCGGGTCGCGGCCCTGGGTGTGCAGGTCCACCGCGCAGCCGTGTTCGGCCGCGACGTCCAGCACCGCGTCCACGTAGCCGCCCGGGTCGGGGTCCAGGTCGGGGCAGCCGCCCACCGCGGTGGCGCCCATCTTCACCGCGTCCCGCAGCATCGCCAGCCCGTCCGCTCCGGCCAGCCCGGTCAGCAGGCGGGGCATCGCCACCGTGGTGAGGTCCACCAGTCCGCGCAGGGCGCGCCGGGACTGCAACACCGCCTCCAGGGTGCCGAGTCCGGCCACGTCGCCGATCCGTACGTGACTGCGCAGGGCGGTGGCGCCGTGGCCCAGTTGCAGCAGGGCGGCCTCGGTGGCCCGGCGCTGCACCTCGTGCGGTTCGGTGGACGGGGGGCCCGGGGAGTCGGCGGTCAGGGCGGTGTCGTGGTGGGCGTGGGGTTCGGCGGGGGCGGGCAGCAGCAGGAACCCGGACAGGTCCAGGCGGGGGCAGCCCTGGGGGGTGGCGGACAGGCTCCCCTCGGTGCCCACCGCCTCGATGCGGCCGTCGCCGAGTCGTACGTCCACGGTGCGGCCGTCGGCCAGCCGGGCACCGCACAGCAGCAGCGGGGGAACTCGGGAGGAGGAGGCGGGAGCGCTGTCGCGTTCAGGTCCACCCCCTCGGGGTGGCTGGCTGTCGGACGGCATCGGGCTCCCGCGTTCGCGTGCTGGTTCTGGCCGAAGGCGGCACGAGTGTGGGCATGAGGTTAGGCGGCCGGGGAGGGCGCTGCGAGCAGGACCGCAATAGTCGTACCGGCGTCGCCGCGCTGGTGGGGGGTGCTCGCGCCACCCCTCACCACCAGGCGCGGGTGGTGGTCGTGGGAGGCGATCTCGGGCCGGTGGCGGGGGCGTTGGGGGGCGTGGGTGGTGGCGGTCTTTATGGATTTCACGTTCCACGGCGAAGCGTGTAATGTCTTCACCGCTCGCCCCAATAGCTCAGTCGGCAGAGCGTCTCCATGGTAAGGAGAAGGTCAACGGTTCGATTCCGTTTTGGGGCTCTGATGTGAGAGGTCTCCCGCCCCCCGGGGTGGGGGCCGCCGCATCGCGGCGGTGTAGCTCAGTCGGTAGAGCAAGCGGCTCATAATCGCTGTGTCACCGGTTCAAGTCCGGTCACCGCTACTGTCAGTAGCCGATTGTGGGGTCGGTCCTCCGGTCGGCTACTCTTTTCTGCGTTTTCGTCCGCCCTTTCTCTCCCGGATGGTGCCGGGTAGGGAAACATCGTCAAGGAGCACTCACGTGGCTGCCACCGACGTCCGCCCGAAGATCACCCTGGCCTGCGTGGAGTGCAAGGAGCGGAACTACATCACCAACAAGAACCGGCGTAACAACCCGGACCGTATGGAGATGAAGAAGCACTGCCCGCGCTGCAACGCTCACACCGCGCACCGCGAGACTCGCTGACTCTCTTTTCGCTGAGGCCGTTCCCCGTGAGGGAACGGCCTTCGCGTATGTCGTCCGGCACGTGACCTCGGCGGTCCACCGGGCGACCGGTACCGCCGCCGAGCACCGCAGGAGATGCTGGACCCATGCCACTTGACCAGTCGTTCGTGGGGCGGAGCTACCCCTCCCCGCGCCCCTACGAGGTGGGGCGGGAAACGGTGCAGGCCTTCGCCGAGGCGATCGGCGACACCAACCCGGTCTACTACGACCCCGAGGCCGCCCGAGCCCTGGGGCACCCCGCCATCCCGGCACCCCCGACCTTCGCGTTCGCCTTCACCTACCAGGCGGCGATACGCATAGTGCAGGACCCCGAACTGGGCCTGGACTACGACCGGGTGGTGCACCGCGAACAGTCGTTCAGCTACTCCCGCCCGGTACGGGTGGGGGACGTGCTGGACATCACCTCGGTGGTCAAGGAGATCAAGTCGCTGGCCGGGAACGAGGTGGTGAACGTCGCCGCCGAGGTCACCGACGCCGAGGGCGAGCATGTGGTGACCGTACAGACCAAGCTGGTCGCCCGGGCCGTGGAAGAGGGGGAGTGAGCGCCGTGACCGCCGAGAACGCACAGCCCGAGGGCACCCCGCCGCGCTACGAGGACGTCGAGGTCGGCACCGAACTGCCGGTGCGCAGCTACCCCGTGGACCGCGCCACCCTGGTCCGGTACGCCGGCGCCTCGGGGGACTTCAACCCCATCCACTGGAACGAGCGGTTCGCCCGCGAGGTGGGCCTGCCCAACGTGATCGCCCACGGCATGTTCACCATGGCCGAGGCCGCTCGCGCGGTCACCGACTGGACCGGTGACCCCGGGTCGGTGCTGGACTACCAGGCGCGGTTCACCAAGCCCGTGGTGGTGCCGGACGACGAGAAGGGCACCGTTGTCGAGGTCGTCGGCAAGGTCGCGGCCAAGCTGGACGACGAGCGGCGCACGGTCCGGGTCGACCTGACGGTCAGCTGCGAGGGACAGCGGGTGCTGTCCGCCTCGCGTGCGGTCGTCCGGCTCGCCTGAGACACCCCCGTACGCTGGTGCCGTGCAGCAACTCAACGACGCCCCGCTCGCTCCCCTGACCACCTTCCGCCTGGGCGGTCCGGCCCGACGGCTGCTGACCGCCACCACCGACGCCGAGGTGGTCCAGGCGGTCGCCGAGGCCGACTCCTCCGGCACCCCGCTGCTGCTGGTCGGCGGGGGCAGCAACCTGGTGATCGCCGACGAGGGCTTCCCCGGTACGGCGCTGCGTATCGCCACCCGGGGCCTGGAGTGGAACGGCACCGCCCTGGAGGTCGCGGCCGGCGAGGTGTGGTCGGACGTGGTGGCCCGCACCGTGGAGGCGGGGCTGGCCGGGGTGGAGTGCCTGGCCGGTATCCCGGGGTCGACCGGGGCCACCCCGGTGCAGAACGTCGGGGCCTACGGCCAGGAGGTCTCCACCACCCTGACCGAGGTGGACGCCTACGACCGCCGGGCCGGCCAGACGGTCACCCTCTCCGGCGCGGAGTGCGGCTTCTCCTACCGCCACAGCCGCTTCAAGGCCGACCCCGAGCGCTTCGTGGTGCTGCGGGTACGGTTCCGACTCGCCGACCTGGACGGCCAGTCGGCCCCCCTGCGGTACGCCGAGACCGCCCGCGCCCTGGGCGTGGAGGTCGGCCAGCGGGTACCCCTGGAGCGGGCCCGGGAGACGGTGCTGAAACTGCGCGCCGGCAAGGGCATGGTGCTGGACGCCGAGGACCACGACACCTGGTCGGCCGGCTCCTTCTTCACCAACCCCATCCTGGACGAGGGTGAGTTCGCCGCGTTCCGGGAACGGGTCACCGAACGCCTCGGCCCCGAGGTCGCCCCACCCGCCTTCGACGCCGGCGAGGGCCGGGTGAAGACCTCGGCGGCCTGGCTGATCGACCGGGCGGGGTTCACCAAGGGCTACGGCCAGGGGCCGGCCCGTATCTCCACCAAGCACACCCTGGCGCTCACCAACCGGGGGCGGGCCACCACCGCCGACCTGCTGGAACTGGCCCGCGAGGTGCGGGACGGGGTACGGGAGGTCTTCGGGGTGACCCTGGTCAACGAGCCGGTCACGGTGGGCTGTTCGCTGTAGGGGAGCCCGTTCCGGCCGGCCGGGGAGGGTGGGTCCCGTGGCGAGGGCCCGGTTCAGCTGGCGACGCCCACCACCCGGCGGTACGTCGCCGGGTCGTCCACCAGCCCCAGGACGGCGTGGGCCACGTCCGCGCGGGGCACCGTGCGGCCACGGGGCACGGCGCCGCCGATCCGTAGCCGGTAGTCGCCGGTCAGCGGTCGGTCGGTGAGCCGGGGCGGGTGGACCAGTGTCCAGTCGGTGTCACTGGCCCGTACCGCGCGCTCCATCAGCCGCAGGTCGGCGTAGACGTCCCGGAAGACCCAGCTCACCAGGGGCCAGACCACGAACCGGCCCAGCGGTCCCTCCCCCTCGGGAGGTGGCCCGACCGGGGGAGCGCTGACCGCCACGTAACGGCGCACCCCCTCCGCCGACAGGGCGCCCAGCACGGCCGGGGCGGCGCGGGAGGCGATCCCGGCGGCCTTGTTGCCGGGGGCGCCGAGCGCCGACAGCACCGCGTCCCGGCCGGCGAACACCGGGCGCAGCGCCTCGGGTTCGGTGACCTCGGCGGTGACCTTCTCCAGCCGCTCGTGGTGGACCGGCAGCCGGTCGGGGTTCCGTACCACCGCGGTGACCTGGTGTCCGGCGTCCAGTGCCTGTCGGACCAGTTGCTGTCCGGTGCCGCCGGTGGCCCCGAGGACGGTGTAGCGCATGGGGGTTCCTCTGTCGGTGGGGACGGGGTGACGAACGAGGGTGGGTGAGTGCTCACTCACCCCTAGGGTGAAGGAATGCCCACACCGGAGTCAACGCGTCCCACCCGTGAACGCATCATCGACGCCGCCGCCCACCTGCTACGCACCGTCGGCCTGGCCCGCACCACCACCAAGCGGATCGCCGAACGCGCCGGCTGCTCCGAAGCCGCCCTCTACAAGCACTACCGGAGCAAGGAGGAGATCTACGTCCGGGTCCTGCGCGACCGGCTGCCCCGCCTCATCCCCCTGCTCGACGAACTCGCCGAGGACCCCGGAGAGGCCGGGGTGCGGGACAACCTCGTACGCGTCGCCGAACACGCCCTCGACTTCTACGCCGAGAGCGTGCCCATCACCGCGTCCCTGTTCGCCGAACCCGCCCTGCGCAGGCGGCACTTCGAGGGCGTACGCGAACTCGGCCAGGGCCCCCACGTCCCCCTGCTGGCGCTCTCCCGCTACCTGCGGGCCGAACGCGACCGGGGCGCCCTGCGTCCCGACGCCGACACCGATGCCGCCGCCGCCCTGCTGCTGGGCGCCTGCTCCCAGCGCGCCTTCGTCTACGCGGACGCGGAAGAAGGCGAGGGCGCCGAGAGCGAGGGCACCGAAGGCACCCGGGAAGGGGAGGGGGTCACGCCACCGGAGTCGGACCAGCGGTTCGCGGCGGCACTGGTCGACACCCTGGTCAGCGGACTGCTCTGAGGTCCCGGGCGTCCGAGCCCAGGTCCGGGGAACCCTGTTCCGCCGGCTCCGCCAGCCAGTCGTCGATCTCCGCCAGCAACGCCTGCCGCACCTCGGGCGGTGCCACCGAGCCGCGCACCGACTGCCGGGCCAGCTCGGCCAGTTCCTCGTCGTCGAACCCGTGGTACTCCCGGGCGATCTCGTACTGCGCCGCCAGCCGGGAACCGAACAGCAGGGGGTCGTCCGCCCCCAGGGCCATCGACACCCCCGCGTCCCACAGCCGCCGCAACGGTACGTCCTCGGGCTTCTCGTACACCCCCAGCGCCACGTTGGACGCCGGGCACACCTCGCAGGTCACCCCGCGCTCCGCCAGCTGACGCAGCAGCCGCTCGTCCTCCACCGCCCGCACCCCGTGGCCCACCCGTCGGGCGGCCAGGTCGTCCAGGCAGTCCCACACGCTCGACGCCCCCGACAGCTCACCGCCGTGCGGGGCGGCCAGCAGGCCGCCGTTCCGGGCGATGGTGAAGGCGCGGTCGAAGTCCCGGGCGAAACCCCGCCGTTCGTCGTTGGACAGGCCGAAGCCGACCACCCCCCGGTCCCGGTACCGCACCGCCAGCCGCGCCAGGGTCCTGGCGTCCAGCGGGTGCTTCATCCGGTTCGCCGCCACCAGCACCCGGATGTGCAGACCGGTGTCCCTGGACGCGGTGTCCACCGCGTCCAGGATGACCTCCAGCGCCGGGATCAGACCGCCCAGCCGGGGGGCGTACGAGGTGGGGTCGACCTGGATCTCCAGCCACCGCCCCCCGTCCCGCAGGTCCTCCTCGGCGGCCTCCCGCACCAGTCGCTGGATGTCCTCCGGCTCCCGCAGGCAGGAACGCGCCGCGTCGTACAGCCGTTGGAAACGGAACCACCCGCGCTCGTCGGTGGCCCTCAGCTTGGGCGGCTGACCGGCGCTGAGCGCGTCCGGCAGCCTGACCCCGTACTTGTCGGCCAGGTCCAGCAGCGTGGACGGGCGCATGGAACCGGTGAAGTGCAGGTGCAGATGTGCCTTGGGAAGTCGACGGATATCACGGGCCATCCAAGGATCCTGCCGCACACGGCCCGGTGAACGGTAGTTGGGGCCGGGTACACCCCCCGGTCGAGGGGCTCGTAGAACACGAAACGGGCCCCGGACGTCCGCCGTGCGAACATCCGGGGCCCGTGACGGTCGAGGGATCAGGCCGCCTCGCTGAGCAGCTTCTGGATCCGGGAGACGCCCTCCACCAGGTCCTCGTCACCGAGCGCGTAGGACAGCCGCAGGTAACCGGGGGTGCCGAAGGCCTCACCCGGCACCACGGCCACCTCCACCTCCTCCAGGATCACTTCGGCCAGCTCCACCGAGGAGGCCGGACGCCGACCCCGGATCTCCTTGCCCAGCAGCCCCTTCACGGAGGGGTACGCGTAGAACGCGCCCTCCGGCTCCGGGCAGACCACGCCGTCGATCTCGTTCAGCATCCGCACGATGGTGCGCCGCCTGCGGTCGAAGGCCTCCCGCATGGTGGCCACCGCCTCCAGGTCACCGGACACGGCGGCCAGCGCCGCCGCCTGGGAGACGTTGCTGACGTTGGAGGTGGCGTGCGACTGGAGGTTGGTGGCCGCCTTCACCACGTCCCGGGGGCCGATCACCCAGCCCACCCGCCAGCCGGTCATGGCGTACGTCTTGGCCACCCCGTTCACCACCACGCAACGGTCGGCCAGTTCGGGCACCACCACCGGCAGCGAGTGGAACTCGGCCGAGCCGTACACCAGGTGCTCGTAGATCTCGTCGGTCAGCACCCACAGCCCGTGGTCCCGCGCCCACTCGCCGATCCGCTGGACCTGCTCCCGGGAGTAGACGGCCCCGGTCGGGTTGGAGGGGGAGACGAACAGCAGCACCTTGGTCCGCTCGGTGCGGGCCGCCTCCAACTGCTCCACGCTCACCCGGTAGCCGGTGGACTCGTCGGCCACCACGTCCACCGGTACGCCGCCGGCCAGCCGGATCGACTCCGGGTAGGTGGTCCAGTACGGGGCCGGCACGATGACCTCGTCGCCCGGGTCCAGGATCGCGGCGAACGCCTCGTAGATCGCCTGCTTGCCGCCGTTGGTGACCAGCACCTGGGAGGGGTCGACCTCGTACCCGGAGTCGCGCAGCGTCTTGGCCGCGATGGCGGACTTGAGTTCGGGCAGCCCACCGGCCGGCGTGTAGCGGTGGTTCTTCGGCTCGCGGCAGGCGGCCACGGCCGCGTCCACGATGTAGTCGGGCGTCGGGAAGTCGGGCTCACCCGCGCCGAAGCCGATCACCGGACGGCCGGCCGCCTTCAGTGCCTTGGCCTTGGCGTCCACGGCCAGGGTCGCGGACTCGGAGATCGAACCGACCCGCGCGGAGACCCGGCGTTCGGAGGGTGACTGAACTGGTGGAGTTGCAGCGGTCATACAGGCATGTTCGCAGACCCCCAACGCGGAGGGCACAGCGGTTTCACCACCTGAGAGCCCGCCGGGAACCCCGCAGGGGCCACCCCACAGCGGTACGGAGAAGATCGATGGGAGGGGTTCGTGTTCGACGCGTTGCCCCTGAGCACGTACACTCAACGCTCGTTGGCCCTCGCCGACTTCTCACAGCGCCCTCCGGGTGTCGCTCGGGATGCGGTAGGTTGAGGTCCGCAAAGGGTCGTAGCTCAATTGGTAGAGCACTGGTCTCCAAAACCAGCGGTTGGGGGTTCAAGTCCCTCCGGCCCTGCTACACACATCTGCTGGGTGTGTGCTTGTGTACGTACTGAAATGCACCGCCGTGCGGCCGGGCCCGTCGCCGCAGGGCCACGACCCGGATCAGGTGAGGACGAGTGACGGAGATCACGGACTCCATCGAGGTCCCCGAGCCGGAACCGTCGTCGGAGGACAAGAAGCCCCGTCGCGGCGGTAAGCGCGGCAAGAAGGGCCCCTTCGGCAGACTGGCGCTGTTCTACCGCCAGATCGTCGCCGAACTGCGCAAGGTCGTCTGGCCCTCGCGCAACCAGCTGACCACTTACACCAGCGTCGTGATCGTCTTTGTGGTCATCATGATCGCCCTGGTGACGGTGCTGGACTACGGGTTCACCGAAGCCATGAAGTTCATTTTCGGCTGAGCCACGCCACAGAACGCGGAGCCGCGTCCCGCGGCTTTTCCGCGTGTTCGACCCCATGAAGTCAGGAAGAAGCAGCCACCGTGTCTGACCCGAACGTGAACGACGCCGTCGAGCCCGCCGAGGGCGATGACACCGCGCTCGACATCGTCGAGGCCGCGGACGGCGCCGACCAGGCCGAAGCTGCCGACGCCGCCGCTGGCGTACCGGCCGAGGAGGCCGCGCTGCACGTCGAGGGTGACGGCCCGGACGCCCAGGTCGCCGAGACCGCCGAGGACGCGGCGGCCCTGGGACGGGAGACCGACGCCGGGGCCGAGGGGGACGCGGAGGTCGCGGAGCCGGCCGAACCCGTCGACCCGGTGGCCGCCCTGCGGGAGGAACTCCGGCTGCTGCCCGGTGAGTGGTACGTCATCCACACCTACGCCGGCTACGAGAACCGGGTGAAGACCAACCTGGAACAGCGGGCCGTCTCCCTGAACGTCGAGGACTACATCTTCCAGGCCGAGGTGCCCCAGGAGGAGGTCGTCCAGATCAAGAACGGCGACCGCCGCACCGTCCGGCAGAACAAGCTCCCCGGCTACGTGCTGGTCCGCATGGACCTCACCAACGAGTCCTGGGGCGTCGTCCGCAACACCCCCGGCGTGACCGGCTTCGTGGGCAACGCCTACGACCCGTACCCGCTGACCCTGGACGAGATCGTCAAGATGCTCGCCCCGGAGGCGGAGGAGAAGGCCGCCAAGGCCGCCGCCGAGGAGGAGGGCCGCCCGTCCTCCCGCAAGGTCGAGGTCCAGGTGCTGGACTTCGAGGTCGGCGACTCCGTCACCGTCACCGACGGCCCCTTCGCCACCCTCCAGGCCACCATCAACGAGATCAACGCCGACTCCAAGAAGGTCAAGGGCCTGGTGGAGATCTTCGGCCGGGAGACCCCGGTCGAGCTGAGCTTCGACCAGATCCAGAAGAACTGATCTTCGCGAACGCCGAAAAGCGCCCCTGACCCGCTGGTTTCCAGCAGGACGGGGGCGCTTTCGCGTGGGGTACGAGGTGCCCCTCAGCCTGTAGCGAGGGGGCAGGGGGCTGTTCCTCCGCTTGTGCCGGTGGGCCGATGGGCCGGTGGGGACACCACGCGGGCGTCTGCTGGGCGGGAACGTCGACCAGCCGTGCAGCCTCCGCCAGCCTTGCCCCGGGCAACGCGATGACCCGCGAGTACCGACCCCCCGCTGCGGGAACGCCGCTCCCACGGCCGCCTGCACAGCCCCCAGCAGGGGCTTTACCTTGGTGTCAGGGATGTCATCGACCCCAGTGGGATCGCGACGCTCCCAGCACGGTGGTCCAGGTGACGAGGCGCCCTCTCCGTGTGGCATGGCCACAGCAGCAGCGCAGCAGGGCGGCACCCGCCGCGAAACCGCCGCGGTCGCAGGAGGCCCCGAACCGCATCGTGGACCTTGGCGAACGGGGCTGAGGGGCTGTGGTCGTGCGAGGTCAGCCCACGTTGACCAACGTCGTGCGATCACCACATCGAGGTAGCCGAACGCCCGGGTGGACCGGCCACCGGGGCAGGCGCCAGGTTGCCGTCTTCAGCCCGGGGAGAACTGATGGAGGGCCTCGATACTCAGCACGGTCGTGTCCCCGGTTCCGGGGACCAACTGCCCTGTACGCGGGGCCTGTTGGCGCCCGGGGCGCCTGCTCCCGGGTGGGTGAGCCGTGGGGACGGCTGCTGACTGATCGGGAGTCGCCGGTTGTCCCGGTTGCCCTCTCGGCGGGGGCGGGTTCAGCCCGTAGCGGCGTTCCGTTGGCCGTCGCGGTCACGTACGCCCCGTTCCGTATCAAGGGCTGTGTTCACCCGCTGGCCGAGGGGTGCCCGTTCGCTCGTCTGCGGCAGTCGGGGGCGGTTGACCGCCGCATCCCGTACCGGCCGTGGGCGGCTCCCGGTTCGGGGGAGTGGAGCGGTCGAGAGCTGATCGCCCTGGCCGTGACCAGCCGGTTTCCGGCCCTGGAGGGGGACGGGCTATCGTGGGGCGGTATGCCTCCATCCGTGTGCGATGGATCGGCTCACCACTCTCGTTCAAGACCCGGAGAGAGAATGCCTCCCAAGAAGAAGAAGGTCACGGGGCTGATCAAGCTCCAGATCCAGGCCGGCGCCGCCAACCCGGCTCCGCCGGTCGGCCCCGCGCTGGGTCAGCACGGCGTCAACATCATGGAGTTCTGCAAGGCCTACAACGCCGCGACCGAGTCGCAGCGTGGCATGGTCGTGCCGGTGGAGATCACGGTCTTCGAGGACCGCTCCTTCACCTTCATCACCAAGACGCCTCCGGCCGCGAAGATGATTCTCAAGGCCGCCGGCATTGAGAAGGGCTCCGGCGAACCGCACGTCAACAAGGTCGCCAAGATCACCCGCGACCAGGTGCGCGAGATCGCCAACACCAAGATGCCCGACCTCAACGCCAACGACCTGGACGCGGCCGAGAAGATCATCGCCGGCACCGCCCGTTCCATGGGCGTCACCGTCGAGGGCTGACCCGTCCCACCGTGGCAGGGCCAGGCGCTGGCCCGGTGACCACGACTCCATTCGCAGATCAGGAGCAGTAGTGAAGCGCAGCAAGAACCTCCGCAGCGCGGACAGCAAGGTGGACCGTACGCAGCAGTACGCTCCCCTGGAGGCGATCCGTCTGGCCAAGGAGACCGCCTCGACCAAGTTCGACGCGACCGTCGAGGTCGCCCTGCGGCTGGGCGTCGACCCCCGCAAGGCCGACCAGATGGTCCGCGGCACCGTGAACCTCCCGCACGGCACCGGTAAGACCGCCCGGGTCCTGGTCTTCGCGACCGGTGACCGTGCTGCGGCGGCGGAGGCCGCGGGAGCCGACATCGTCGGCTCCGACGAACTGATCGACGAGGTCTCCAAGGGCCGGCTGGACTTCGACGCGGTCGTCGCCACCCCGGACCTGATGGGCAAGGTCGGTCGTCTCGGCCGGGTGCTGGGCCCCCGTGGTCTGATGCCCAACCCGAAGACCGGCACCGTCACCCCGGACGTGGCCAAGGCCGTCACGGACATCAAGGGCGGCAAGATCGAGTTCCGTGTCGACAAGCACGGCAACCTGCACTTCATCATCGGCAAGGTGTCCTTCGACGACGCCAAGCTGGTGGAGAACTACGCCGCCGCCCTCGAAGAGATCCTGCGGCTGAAGCCCTCCGCGGCCAAGGGCCGTTACGTCAAGAAGGGCACCATCACCACCACGATGGGCCCCGGCATCCCGCTGGACGCCAACCGCACCCGCAACCTCCTGGTGGAGGAGCCGGTCTGATCGCACGTTCCCACTCCCTCCTGAACGGGGGAAGTCGAGGACGCGGCGAACCCGAGGCCGGGGTGGGGCTCTCTGTGAGCACCCGCCCCGGCCTTTCGCGTGCCCGGTGGAGCCGGTGCCCACCCCGGCTGTCGGCGCCACCACATAGGGTGAACGGCAGTCGACGAGGGGGACGTCAGGCGTTCCCCCCAGGGGGTGGAGAACATGCGCAGGACCCGTATCGCCGCGCTGGCCGTGAGCGCGGCGCTGATGGTGGGGCTGTCCGGCTGCGGGGGTGACGACTCCAGCGGTGATGCCGGTGACGGGGCCCGCGAGAAGGGCGAGAGACGCGAGACGGCCCAGCGGTCCACCAACGCGGTGACCGCCCTCAAGGCCGTGTCACGGAGCACCAGGAACGAGGACTCGGCCCGGGTCGAGGGCACCCAGAGCCAGACCCTGCCCGGCGGCACCGAGTCCCACGTCACCACGAAGGGTGCGATGGACTGGTCCGAGGGAGGCATCACCGGCAACCTCGACGTCACCCAGTCCGGCGGGGCGGTCCAGGGCAGCCCGATCGACGGCAAGGCCCTCCCGGCGCGGTACACACCCGACGCGATGTACCTCAACATGGGCGACGACTTCGCCCGCGAGGCGGGCGGCGGCGCCCACTGGATCAAGTACGACTACGACGTCCTGGCCAAGAAGGCCGGCGCCTCGGGCTCGTTCGTCAAGGACCAGTTGCAGAACAACAACCCCTCCCGCTCGGTGGAGTTGCTGTTGGCCGCCGGCAAGGTGCGCAAGGTGGGCGAGGAGTCCGTACGGGGCACCCCCACCACCCACTACTCCGGCACCGTCGACATCGCCGAACTGGCCAAGCTCCAGTCCACCAACCTCTCCGAGCAGGAACTGGAGTCGCTGCGGACCCAGCTGCGCCAGACCGGGCTGACCAGCCAGCGCATCGACCTGTGGGTGGACGGCGACGACCTGCTGGTCAAGAAGCGGGAGAGCGGCAAGAGCGAGCAGGGGGACAGCTCCTTCGACTCCACCGTCCACTACTCCGACTACGGCACCTCCGTGAAGGTCTCCGAGCCGTCCTCCTCCGACACCGTGGACTTCGAGAAGATCGGCTGACCCGCACCCACCGAATCCGTCCGGCCGTGCGATCGGGCGGATTTGGTGGTACGGCACCGCTTCACGTACTCTCACCGGGAAGCCAAAGACCGCTGGTCGTCGCCGTGCCCGACTCGGGCGAGGTGGCCGAAGGATCCGCTAGCTGCGGACGACCCGCGCAGGTGAACTGGACACGCTCCCAAGCCCGTTGACGGTTTGGTGGAGCCGCGCCCCGTGCCCCTGCGCCGGGGCGCTCGTTTTGTTCAGCCCCTTCCGAGCGGTCCTCATCACCCGGAAGGAGGCCGAGGCTCATGGCAAGGGACCAGGTCGCGCCTGACAAGATCGAAGCCGTGAAGGAGATGACGGACAAGTTCCGCAACTCCAACGCCGCGGTGGTCACCGCGTACACCGGACTCTCGGTGGCCCAGCTCCAGAAGCTGCGCCGTTCGCTCGGTGACACCACTCAGTACCGTGTGGTGAAGAACACGCTGACCAAGATCGCCGCGAACGAGGCGGGGATTAACGAGCTGGACGAGTACTTCATCGGCTCGTCCGCCGTCGCCTTCGTGACCGGGGACCCGGTCGAGGCGGCGAAGGGTCTTCGTGACTTCGCCAAGGAGAACCCCGCCCTCGTGATCAAGGGTGGGATCGTCGACGGCAGCGTGCTGTCCGCCGAGGAGATCAACAAGCTCGCGGACCTCGAGTCCCGTGAGGTGCTGCTCGCCAAGCTGGCCGGTGGCATGAAGGCGTCCATGGCCAAGGCCGCGGCGACCTTCCAGGCCCCGCTTACGAAGATGGTCCGCACCGCGGACGCCCTTCGCGGCAAGGTCGAAGAGCAGGGCGGTGCCGGTTAGCCGGCTCCCGTCGAGGCCGGGTCGAGGCCGAACCCCCACACCGCTGAGGCGGCGGCGCGGTTCGCACCCCTTGCTCCCGGTCGCAGCGGGCCCGACGCCCGCCAACCCGTACATCCGGCACCAGCCGAACTAGTGGAAGGACCGCCACCATGGCGAAGCTCAGCCAGGACGAGCTGCTCGAGCAGTTCAGCGAGATGACCCTCATCGAGCTCTCCGAGTTCGTGAAGGCCTTCGAAGAGAAGTTCGACGTCGAGGCCGCCGCCCCGGCCGCCGCTGTCGTAGCCGCCCCCCCGGGTCAGGGTGGCGACGTTGCCGAGGCCGAGGCCGAGCAGGACGAGTTCGACGTCGTCCTCACCGGCGCCGGCGACAAGAAGATCCAGGTCATCAAGGTCGTGCGTGAGCTGACCTCGCTCGGCCTGAAGGAGGCCAAGGACCTGGTCGACGGCACCCCGAAGCCGGTCCTGGAGAAGGTCAACAAGGAGGCCGCGGACAAGGCCAAGGAGTCCCTCGAGGGCGCCGGCGCCTCCGTCGAGGTCAAGTGACCCCCGGTCCCGTCGCCGTCGTATGACGGAGGTAGGGGCCTGACAGTGGGTCGGCCTCGGCCGGCTGACTGACCAGGGGCGATCACCCGCACGGGTGGTCGCCCCTGAGTGTTTTCGGGTGTGGCTGGACGCGCCTCGTACCGGCATGGGTAGGCTGATCGTCGTTGCCCAGGCCGGCCACACAGGGGCTTCTGGCGGACAGTCCACCCTTGACGAACCGCACCCGGCACGCGATTCTCGGGGCGCGTCACACTTCGGTTCGGAATCCGAGGCATGGATCGAAGTGGATGCGGGAAGTCTTGCCGCAGCAAGGGGGTTCGGCGATTCGAGGCCGCCGTACCACCGAGGACAATCCAAGAGCACAGCCGCCGTACGGGCTTGGGAAGAAGCCGGTACGCCGGTCCGTTGAACAAGCGGGTGGACGCCTCTCGGCCGAGGGGTTCGTGCCACCACCGAAGGGAGAGATTGGCACTGAGCCGATCTCCGAAAATCTCTTCTGGACAGCAGTGGGCCAACTGGCTACACTGACACTTTGCGCTGCCTATTAGCTGCCCCCATTCCGTCATCAGGGGCACCGGTATGCGCGTAGTGAGTCCGAGCCCTCGGAAGGACCCCCTCTTGGCCGCCTCGCGCAACGCCTCGACCGCACATTCGAACAACGGCGCCAGCACCGCCCCGCTGCGTATCTCCTTCGCGAAGATCAAGGAACCTCTAGGGGTTCCCAATCTCCTGGCCCTGCAGACCGAGAGCTTCGACTGGCTCCTCGGCAACGAGGCGTGGAAGTCCCGCGTCGAGGCCGCGTTGGATTCCGGTCAGGACGTCCCCACCAAGTCCGGTCTGGAGGAGATCTTCGAGGAGATCTCCCCGATCGAGGACTTCTCCGGGTCGATGTCACTGACGTTCCGTGACCACCGCTTCGAGCCCCCCAAGAACTCGATCGACGAGTGCAAGGAGCGGGACTTCACCTACGCCGCTCCACTGTTCGTCACCGCGGAGTTCACCAACAACGAGACCGGGGAGATCAAGTCCCAGACGGTCTTCATGGGTGACTTCCCGCTGATGACCGACAAGGGCACGTTCTGCATCAACGGCACCGAGCGTGTCGTCGTCTCGCAGCTGGTGCGCTCCCCGGGTGTCTACTTCGACAGCTCCATCGACAAGACCTCCGACAAGGACATCTACTCCGCCAAGATCATCCCCTCCCGGGGTGCCTGGCTGGAGATGGAGATCGACAAGCGCGACATGGTCGGTGTGCGCATCGACCGCAAGCGCAAGCAGTCGGTCACCGTGCTGCTGAAGGCCCTGGGCTGGACCACCGACCAGATCCTGGAGGAGTTCGGCCAGTACGAGTCCATGCGGGCCACCCTGGAGAAGGACCACACCCAGGGTCAGGACGACGCGCTGCTGGACATCTACCGCAAGCTCCGTCCGGGCGAGCCCCCGACCCGTGAGGCCGCCCAGACCCTGCTGGAGAACCTCTACTTCAACCCCAAGCGCTACGACCTGGCCAAGGTCGGCCGGTACAAGATCAACAAGAAGCTCGGTGGCGACGAGCCGCTGAACTCCGGCGTTCTCACCAGCGAGGACGTCATCGCCACGATCAAGTACCTGGTCCGTCTGCACGCCGGCGAGACCGAGCACACCGCCTCCAACGGCGACGTGATCGTGGTCGAGACCGACGACATCGACCACTTCGGCAACCGCCGTCTGCGGAACGTCGGCGAGCTGATCCAGAACCAGGTGCGCACCGGGCTGGCCCGTATGGAGCGGGTCGTCCGCGAGCGGATGACCACCCAGGACGTGGAGGCCATCACTCCGCAGACCCTGATCAACATCCGCCCCGTCGTGGCCTCCATCAAGGAGTTCTTCGGCACCTCCCAGCTGTCCCAGTTCATGGACCAGACGAACCCGCTGTCCGGGCTGACGCACAAGCGGCGTCTGTCCGCGCTGGGCCCCGGTGGTCTCAGCCGTGAGCGGGCCGGCTTCGAGGTCCGTGACGTGCACCCCTCGCACTACGGCCGCATGTGTCCGATCGAGACCCCCGAGGGTCCCAACATCGGTCTGATCGGTTCGCTCGCCTCCTACGGCCGGGTCAACGCCTTCGGCTTCGTGGAGACCCCGTACCGCAAGGTCCGCGAAGGTGTCGTCAGCGACGAGGTCGACTACCTCACCGCCGACGAGGAGGACCGGTTCGTCATCGCCCAGGCCAACGCCCCGTTGACCGACGAGATGACCTTCGCCGAGGAACGCGTGCTGGTCCGCCGCCGTGGCGGCGAGGTCGACCTCATTCCCGGCGTGGAAGTCGACTACATGGACGTCTCCCCGCGCCAGATGGTGTCGGTGGCGACCGCCATGATCCCCTTCCTGGAGCACGACGACGCCAACCGCGCCCTGATGGGCTCCAACATGATGCGGCAGGCCGTGCCGCTCATTAAGGCCGAGTCGCCGCTGGTCGGCACCGGCATGGAGTACCGCTGCGCGGTCGACGCCGGTGACGTCATCAAGGCCGAGAAGGACGGTGTCGTCCAGGAGGTCTCGGCCGACTACGTCACCGTGGCCAACGACGACGGCACCTACATCACCTACCGCATCGCCAAGTTCTCCCGCTCCAACCAGGGCACCTCCTTCAACCAGAAGGTCCTGGTCGACGAGAACGACCGCGTGGTCGTTGGCCAGGTGCTGGCCGACGGCCCCTCCACCGAGGACGGTGAGATGGCGCTGGGCAAGAACCTGCTCGTCGCCTTCATGCCGTGGGAGGGCCACAACTACGAGGACGCGATCATCCTCTCCCAGCGGCTGGTCCAGGACGACGTCCTGTCCTCCATCCACATCGAGGAACACGAGGTCGACGCCCGGGACACCAAGCTGGGCCCGGAGGAGATCACCCGCGACATCCCCAACGTCTCCGAGGAGGTGCTGGCCGACCTCGACGAGCGGGGCATCATCCGCATCGGCGCCGAGGTCGAGGCCGGCGACATCCTGGTCGGCAAGGTGACCCCCAAGGGCGAGACCGAGCTGACCCCCGAGGAGCGGCTGCTGCGCGCGATCTTCGGCGAGAAGGCGCGCGAGGTCCGTGACACCTCGCTGAAGGTGCCGCACGGCGAGACCGGCAAGGTCATCGGCGTACGGGTCTTCGACCGCGAGGAGGGCGACGAACTGCCCCCCGGCGTCAACCAGTTGGTGCGGGTGTACGTCGCCCAGAAGCGCAAGATCACCGACGGTGACAAGCTCGCCGGCCGTCACGGCAACAAGGGCGTCATCTCCAAGATCCTGCCGGTCGAGGACATGCCGTTCATGGAGGACGGCACCCCCGTCGACATCATCCTCAACCCGCTCGGCGTCCCGTCCCGGATGAACCCGGGCCAGGTGCTGGAGATCCACCTCGGCTGGCTGGCCAGCCAGGGCTGGAAGGTCGAGGGCGCCGACGAGGAGTGGAAGAAGCGGCTGCACGCCATCGCCGCCGACGAAGTCGAGCCCGGCACCAACGTCGCCACCCCGGTCTTCGACGGCGCCCGGGAGGACGAGATCGCGGGCCTCTTCGCCGCCACCGTCCCCAACCGGGACGGCGACCGGATGGTGAAGGAGTCCGGCAAGGCCCGGCTGTTCGACGGCCGCTCCGGCGAGCCGTTCCCGGACCCGATCTCCGTCGGCTACATGTACATCCTCAAGCTCCACCACCTGGTCGACGACAAGCTGCACGCCCGCTCGACCGGGCCGTACTCGATGATCACCCAGCAGCCCCTGGGCGGTAAGGCCCAGTTCGGTGGCCAGCGCTTCGGCGAGATGGAGGTCTGGGCCCTGGAGGCATACGGCGCCGCGTACGCCCTCCAGGAACTGCTGACCATCAAGTCCGACGACGTCACCGGCCGCGTGAAGGTGTACGAGGCCATCGTCAAGGGCGAGAACATCCCCGAGCCCGGCATCCCCGAGTCCTTCAAGGTGCTGATCAAGGAGATGCAGTCGCTCTGCCTCAACGTGGAGGTGCTGTCCTCGGACGGCATGTCCATCGAGATGCGCGACACGGACGAGGACGTCTTCCGCGCGGCGGAGGAACTCGGAATCGACCTGTCCCGGCGCGAGCCGAGCAGCGTCGAAGAGGTCTGACGGGTTGGCCGGGACCTCCACCTGAGGTCCCGGCTCTCCCCGGACCCGTACAGACCATGCTGAAGCGCCCCATATCGCTTCTCGGCGAGGGGGCACAACCCTGAAAGAGGGATTGACGACAGTGCTCGACGTCAACTTCTTCGACGAACTGCGGATCGGCCTGGCCACGGCTGACGACATCCGTCAGTGGTCGCACGGCGAGGTCAAGAAGCCGGAGACCATCAACTACCGCACCCTCAAGCCCGAGAAGGACGGACTCTTCTGCGAGAAGATCTTCGGCCCCACCCGGGACTGGGAGTGCTACTGCGGCAAGTACAAGCGCGTCCGCTTCAAGGGCATCATCTGTGAGCGCTGTGGCGTCGAGGTCACCCGCGCCAAGGTGCGCCGCGAGCGGATGGGCCACATCGAACTCGCCGCCCCCGTCACCCACATCTGGTACTTCAAGGGCGTCCCCTCCCGGTTGGGCTACCTGCTCGACCTCGCCCCCAAGGACCTGGAAAAGGTCATCTACTTCGCCGCGTACATGATCACGTACGTGGACGAGGAGCGCCGCACCCAGGACCTGCCCTCCCTGGAAGCCCACGTCTCCGTCGAGCGCCAGCAGATCGAACAGCGCCGCGACGCCGACCTGGAAGCCCGGGCCAAGAAGCAGGAGACCGACCTCGCCGAGCTGGAGGCCGAGGGGGCCAAGGCCGACGTACGCCGCAAGGTCCGCGAAGGCGCCGAGCGGGAGATGAAGCAGCTCCGCGACCGCGCCCAGCGCGAGATCGACCGCCTCGACGAGGTCTGGAACCGCTTCAAGAACCTCAAGGTCCAGGACCTGGAGGGCGACGAGCTGCTCTACCGCGAGCTGCGCGACCGGTTCGGCACCTACTTCGACGGCTCCATGGGCGCCGCCGCCCTGCAGAAGCGGCTGGAGACCTTCGACCTCGACGAGGAGGCCGAGAAGCTCCGCGAGATCATCCGCACCGGCAAGGGCCAGAAGAAGACCCGCGCCCTGAAGCGGCTCAAGGTCGTCTCCGCGTTCCTCCAGACCCGCAACAGCCCCAAGGGCATGGTCCTGGACTGCGTGCCGGTCATCCCGCCGGACCTGCGCCCCATGGTGCAGCTCGACGGTGGCCGCTTCGCCACCTCCGACCTCAACGACCTGTACCGCAGGGTCATCAACCGCAACAACCGACTGAAGCGTCTGCTCGACCTCGGCGCCCCCGAGATCATCGTCAACAACGAGAAGCGGATGCTCCAGGAGGCCGTCGACGCCCTGTTCGACAACGGCCGCCGCGGCCGTCCGGTCACCGGACCGGGCAACCGTCCGCTGAAGTCGCTGTCCGACATGCTCAAGGGCAAGCAGGGCCGCTTCCGTCAGAACCTGCTGGGCAAGCGCGTCGACTACTCCGCCCGTTCGGTGATCGTCGTCGGCCCCCAGCTCAAGCTGCACCAGTGCGGCCTGCCCAAGGCCATGGCCCTGGAGCTGTTCAAGCCCTTCGTCATGAAGCGGCTGGTCGACCTCAACCACGCGCAGAACATCAAGTCCGCCAAGCGGATGGTCGAGCGCGGCCGTACGGTCGTGTACGACGTGCTGGAAGAGGTCATCGCCGAACACCCGGTGCTGCTCAACCGCGCACCGACCCTGCACCGCCTGGGCATCCAGGCCTTCGAGCCGCAGCTCGTCGAGGGCAAGGCGATCCAGATCCACCCGCTGGTCTGCACCGCCTTCAACGCCGACTTCGACGGCGACCAGATGGCCGTCCACCTGCCGCTGTCGGCGGAGGCCCAGGCCGAGGCCCGCATCCTGATGCTGTCCTCGAACAACATCCTCAAGCCGGCCGACGGCCGACCGGTCACCATGCCCACCCAGGACATGGTGCTCGGACTGTTCTTCCTCACCACCGACGAGGAACAGCGCAAGACCATCGGTGACGGCAGGTCCTTCGGCTCGGTCGCCGAGGCCATCATGGCCTTCGACGCCCGGGAACTCTCCCTCCAGGCGAAGATCGACATCCGCTTCCCGGTCGGCACCATCCCGCCGCGCGGCTGGACCCCGCCGACCCCCGAGGAGGGCGAGCCGGAGTACCAGCTCGGTGACAGCTTCCGGCTGCACACCACCCTCGGGCGGGCGCTGTTCAACGAACTGCTGCCCGAGGACTACCCGTTCGTCGACTACTCGGTGGGCAAGAGGCAGCTCTCCGAGATCGTCAACGACCTGGCCGAGCGGTACCCCAAGGTGATCGTGGCCGCCGCCCTGGACAACCTCAAGGCGGCCGGCTTCCACTGGGCGACCCGCTCCGGCGTCACCGTGGCCATCTCCGACGTGGTGGTCCCGGAGGCCAAGAAGGAGATCATCGGCCGCTACGAGGCGGACGACGAGAAGGTCCAGAAGCAGTACGAGCGGGGTCTGATCACCAAGGACGAGCGGACCCAGGAACTCATCAACATCTGGACCAAGGCCACCGGCGAGGTCGCGGACGCGATGAACGCCAACTTCCCGAAGACCAACCCCATCTTCATGATGGTGGACTCGGGTGCCCGAGGAAACATGATGCAGATGCGTCAGATCGCGGGTATGCGTGGCCTGGTGTCCAACGCCAAGAACGAGACCATCCCGCGGCCCATCAAGGCGTCCTTCCGCGAGGGTCTGTCCGTGCTGGAGTACTTCATCTCCACCCACGGTGCCCGAAAGGGTCTCGCCGACACCGCTCTGCGTACCGCCGACTCCGGGTACCTGACCCGTCGTCTGGTGGACGTCTCCCAGGACGTGATCATCCGCGAGGAGGACTGCGGCACCGACCGTGGCCTCAAGCTGGACATCGCGGGCAAGGGCGCCGACGGCGTCCTGCGCAAGGCCGAGGACGTGGAGACCAGCGTGTACGCGCGCTGCCTCGCCGAGGACATCGTCGTCGACGGCAAGGTGATGGCCCCGGCCGGCACCGACCTGGGCGACGTGCTCATCGACGAGCTGGTGCGCCACGGCGTACAGACCGTCAAGACCCGCTCGGTCCTCACCTGCGAGTCCGCGGTCGGCACCTGCGCCATGTGCTACGGCCGTTCGCTGGCCACCGGCAAGCTGGTCGACATCGGCGAGGCGGTCGGCATCATCGCCGCCCAGTCCATCGGTGAGCCCGGCACCCAGCTGACGATGCGTACCTTCCACACCGGTGGTGTGGCCGGTGACGACATCACCCAGGGTCTGCCGCGTGTGGTCGAGCTGTTCGAGGCCCGTACCCCCAAGGGTGTCGCGCCGATCTCCGAATCGGCCGGCCGGGTCCGTATCGAGGAGACCGAGAAGACCAAGAAGGTCGTGGTCACCCCCGACGACGGTTCCGACGAGACCTCGTACGGCGTCTCCAAGCGCGCCCGCCTGCTGGTCGAGGAAGGCGGACACGTCACCGTCGGCCAGCCGCTGACCGTGGGCGCCACCAACCCGCACGACGTGCTGCGCATCCTGGGGCAGCGGGCCGTGCAGGTGCACCTGGTGGGAGAGGTCCAGAAGGTCTACAACTCCCAGGGTGTGTCCATCCACGACAAGCACATCGAGATCATCATCCGGCAGATGCTCCGCCGGGTGACGATCATCGAGTCCGGCGACGCCGAGCTGCTGCCCGGTGAGCTGGTGGAGCGCACCAAGTTCGAGGGTGAGAACCGTCGGGTCGTACGCGAGGGCGGTTCGCCGGCCTCGGGTCGTCCGCAGCTGATGGGCATCACCAAGGCCTCGCTGGCCACCGAGTCGTGGCTGTCGGCGGCGTCCTTCCAGGAGACCACCAGGGTCCTCACCGACGCGGCGATCAACGCCAAGTCGGACTCCCTGATCGGCCTCAAGGAGAACGTCATCATCGGTAAGCTCATCCCGGCCGGTACGGGCCTGTCCCGCTACCGCAACATCCGGGTGGAGCCCACCGAGGAGGCCAAGGCCGCGATGTACTCGGCCGTCGGTTACGACGACATCGACTACTCGCCCTTCGGCACCGGCTCCGGCCAGGCGGTCCCGCTGGAGGACTACGACTACGGGCCCTACACCGGCTGATCCGGTACCAGGCTCGGGCCTTCCGCACGGCGCCCGCCCCAGGGAGTTCGCTCCCCGGGGCGGGCGCCGTGTGACGTTCCGACCCCCGGACGCCCGCCAACGGCGTGGGCGTGACCGGCGGTTGGCGAACCGGGCGCCGGCCCGGCCGAGTTGGCGGACGGGGCCCGATGAGGTGACGGTTCGGACTCGGGGGAACCACGGTCACCGCTGGTACGTCTGTCGTCGTGACGGGTCTGGACTTCCCGGGGTACGTGTCGACGTGCACTATGGAAGTCGACGTGGCGTGGCCACGATGGGGGTGAGGAAGATGCTCGCGAGTGAAGCGGACCGGGAGCGCACCAGCGACGTCCTACGGGCGGGGTACGCCGAAGGCCGGTTGAGCCAGCACGAGTTCGACCGCCGTACCTCCCTGGTGCTCAAGGCGACCACGGTGGAGGAACTCAAGCACCTGGTCGGGGACCTGCCCAAGGGGCCGGGCACCGTGACGCGCGCCCCCGCCGCGCACGGGCACTACGGCCCGCCGATGGGATACGGCCCCCCTATGGCGCCGCACCCGCAGATGCACATGCCCCCGATGGCGCCGGCCCCTCCGGTCAACGGCAACGCCATGGCCGCGTTGATCTGCGGCATCCTCGGCTTCGCCACCGGCCTGACCGCCATCCCCGCGGTGATCCTGGGGCACATGGCCCGGGCGGAGATCCGTCGGACCGGTCAGCCCGGGGACGGCCACGCGGTCGCGGGTCTGGTGATGGGCTGGCTCGTGATCGGGTTCGGGCTGCTGTTCGTGCTGTTCTTCTTCATGTTGTTCGCGGCGATCTCACACACCCCGTAGCGCGCTGACCTGCGCTGTCGGCGGGGCAGTCGCCCCCCGGTGGGGGACCGGTCGGCGAGACGCCCTTTCGCCCGTCGACGGCGCCGAGTACGGTTCCGGGAAGTCGCTGGACCGGGCCGGTGGAGGCCCGGAGGTGGGCCCTGGGGTTCTGTTTTGACCGGGGCCAGTGGGCTGGGTAGGCTCTGACCTTGTGCCTGGGGTATCCCCTGCGCTCCCGTACGCGCGCTGATCGCGCGGGACGCGCGGATGGCGACACCGAATTCTGCACGTCCCCCCGCTTTCGCGGGAGTGCGCAGCCTTCGACACACCCGACCTCGTGGGTCGGACAGGTGGCCCAGGTTAGCTTTACCGTCGCTGGTCATACCCAGCAGAGAAGAAACCGGAGAAACGGTGCCTACGATCCAGCAGCTGGTCCGAAAGGGCCGGCAGGACAAGGTCGAGAAGAACAAGACGCCGGCACTTGAGGGTTCGCCCCAGCGTCGTGGCGTCTGCACGCGTGTGTTCACCACCACCCCGAAGAAGCCGAACTCGGCCCTGCGTAAGGTCGCGCGTGTGCGTCTGACCAGCGGCATCGAGGTCACCGCTTACATCCCGGGTGAGGGCCACAACCTCCAGGAGCACTCCATCGTGCTCGTGCGTGGTGGCCGTGTGAAGGACCTGCCGGGTGTGCGTTACAAGATCATCCGCGGCTCCCTCGACACGCAGGGCGTCAAGAACCGCAAGCAGGCTCGCAGCCGCTACGGCGCCAAGAAGGAGAAGTAAACATGCCTCGTAAGGGCCCCGCCCCGAAGCGACCGGTCATCGTCGACCCGGTGTACGGCACTCCTCTGGTGACCTCCCTCATCAACAAGGTGCTCCTGAACGGCAAGCGCTCCACCGCCGAGCGCATTGTCTACGGCGCCATGGAGGGGCTGCGCGACAAGACCGGCAACGACCCGGTCATCACGCTCAAGCGCGCGCTGGAGAACATCAAGCCGACCCTGGAGGTCAAGTCCCGCCGAGTCGGCGGCGCCACCTACCAGGTCCCGGTCGAGGTCAAGCCCGGCCGTGCCTCCACGCTCGCGCTGCGCTGGCTCGTCGGCTACTCGCGCGCCCGTCGTGAGAAGACCATGACCGAGCGTCTGATGAACGAGTTGCTCGACGCCTCCAACGGCCTTGGTGCCGCTGTGAAGAAGCGCGAGGACACCCACAAGATGGCCGAGTCCAACAAGGCCTTCGCGCACTACCGCTGGTAGTCGCAGACCCCATCGAGACCGAGAGAAGACTGAAGCCTTATGGCTACCACTTCACTTGACCTGGCCAAGGTCCGCAACATCGGGATCATGGCCCACATCGACGCGGGCAAGACGACGACCACCGAGCGGATCCTGTTCTACACCGGTGTCAGCTACAAGATCGGTGAGGTCCACGACGGCGCAGCCACCATGGACTGGATGGAGCAGGAGCAGGAGCGCGGCATCACGATCACGTCGGCCGCGACGACCTGCCACTGGCCGCTCAACAACGTCGACCACACGATCAACATCATCGACACCCCCGGGCACGTCGACTTCACCGTTGAGGTGGAGCGCTCCCTGCGGGTCCTCGACGGTGCGGTGACGGTGTTCGACGGGGTGGCCGGAGTCGAGCCGCAGTCGGAGACCGTGTGGCGGCAGGCCGACCGTTACGGCGTACCGCGCATCTGCTTCGTCAACAAGCTGGACCGCACCGGTGCCGAGTTCCACCGCTGCGTCGACATGATCGAGGACCGCCTGGGTGCGGTGCCCCTGGTCATGCAGCTGCCGATCGGCACCGAGGCCGACTTCCGGGGCGTGGTCGACCTCGTCCAGATGAAGGCCCTGGTGTGGTCCGCCGAGGCCAAGATGGGCGAGATGTACGACACGATCGACATCCCGGACACCCACACCGAGGCGGCCGACGAGTGGCGCGGCAAGCTGCTGGAGGCCGTGGCCGAGAACGACGAGGAGATGATGGAGCTGTACCTGGAGGGCGAGGAGCCCTCCGAGGAGCAGCTGATGGCGGCCATCCGCCGCATCACCCTCGCCTCCACCGGCGCCGAGGGCTCCATCACCGTCACCCCGGTGTTCTGCGGTACCGCGTTCAAGAACAAGGGTGTGCAGCCGCTGCTCGACGCTGTCGTGCGCTACCTGCCCTCCCCCCTGGACGTGGAGGCCGTGGAAGGCCAGTCGGTCAAGGACTCCGAGGAGATCATCACGCGTCGTCCCTCCGAGGACGAGCCGATGGCCGCCCTGGCATTCAAGATCGCCAGCGACCCGCACCTGGGCAAGCTGACCTTCATCCGTATCTACTCGGGCCGTCTCAACACCGGTACCCAGGTGCTGAACTCGGTGAAGGGCAAGAAGGAACGCATCGGCAAGATCTACCGGATGCACGCCAACAAGCGTGAGGAGATCGAGTCGGTGGGCGCCGGCGACATCGTCGCCGTCATGGGTCTCAAGCAGACCACCACCGGTGAGACGCTCTGCGACGCGGGCAGCCCGGTGATCCTGGAGTCGATGGAGTTCCCCGCTCCGGTCATCCAGGTCGCCATCGAGCCCAAGTCGAAGGGCGACCAGGAGAAGCTGGGCATCGCGATCCAGCGTCTCGCCGAGGAGGACCCGTCCTTCCAGGTGCACACCGACGAGGAGACCGGCCAGACGATCATCGCCGGTATGGGCGAGCTGCACCTCGACGTGCTGGTCGACCGTATGAAGCGCGAGTTCCGCGTCGAGGCCAACGTCGGTAAGCCGCAGGTCGCGTACCGCGAGACCCTCCGCAAGCGGGTTGAGAAGGTCGACTACACGCACAAGAAGCAGACTGGTGGTTCCGGCCAGTTCGCCAAGGTGCAGATCGACGTCGAACCGCTTGAGGGCGACGGCTACGAGTTCGAGAACAAGGTCACCGGTGGCCGCATCCCCCGGGAGTACATCCCCTCGGTGGACGCCGGCTGCCAGGAGGCCCTGGAGTTCGGTGTGTTGGCGGGCTACCCGCTGACCGGTGTCAAGGTGACGCTGCTCGACGGCGCCTACCACGACGTCGACTCCTCCGAGATGGCGTTCAAGATCGCCGGTTCCATGGCGTTCAAGGAGGCCGCCCGGAGGGCCAGCCCCGCGCTGCTCGAACCGATGATGGTCGTCGAGGTCACCACGCCCGAGGACTACATGGGCGACGTGATTGGTGACATCAACTCCCGCCGTGGCCAGGTACAAGCCATGGAGGACCGGGGTGGTGCCAAGCTCGTCAAGGCTCTGGTGCCGCTGTCGGAGATGTTCGGTTACGTCGGTGACCTGCGTAGCAAGACCTCTGGTCGCGCCAGCTACTCAATGCAGTTCGACTCCTACGCCGAGGTTCCCAAGAACGTCGCCGAGGAGATCATCGCGAAGGCCCGGGGTGAGTGACGCGGTCATCCCGCGTCAATGAAACCCTTAGGCTGGAGCCAAGGCATTCGGGGTATCCGTCACAGTCCTTCGGGCCTGTGACGGGCCCCCGGCCGCCAGCCCCCAGCGAAACGGTCAAGGGCGTCCCCTAGGGGTCCTGACCGGTTCGGAAGACCATCTGCAAACCCTCCGCAGAATGTGGAGGGTGTACAGCACCAGTCCACAGGAGGACCCCAGTGGCGAAGGCGAAGTTCGAGCGGACTAAGCCGCACGTCAACATCGGCACCATCGGTCACGTCGACCACGGTAAGACCACTCTTACCGCGGCGATCACCAAGGTGCTGCATGACGAGTACCCGGACCTGAACCCCTTCACGCCTTTCGAGGACATCGACAAGGCGCCGGAGGAGCGGCAGCGCGGTATCACCATCTCCATCGCGCACGTGGAGTACCAGACGGCCAACCGTCACTACGCCCACGTGGACTGCCCGGGTCACGCGGACTACATCAAGAACATGATCACCGGTGCCGCGCAGATGGACGGCGCGATCCTGGTGGTCGCCGCGACTGACGGCCCCATGCCGCAGACCAAGGAGCACGTGCTGCTGGCCCGCCAGTCCGGCGTGCCGTACATCGTGGTCGCCCTCAACAAGGCGGACATGGTGGACGACGAGGAGATCATGGAGCTCGTCGAGCTCGAGGTCCGTGAGCTGCTCTCCGAGTACGAGTTCCCGGGCGACGACCTGCCGGTCATCAAGGTCTCGGCGCTCAAGGCGCTTGAGGGCGACGCCGAGTGGACCCAGACCATCGTCGACCTGATGAGCGCCGTGGACGAGAACGTCCCGGAGCCCAAGCGTGACGTGGACCAGCCGTTCCTCATGCCCATCGAGGACGTCTTCACGATCACCGGTCGCGGTACGGTCGTCACCGGCCGTATCGAGCGCGGTGTGCTGAAGGTCAACGAGAACGTCGACATCATCGGTATCAAGGAGGAGAAGACCTCCACCACCGTTACCGGTATCGAGATGTTCCGCAAGCTCCTCGACGAGGGCCAGGCCGGTGAGAACGTCGGTCTGCTGCTCCGCGGCATCAAGCGCGAGGACGTCGAGCGCGGCCAGTGCATCATCAAGCCGGGCTCTGTCACCCCGCACACCGAGTTCGAGGCCACGGCCTACATCCTGTCGAAGGACGAGGGTGGCCGTCACACCCCCTTCTTCAACAACTACCGCCCGCAGTTCTACTTCCGTACCACGGACGTGACCGGCGTGGTGACCCTCCCCGAGGGCACCGAGATGGTCATGCCGGGCGACAACGCCACCATGTCGGTCCAGCTGATCCAGCCGGTCGCCATGGAGGAGGGCCTGCGGTTCACCATCCGTGAGGGTGGCCGTACCGTCGGCGCCGGCCAGGTCACCAAGGTCACCAAGTGACCTGATCCCTGCGGTTCCTCCGTGGACCCTGGGGCTGGCCTCACGGCTTGAGAGGGGCCCGTACGACTCCGGTCGTACGGGCCCCTCTTCCGTCGTCCAGCGGCAGTGGCGCCCGGATCCGCGCTGGTCGAAGACCTCTGGTGACCTCCTACGCCGGCCAGTAGCGTGAGGGGATGCCGAACACCCCCACCACCGCCGCCCGTTGACGCCGCTGGTCGTCGCGGCCGTACTGGCGGCTGCGGTCACCCACGCCAGCTGGAACGCCATCGCGCACGGTCTCAAGGACCAACTGCTGGCGTTCTCCCTCATCGAACTCGCCGGCACCCTCTGCGGGTTGACGGCCGCCGTGTTCGTCCCCTTTCCCAGAGCCGAGGCCTGGCCGTACCTCCTCGTCTCCGTGGTGCTGCACCTGGGCTACATGGCCCTGCTGATGCGCTCCTTCCAACTCGGCGACTTCGGGCAGGTCTACCCCCTCGCCCGGGGTACCGCGCCCCTGGTCGTGACCGTACTGGCCGTTGTCGTCGTCGGTGAACGCCTCGACGCCTGGGCCACCGCCGGCGTCGCCGTGGCCTCGGCGGGACTGATGGGCGTCGCCCTGGTGGGGCTGCGCTCGGGTACGGCGCGCCACCGGACCCCGGCGGTACTGGCCGCCCTCGGCACCGGCCTCGCCATCGCCGCCTACTCGGTGGTGGACGGCGCCGGAGTACGAGCCTCCGGCAGTGCCCTGGGCTACACCGCCTGGCTGCTGTTGCTGATGGGGCCCGCGATCCCCCTCTACACCCTCGCCACCCGAGGGCGGGTGCTGCTCGCCCAGATGCGCCCCGTCTGGGCACTCGGACTCCTCGGCGGAGCGCTGTCCGGGCTCGCCTACGGGCTGGTGCTCTGGGCCCAGACCCGAGGCCCCCTCGCCCCGGTGGCCGCGCTCCGCGAGTCCTCCATCCTGGTGGGCGCCACCATCGGCACGGTCTTCTTCCGCGAGCAGTTCGGCCGGTTCCGCGTACTGGCCGCGGTACTGATGGTCGCCGGCATCTCCCTGATGCTGCACGGCAGTTGAGGCCTGGTGGCCGTGCGGCGGCACGGGTGGGGTGACGGGCGCCGGCCCGGTTCGTGGGCGGCCGCGGGGGAGTGGGGGAGGTCCACCGCTGGTCCGCCCCGTTCGGGACCCGTTCAGACGTGGGCGAGCAACTCATCCAGGGGGCGGGGCACCTGCTCGGGGCCCAGGGCCTCCACGAGCAACCGCGCGTACAGCGCCTTGCGCCCGCTGTGCGTGCCCATGAAGCGGTGGAGCTGGTCCTCCACGGGCCGGCCGCGTTGGGCGGGCTGCTTCTGGAAGGTACGGAACCTCCGCAGGTCACCCCCGAGTTGGAGCACCCGCTCCACGGTGCCGGTGCCCAGCGCCCGGATCAGCTCGTCCTCCAGATCGGCCACACAGACGAAGAACCCCAGCGACTCCAACCCCTCCGGCGTCAGTTCGGAGGCGACGCCGGCCCGTTCCAGGGCACGCCGAAAGTGCCGCTCCTCCCCGATGTCACAGAGCCCCGCCAGACCCAGGTCCAACCCCTGGGGACCGCACAGGTCGAGAAACCTGCCGATGCTGGTGGCGCCGCCGAGGGGTACGACGGGGACCCGCTCGGCATCCAGGCTTCGCCCCTGTCGGCCAGCCAGAGTGTCGAGGGCCACCCGGTCGCTCTCCCCCTCCACCAGTACGACGGTGCGCACGCCCAGTTCGGACACCAACTCCCGTGCGGTGTCGGCCGCTTCCCGTGCGTCGGCCCCTCCGGCCGCCGCTGTGACAGCTGCCTCCCGGAACCGGGTCAACTCGTTCATGGGTTCAGTCTCACAGCCTTCGCGTGGGGGGTGGGGAGGGGTGGGCAGAGGGGGCACGGCTGGCGGAAGAAAGGTGGAGGGCGGGGACGCGCGTGCGGGCAGCACTCGGGCAGCACTGTGCGCGGCGTGAGGTTGTTGTGTGTTGGTTGCCCTTCTTGGGGCCTCCCCTCCCCGTGCCCACCCTCCGCCACCACCACCTCTTGGCCGCTCAGGAGCCGCGCGTATCTCCTGAGCAGCCACTTCGGTCCACCCGCTACCCGGTCACCGGAGTGATCGGGAGGCGGGCCCGTACGGTCGAGGACCGAAGGCCGCCGCAGCACGCACCATGATGCACAAATCCCCTGACAGGTGCCGTGAGTTATCCACAGGCACCCCCACTCGTCATACAACCCCGCCCCGTGCTCCTCCCCGGCAGTTGACGCCTCGACCCCACCCACCGCGACCCTTCGCACCCCGCAGGCGCACCCTCGGCATCGCACCGCATCGAGGCGGGCCCCCACCCCGCCGCCCCGGTCACGTGACCCGCCACAGCGAGTTGCCCCTTCAAAGCACCCCCCACCACTCACCCCTACCACTCACTCACCCCACGACCAGGGCGCCCGTCTCCACCGTCGTCCCCACCAAAACGCCCCCACCACTCACTCACCCCACAGCCAGAGTGCCCGTCCCCACCCACCACCCCCCAAGATGCCCCCCACCACTCGCCCCCAAAGAGGTGCCCCCACCCCTCCCAAGGAGCCCCACCCAGCACCCCCCCAGGCTCCCGTCTCCCCACCACCGGACCAGGGGTACCCCCGTCACCAACTAGGCTGGGCGGCTTGGTCCACCCCCTGCTGAGGAGCCCCATGCCCGTCAACCTCGTCAACCTGGAAACCGTGAGCAAGGTGTACGGCACCCGGACCCTGCTGGACGGGATTTCCCTGGGCGTCAGCGAGGAGGACCGGATCGGGGTGGTGGGCCGGAACGGGGACGGCAAGACGACCCTGATCGAGGTCCTGGCGAAGAAGGTGGAGCCGGACCGGGGGAGGGTCACGCACCTGGGCGGTCTGCGGCTGGGGCTGCTGACCCAGCAGGACTCGCTGGACCCTGAGGCCACCGTGCGGCACGAGGTGGTGGGGGACCTGGCGGACCACCAGTGGG
The DNA here is from genome assembly GCF_040606315.1 of Streptomyces sp. NPDC005438. Classification (NCBI taxonomy): domain Bacteria; kingdom Bacillati; phylum Actinomycetota; class Actinomycetes; order Kitasatosporales; family Streptomycetaceae; genus Streptomyces; species Streptomyces sp. NPDC005438. Next base: position 172,480 of record NZ_JBEXEP010000007.1, read on the forward strand.
CGGGTGACCCGCGTATCCGGGACGTGCTGACGGGGCTGTTCGGCGGCCTGGACCTGCCGTCCTTCCCGTCCGGGCTGGACACCGTGATCGGTCCGCTGTCGGGTGGTGAGCGGCGCCGTATCGCGTTGGCCAAGTTGCTCATCGACGACCCTGACCTGATCGTTCTGGACGAGCCGACCAACCACCTGGACGTGGAGGGCATCGCCTGGTTGGCGCGTCATCTCGCCCAGCGGCGTTCCGCGTTGGTCTGCGTCACCCACGACCGTTGGTTCCTGGACCAGGTGTGCACCCGGATGTGGGACGTGCAGGGCGGGGCGGTCCACGAGTACGACGGCGGGTACAGCGACTACGTCTTCGCCCGGGCCGAGCGGGAGCGGATCGCGGCCACCGAGGAGGCCAAGCGCCAGAACCTGATGCGCAAGGAGTTGGCCTGGCTGCGTCGGGGTGCCCCGGCGCGTACCAGCAAGCCCCGGTTCCGTATCGAGACGGCCAACGCGCTGATCGCGGACGTACCGGCGCCTCGCGACCAGGCGGAGTTGATGCGCTTCGCCAACTCCCGGTTGGGCAAGACGGTGTTCGACCTGGAGGACGTGCGGTTGGAGGCCGGGTCCAAGGAGTTGCTGCACCGGCTCACCTGGCAGATCGGCCCCGGGGACCGTTTCGCGCTGGTGGGGGTGAACGGTGCCGGTAAGACCTCGTTGCTGAGGGCGTTGGCCGAGGCGGCCCGTACCGGCGGTGAGGTGCAGCCGGCGGCTGGCAGTATCCGGGTGGGGAAGACGGTGAAGTTGGCGTACCTGTCCCAGGAGGTGGTCGAACTCCCCGGCCAGCTGCGGGTGTTGGAGGCCGTGGAGCAGATCCGGGGGCGGGTGGACCTGGGCAAGGGTCGGGAGATGACCGCCTCTCAGCTGTGTGAACGGTTCGGCTTCGGCAAGCAGAAGCAGTGGACGCCGGTGGGGGACCTGTCGGGTGGTGAGCGTCGGCGTCTGCAGATGCTGCGGCTGTTGATGGACGAGCCCAACGTGCTGTTCCTGGACGAGCCGACCAACGACCTGGACATCGAGACCCTGACGCAGTTGGAGGACCTGCTGGACGGGTGGCCGGGGTCGCTGGTGGTGATCTCCCACGACCGTTTCTTCCTGGAGCGGACCACCGACCGGATCTACGCGCTGCTGGGGGACCGGACGTTGCGGATGCTGCCGCGCGGGGTGGACGAGTACCTGGAGCGTCGGGAGCGGCTGCGGACGGAGAGCGTCCCCGCCCCGGCGGTGGCCGCTCCGGCGGCGGAGAAGCCCCGTTCGGCGGCGGTTTCCCGGGCCGCGCAGAAGGAACTGCAGCGGGTGGAGCGCCGGTTGGACCGGATCGCGGAGCAGGAGAAGACCCTGCACGCGGGGATGGCGGAGCACGCCACGGACTTCACGAAGGTCGCCGAACTGGACGGGACCCTGCGGGAGTTGGCGGCCGAGCGCGAGGAGTTGGAGAACCGTTGGCTGGAGCTGGCCGAGGAGGCGTGACCCGAGCCGGCGGCTCCTGGGCAGGGGCGGCCGGGCCGCCGCCGGTTCGGTACCGGCGACGGGTGTGCGGACGGCGCCCCCGGCACGGGTTGTCGGTGGGGTGTGAGGGAGGCCACCGCCCGGTGGCCGGCCCGGTTCGTACGGGGGCGGGGGCCCGAGCTACACGGGGATAACGGCGCCGTCCCGGGCTGGTATCGGGGGCCTGTGGGCCGGGGAACCACGGTGAGAGTTGTCGTCGTCCAGTGGTAGAAAGAACTACCGCTCACATCGTCGATGTTTGACGCGCTGGTGTCCGATTTCGCCACTTTCGTTGTTTCTGGTGGCCTGTGGGGCGGCGGCTCGTCGTTAACGAGGGAATCCCATGTCGCAACCACCTCCCCCCAGTCAGCCGCCACCGGGTGGCGATGGTGCCTCTGGTAACACCCCTGGTTACGGTTATCCGCAGCAGCCCGGTGGGCAGGGCCAGCCCGACCTGTCGAAGAGCTCCGACAAGGGCTCGTCGTCCGACGGCGGTTCGGTGAACGACGCGCAGACCCAGGCCGGCCAGCCCACCCCTCCGCCGCCGCCCGGCGGCTCCCCCAACGACGGTCGCACCCAGGCCGGCGGGCCGGTTCCGCCTCCGGCGCCCCCGGGAGGCTACGGCTACCCGCAGCAGCCCGGTCAGACGCCGCCCCCGCCTCCGGGTGCGCCCGGGTACGGGTATCCGCAGACGCCTCCGCCCGGTGCCCACCAGGGCTACGGCTACCCGCAGCAGCCGGGCCAGACGCCGCCCCCGCCGCCCGGGTACGGCTACCCGCAGACGCCTCCGCCCGGTGCCCACCAGGGCTACGGCTACCCACAGGCGCCGATGTACCAGCAGCCCGGCGGTTATCCGACGGTGCCCGGCGGGCCCATGCCCCCCGGTGGTTCCGGTGGGGGCAAGGGCAAGCTGTACGGGATGATCGCGGGCGTGGTGGCCCTGGTGGTGATCGCCGGACTCGGGGTGTTCTTCCTGGTCGGGAAGGACGACGACAAGGGCGGCGACGACGAGGCGAAGCCCAAGCCGACCCAGACGCAGGAGGGCGCCACCAAGCCCCAGTCGACCGACGGCAAGCAGCTGTTCAAGGTGCCGGCTCCCGGCACCTCCGGTGAGTTCAGCAGGGACTCCCGTGGTGCCTGGGCCACCGACAAGCTGTTGGTGAAGACGGCCGTGGACCACGTGGTGGGGTACGACCGGGACAGCGGGCGCGAGGTCTGGAAGATCCCGGTGGGCAAGGGCACCTGCACGGCGACCGAGACGCAGAGCGCCGACGGCAAGGTCGCCGTCACCTACACCGAGAAGGCCCCCGAGAAGTCCCTGGTCAAGTGCGACACCATGGCCCTGCTGGACATCCGCAAGGGCAAGAAGGTGTGGGACAAGCCGCTGCCGGGCGGTGAGGGGTACTCCACGCTGTCCTCGGTGGCGATCACCGACGACATGGTGGCGGTGGCGAACGGCTCCCGTGGTTCGGCGGGTTACCGCCTCAGTGGCAAGAAGCTGTGGCAGCAGACCGCCAGCGGCAACTGCGCGGACTACGGGTACGCGGGGGGCAGCCGCATGTTGGCGGCGGTCCGTTGTGGGACGTTCACCAACAGCACGTACAAGGTCCAGGAGCTGAACTCGTCGGGCAAGAAGGTCAAGGAGTTCAGCGGGCTGCCCAACAAGGTGCAGGCGTTCAACATCGTCTCGGTGGACCCGCTGGTGGTGGGCGTCGGCGTGGGCGACTACTCGCTGACCGACCTGTACACGGTGGACGAGTCGTTCAAGAAGAAGGCCCGCATCTCCGTGCCGAAGGACAAGTACGAGCTGCGGTGTGACACCGACTGGGGTGTGGGCGGCTGCTTCAACGTCGTCGCCGACGAGAAGGGCGTGTACCTCCCGTCCAAGGAGCACGAGGGCAGCTCCGCCTACGGCCGGACGAACGAGATCTGGGCCTTCGACTTCAACACCGGCAAGACCCTGTGGAAGGCGGACGCCGGGGAGAAGCGCACCATGCGGCCCATCCAGAAGGCCAAGGGCGGCATCCTGGCGTACAAGGGCTCGGGTACGGACATCGGTGGCGAGGTGATCCACATCGACACCTCCGGTTCGGAGGCCAAGCAGTCCACCTGGCTGCGGCTGCCGTTCACCGACGAGGAGCGGAACCTGTCCTACGGCATCAGCCGGGACATGGTGATCTACCGGGACGGTCGCCTGTTCCTGCAGTCGAGCACGGTACGTGACTCCGACCTGAGCAGGTACATCGCGCTGGGCTACGGCAGCGCCAACTAGACACCGGGCCGAGTGGCCCGAGTACAGGGGCCGTTGGACCACCGTGGGAACGCGGGGTCCGGCGGCCCCTCGGTCGTTCCGGGGCGTTCCCGGGCGGCTGCCGTCGGGGTCACGATGTATGGCCGAAAGCTGACGCCAGGTGTAGCTTGCCGGGAATCGACAGGGGGACCGGGGCAGGGGGAGGAAAGCGGACTCCAGGGCTCGGGCGACACCGGGAACCGTGGGAAGAGGGAGCGGATGAGCGCGCGACTGATCGTGGTGGACGATCACCGGCTGCACGCCGAGGCGTTGGCCTCGGCGTTGAAACTGCGCGGTCATCGGGTGCTCGCGGCCACCGCCCCGTGTGGTGGGGCGGCCGACCTGGTCATCGCCCGGGCCCCCGAGGTGTGCCTGATGGGTACGGCCGCCCCGGCCGAGGCCGGCGCCTTCGACCCGGTGGTGCGGATCAAGCAGGAAAAGCCCCAGGTCGCGGTGGTGGTGCTGGGACCGGTGCCCAACCCCCGTGGGGTGGCCGCCGCGTTGGCGGCCGGCGCCTCCGGCTACGTACGGCACGACGAGCGCATCGACGGAGTGGAACGGGCCATGCTCAAGGCCCGGGCCGGGGAGTCGGCGGTCGCCCCCCAGCTGTTGCAGCAGTCCTTCCGCGAGCTCCTGTATCCCTCGGCGGAGCCCGACGACGAGGCGGCCCGGCTGCTGCGGGTGCTCACCCCCCGGGAGGTGGAGGTGCTGGTGCGGGTGGCGGAGGGCGAGGACACCCAGCTGATCGCCCAGGGCATGGGGATCGCCTCCAGCACGGCGCGTACCCATGTGCAGCGGGTGTTGATGAAGCTGGAGGTCGGCTCGCGGTTGGAGGCCGCCGCCCTGGCCGCGCGTACCGGGCTGTTGGACCGGGCGGGCGGGCTCGCCGCCGTCACGGACCGGTCCGGTACGGCCCCGGGCTGAGCCGGGGCGGTTCCTCCACGGACACGGCCGCCCCCGGGGTGTGCCGGGGGCGGCCGTGGGGATCAGGCGGGCGTGCGGGTCAGGTGCCCTGGCCCTCCTGGGCCTCCCGCAGTTCCTCGGGTGGCGGTGGCGGGACGGTGGGGCTCACCCGCAGCCAGACGAGGAAGAACAGGCCAAGTGCCAGCATTCCCAGTCCGGTCCACAGGTTGATGTTGATGTCCTGGGCCTTCTTGAGGTCCTCGTCCGAGGCGAAGATCCCGGCGACGGTGACGATCACCCCGTAGACCACGAACAGTCCGCCGATGATGCGGCGTACGTCGAACAGTCGGGCCGCGGTGGCCGACTGCTTCTCCAGTTCGGTGACCTCCTCGGCGACGGCCGCCGGGTCGGTGGAGTGCAGGGACTCGGTGGAGTGCAGGGACTCCGGGCCGGGGGTGTGTTCTTCGGGGTTGCCCTGGGTGCTCATGGTGAGTCAGCTCCTCGCGGCTTCAGAAGGAGAACGGGATGTAGCAGGCGGCGGCGAGGATGATCGCGCCCCAGCCCAGCAGCGCGGGGCGGCGGTACCAGGCGTCGTCGCCCTCGGCCGGTGGTTCCTGCATCCCGGGGGAGGTGGTGCCGTACACCAGCCCGGCCAGCTGCTCGACCGGCTTGGGCCTGGTGACCATGGTGAGGACCACCATGACCACGCCGCCGACCACGAAGGCGACGATGGAGGAGACGAAGTTGGCGCCCTGGTCGCTGGGGATGCTGATGACGCCCTGCTTGTAGAACCAGAAGTAGTTGATCATCGCGGCGAGGGTGCCGCTCAGCAGGCCCCAGAAGCCGGCGGCCGGGGTGGTGCGCTTCCAGAACATGCCGATGATGAAGACCACGAACAGGGGGACGTTGAAGAAGGAGAACAACGTCTGGAGGTAGTTCATGATGTTGCTGAACGAGGCGGCGATGAACGCGGTCCCCATGCCGATCAGCACGCCGACCGCGGTGATCACCCGCCCCACGTGCAGGTAGTGCTCGTCGGTCCGGCCCTTCCGCACGTAGGCGGCCCAGATGTCGTTGGTGAACACGGTGTTGAACGAGGAGACGTTCGCGGCCATGCCGGCCATGAAGGCGGCCAGCAGACCGGTCACCGCGATCCCCAGTACGCCGTTGGGCAGCAGGTCCCGCATCAGCAGGGGGATGGCGTCGTTGTACTGGAGCCCCGAGTCGGCCTTGCCCAGGGTGGGTTCCATGACCAGGGCGATCAGGCCGGGGACGACCACCACCATGGGGATGAGGATCTTGGGGAAGGCCGCGATCAGCGGGGTGCGCTTGCCGGCCGACATGTTCTTCGCCGACAGCGCCCGCTGGACCTCGGCGAAGTTGGTGGTCCAGTAGCCGAAGCTCATCACGAAGCCCAACCCCAGCACGATGGTGAGCCAGTTGGCGCCCAGCGGGTTGTCGGAACCGATGCCGGTGCCCTCCCAGGCGGTGAGGAAGGCGCCGCCCTGGGAGTCGGTGAGCGAGTCGGACAGCCCGTCCCAGCCGCCCACCCGCTTCAGGCCGACCACGGTCAGCGGGATGAGGGCGGCGAGGATCACGAAGAACTGGAGCACCTCGTTGTAGATGGCCGAGGAGAGCCCGCCCAGGGTGATGTAGGCGAGGACGAAGAAGCCGGCCACCACGATGGCCACCCACTGCTGCCAGCCCAGCAGGGCCTCCAGCACGATGGCCATGGCGTAGAGGTTGACGCCCGCGATCAGCACGGCGGAGACGGCGAAGATCACCGAGCTGAGCAGGTGGGAGGAGGGCCCGAAGCGGTGGAGCAGGAACTCGGGCACCGACCGCACCTTGGAGCCGTAGTAGAAGGGCATCATCACCAGGCCGAGGAAGACCATGGCGGGGATGGCGCCGATCCAGTACCAGTGCACGGTGTAGACGCCGTACTGCGCGCCGTTGGCCGCCATGCCGAGGATCTCGGTGGCCCCCAGGTTGGCGGCCACGAAGGCGAGACCGGTGATCCAGGCGGGGAGTGACCGGCCCGAGAGGAAGAAGTCGAGGCTGGTCTTGACGCTGCGCCGGGCGGCGAAGCCGATCCCGAGGACGACCACGAAGTAGATGCTCAGCAGCGTGTAGTCGAGAGCGTTGGTGTCGAGCCGAAGCCCTTCGGCCAGATGTTGCATTCTCACTCTTTTCGCGGGGGTACGGGGAGGCACCGCCGCCCGATGAGATCGGCGGCTCTGGCTCGTGGCGCCGGCTGTGCCGCGAACCGGGGCGAAACTACTCCCCACACTTAGCTTTTTGAAGACACTTGTTGCACTTTGCTGTTTGGTTATGGTCGAGTCGAACGGATCTCGCTGGCGACTTCGTGAGATTGTCCGGGAATGCCGGTTGTTGCCCGTGGGGCACGCGGTGCATTGACCAAACTGTGCGGTTGTGATTCATTGTGTTGAGTTGTGTTGGAGTGGGGTGGGTTCGCGGTCGGGCAGCCGGGCGGTGCCCCGAGTCCGCTGGAGGAGAAGCGTGAGAAGGACCAGCCGCCGCCTCGCGGACGGCCGCGAGATCGTCTACTACGACAGCCACGAGACCCCCCGACAGGCCGTGGACCAGCGGCCGTTGGAGCCCACCCGCACCGACTCCGAACTGCGCTTCGACCCCCTGCTCGACGAGTGGGTGGACGTCACCGCCCACCGGCAGTCCCGCACCTACCACCCGCCGCCCGACCAGTGCCCGCTGTGCCCCAGCCGGGAGGGCCGCCCCAGCGAGATCCCCGAACCGGACTACGAGGTGGCCGTCTTCGAGAACCGGTTCCCCTCCTTCGCCGGGACGCCGGCCCCCGGGGAGACGTCGCCGCCCGGCACCCCGGGGAGCGGAACCGACCGGACGGGCGGGGAGCCGCCCCCCTTCGCCAGCCGCCCGGGGGTGGGTCGCTGCGAGGTGGTGTGCTTCACCCCCGACCACCGGGCTTCCTTCGCCGACCTCGACGAACCCCAGGCCGCCCTGGTCCTGGCCGCCTGGACCGACCGCACCGCCGAACTGTCCGCCCGGCCCGGAGTGGAGCAGGTCTACTGCTTCGAGAACCGTGGCCCGGAGATCGGGGTCACCCTCGGCCACCCCCACGGCCAGATCTACGGCTACCCCTTCATCACCCCCCGTACCGCGCGGGTGCTGCGCTCGGTCGACGCCCACCACCGGCGTACCGGGGGCAACCTCTTCGACGAGCTGGTGGACCGGGAACGCCGGGACGGCCGGCGGGTGGTGCTGGACACCGGCCACTGGACGGCGTTCGTGCCCCACGCCGCGCGCTGGCCGTACGAGGTGCACCTCTACCCCCGGGCCCGGGTGCCGGACCTGCCGTCGCTGGGGGCCGGGGCGAGGGCGGAACTTCCCGGGGTCTACCTGGAGTTGCTGCGGCGCTTCGACCGGATCTTCGGCCCGCAGGCCCCGCCCACCCCGTACATCTCCGGCTGGCACCAGGCGCCGGTGGGGGAGGCGCACCGGGAGCGGTTCGCGCTCCACCTGGAGCTGTTCACCATCCGTCGGACGTTGGACAAGCTGAAGTACCTCGCGGGATCCGAGTCGGGCATGGACGCGTTCATCAACGACGTACCGCCGGAGGCCGCGGCACAGCGACTGCGAGAGGTGGCGAGCGAGTGAGCGAGAAGTACCTGGTGACCGGCGGCGCGGGATACGTCGGCAGTGTGGTCGCCGCACATCTGGTCCAGGCGGGCCACGAGGTGGTCGTCCTGGACGACCTGAGCACCGGCTTCCGGGAGGCGGTGCCGCCGGGCGCGCGACTGGTCGAGGGCCGGGTGCAGGACGCCGCCGCCTGGCTGGACGACTCCTTCTCGGGGGTGCTGCACTTCGCGGCGTTCTCCCAGGTGGGGGAGTCGGTGCGGCACCCGGAGAAGTACTGGCGCAACAACGTCGGCGGCACCCTCGAACTGCTGTCGGCGATGCGGGCGGCCGGGGTGCGCAGGCTGGTGTTCTCCTCCACGGCGGCCACCTACGGCGAACCGGTCCGCACCCCGCTGACCGAGTCCGACCCCACCGCGCCCACCAGCCCCTACGGCGCCTCCAAGCTGGCCGTGGACCACATGATCGCCGGCGAGTGCCTGGCGCACGGGCTGGCCGCGGTGTCCCTGCGGTACTTCAACGTGGCCGGCGCGCACGAGGCGCCGGACGGCAGGTGGTACGGGGAGCGGCACGATCCCGAGTCCCACCTGATCCCGCTTGTCCTCCAGGTGGCCCTCGGGCAGCGGGAGGCGATCTCGGTGTTCGGCGACGACTACCCCACCCCGGACGGCACCTGTGTACGGGACTACATCCACGTCTCCGACCTCGCCGAGGCCCACCTGCTGGCCCTGGAGCACGCCCGGGCCGGCGAGCACCTGGTGTGCAACCTGGGCAACGGCGACGGCTTCTCGGTGCGGGAGGTGATCGCCAGCGCCCGCCAGGTGACCGGTCATCCGGTGCCCGAGGTGGTGGCCGAACGGCGGGGCGGGGACCCGGCGGTGCTGGTGGCCTCCGCCGACCGGGCCCGGGAGGCGCTGGGTTGGCGGCCCAGCCGTGCCGGGCTGGAGCGGATCGTGGCCGACGCCTGGCGGTTCGCCCGGGACGGCGCCGACCGGGGTGCGGGGGTGCGCTGATGGTGGCCCTCGGCCACGGCCCGACCGAGACCCGGGACGGTTTCCGGGCGGCGTTCGACACCGACCCCGACGGGGTGTGGGCGGCGCCGGGCCGGGTCAACCTGATCGGTGAACACACCGACTACAACGACGGGTTCGTGCTGCCGCTGGCCCTGCCGCACTCCTGCCTGGTGGCGGCGCGCCGCCGGGACGACGGGGTGCTGCGGCTGCACTCGGGGGACCGGCCGGAGGAGCCGGTACGGGTGGCGGTGGCCGACCTGCGTCCGGGCGACAACCGTGACCTGGGCTGGGCGGCGTACCCGGCCGGGGTGGCGTGGGCGCTGCGGGAGGCGGGGTTGCCGGTGGGTGGGGCGGACGTGCATGTGCGCAGCACGGTGCCGACCGGGGCGGGCTTGTCGTCCTCGGCGGCGTTGGAGGTGTCCACCGGGCTGGCCCTGTGTGACCTGTACGGGGTGGAGGTGGAGCCGCAGCGGTTGGCCCTGGTGTGCCAGCGGGCGGAGAACGCGTTCGTCGGGGTGCCGTGCGGGATCATGGACCAGACCGCTTCCGCCTGCTGTACGGCCGGTCATGCCCTGTTCCTGGACACCCGGGACCTGGGGAAGCGGCGGGTGCCGTTGGAGTTGGAGCGGGAGGGGCTGCGGCTGCTGGTGGTCGACACCCGGGTGCGGCACGACCTGGCGGACGGGGCGTACGCGGCCCGTCGGGCCGGTTGTGAGCGGGCCGCCGCGCTGTTGGGGGTGCCGGCGCTGCGGGACGTGGGGTTCGAGGAGTTGGACGCGGCGTTGGGACGCTTGGACGATCCGGCGCTGGTGCCGTTGGTGCGGCATGTGGTGACCGACAACCGGCGGGTGCGGGAGACGGTGGAGCTGCTGGAGTCCGGGCGTACCCGTGAGGTGGGGCCGGTGCTGTACGCCGGTCACGCTTCGCTGCGGGACGACTTCGCGGTCTCCTGCCCGGAGTTGGACCTGGTGGTGTCGGCGGCCGGGGAGGCGGGGGCGTTGGGTGCCCGGATGACCGGGGGTGGCTTCGGTGGGTCGGCGCTGGTGTTGGTGGAGGCGGAGCGGGCCGAGTCGGTGGGGGAGGCGGTGGTGGCCGCGTTCTCCGGGGCGGGTTTCGTCCGGCCGAGGGTGTTCACCGTGGTGGCGGGTGAGGGTGCCCGTCGGGTGGGGTGAGCCGGGTTCCGGGGCGGTGGGGTGCCGTTCGGGCCGGCCGGGGCGTGGTGTGCGGGGCTTCGGTGGAGGGGCTTGGCCTACCGGGACGTACCGGGGGTGGGGCGGGTTCGGTTTGCGGGGCCCTGTTCGCGGTAAGCAGTTTTGCCGTTGGCCTTCCCATGGGAAGGCGGGTACGTAGTCTGTTCAACAACGCGCCGGTGGGGGCCGGAGGCGGTCGGGTGCACGAGGACGTGTCGGCCGCCCGGTGCTGGAGGCGGGGGTCACCCGCCCGCGAGAGGGCGTGTCGAGGTCGTGTTCACGGGGCACTGCTGACCCCGTGGCGCTGGCCGTGTCCCGGGGCCGATGCCGGTCTTGTCCAGGACTTCGCAGGGGGTGCCATGCAACGGATCAGGGTGCTGGTGGTCGACGACCACCGCATCTTCGCCGAGTCGCTCGCCACGGCGTTCACGGCCGAACAGGATGTGGAGGTGGCGGCGGCCGGCAGTGCGCCGGCCGCTTTGCGCTGTCTGGAGCGCGGGGTGGCCGAGCACCGGCCCTTCGACGTCGCCCTGGTGGACGCCGATCTCGGCGGGGGCGAGGGCGAGGAGGGCGAGGGGCCCGTTGAGGGTGCGGTGAGCGCGCCGGGGGTGGCCCTGGCCGCCCGGATGCGGGTGACCCATCCACGGGTGCGGGTGGTGCTGTTGGCCGACCGGGACGATCCCCGGCACGCCGCCGCCGCCTTGCAGGCCGGTGCCTCGGGTTGGGTGGCCAAGGATTGTTCGCTCTCCCGGTTGCTCCAGGTGATCAGGGGCGTGCTGCGGGACGAGACCCATCTGGCGCCGTCGTTGTTGACCGGGGTGGTGCGGGAGTTGACGGTGACCCGTCAGCACCGTACGGAGAGTGAGCGTCTGGTGGAGGCGCTGACTCCCCGGGAGCGTGAGGTGCTGCGCTGCATGGTGGCGGGGTTGGGCCGCAAGGCGGTGGCGGAGCGGTTGTTCCTGTCGCCGCACACGGTGCGTACCCACATGCAGAACGTGCTGGGCAAGTTGGGGGTGCACTCGACGCTGGCGGCGGTGGCGCTCGCCCGGCGGGCGGGGGTGGATCCGGTGGAGCGTGAGGAGTCCTCGGCGGTCGCGGGGGCCGGTTAGGGCGCGGCTTCTCGTGGGTGGCCACGCGCCCGTGGTGGCTGGGCGCCGGGTCCGGTGGGCAGCTGCCGAGTGGCTGGTGTCCGAGGCGACCGGGCGCCGCCGGTTGGGGTACGGGCGCCGGTGAGCGTCTTGTGGGGCCCGCACGGTGACGGCGCGGCGAGGTGCGACGCCCCGGGGTCGTACGTGCCGCCTCAGGGGCCCGTACGGCTGCGGGAGCGTGGGCGGTTCAGCTGGGGACGTTGTCGAAGGGCGCGGTCAACTGGCGGAGCAGCGCGGCGAGTTCGGAGCGTTGCGCGGTGGACAGTTCGGCCAGGATGGCGCGTTCCTGGGCCAGTAGTCCGGCCAGGGCGCTGTCGGCCCGGTCCCGTCCCTCGTCGGTGAGTCGTACCAGTACGCCGCGTCGGTCGTTGGGGTCCGGCTGTCGGGCCACCAGTCCCTTCTTGGCCAGCCGGTCGATGCGGTTGGTCATGGTGCCGGAGGTGACCAGGGTCTGGGTGAGCAGCTGTCCGGGGGACAGCTGGTAGGGCTGCCCGGCCCGGCGTAGCGCGGTGAGTACGTCGAACTCCCAGGGTTCCAGGGCGTGTTCGGCGAAGGCGATACGGCGTGCCCGGTCCAGGTGGCGCGCGAGTCTGCTGACGCGGCTGAGCACCTCCAGGGGGTCCACGTCGAGGTCGGGGCGTTCCCGACGCCATGCGGCCACCAGTCTGTCGACCTCGTCCTCCATGGTGGATCAGTGTAGAGGTTCTGTCGACGTGAAGTCTCTTGACGTCAAGATATATCGGGCGCACCCTGGCCCCATGACCCACCGCGCCCCCAGCTGGGACCCCGAGCGGTACCTCCGCCACCAGGCGCCCCGGCTCCGCCCGGTCCACGACCTGCTGGCCCGGGTGCCCGATCCGCCACATCCCCACCCCCGGGTGGCCGACCTCGGCTGCGGCCCGGGCGGCCCCAGCCTCCCCCTGCTGGAACGCTGGCCCACCGCCCACGTCACCGGCTACGACAGCTCCCCGGCCATGCTCGGGCGGGCCGCCCCGTACGCCGGGGGCACCCCCGAGGGTGGGCGGATCGACTTCCGGCGGGCCGACCTCCAGCACTGGCACCCCGACGGCGAGCAGCTGCTGTTCTCCAACGCGGCCCTCCAGTGGGTCACCCCCGAGGACGGGCCCGGTCACCACCGGCTGCTGCCGCGGTGGCTGGAGGCGCTGCCGCCCGGGGGCGTACTGGCCTTCCAGGTGCCGGGCAACCACGAGGCGCCCAGCCACGCGCTGCTGAACCGGCTGCGGCGCTCCCCCCGCTGGCGGGAGCTGCTGGGCCCGCCCAGGGAGCCGGCGGTACTGGACCCGGCCGGCTACCACCGGCTGCTGGCCCCGCTGGCCCGGGAGGTCGACGCCTGGGAGACCACCTATCTGCACCTGCTCCAGGGGCCCGACCCGGTGCTGGACTGGATCTCGGGCACCGGACTGCGACCGGTACTGGACCGGCTGGAGGGCGAGCCGGAGGCACGCGAGGAGTTTCTCGACAGCTACGCGGCCCTGCTGCGCGAGGCCTATCCGGCCACCGAGGCGGGCACCTACTTCCCCTTCCGCCGGATCTTCGTGGTGGCGGTGCGCCGGTGATCGTGTCGCTGGACCACGTACAGCTGGCGGTACCGGCCGGCAGCGAGGACCGGTTGCGCGCCTACTACGGGCGGTTGCTCGGCATGACCGAGGTGCCCAAACCCCCGGAGCTGGCCGCGCGGGGCGGCTGCTGGTTCACCGCCGGGCCGGTGAGCCTGCACCTGGGGGTGGAGGCGGACTTCCGGCCGGCGGGCAAGGCCCACCCCGGGCTGCGGGTACGCGACCTGACCGCCCTGGCGCGGCGGCTGGAGGGGGCCGGGTACCGGGTCCGGTGGGACGAGGCGCTGCCGCACGAGCGGCGGTTCCACACCCACGACCCGGTGGGCAACCGGCTGGAGTTCCTCCAGTACGAGCCCGACTCCCGCGACACGGGCGGGAGTTGACCCGTCGGGCCCAGCCGGCCGGTGGTCGCGGGCGGTGGGCGGGGGTCAGATGCGGCGGCGGCCGATCAGCTGGGGCTTGGGCTCCATGCCGTCCAGGCCCCGCCAGGCCAGGTTCACCAGGTGGGCGGCCACCTCGGCCTTCTTCGGCTTCCGCGCGTTCAGCCACCACTGTCCGGTCAACGCCACCATGCCCACCAGCGCCTGCGCGTACAGCGGGGCCAGCTTGGCGTCGAAGCCCCGGGCCTTGAACTCCACCCCGAGCACGTCCTCGACCTGGGTGGCGATGTCGCTGATCAGGGAGGCGAAGTTGCCGGTGGACTGGGCCACCGGGGAGTCCCGCACCAGGATGCGGAACCCGTCGGTGTACTGCTCGATGTAGTCCAGCAGCGCGAACGCCGCCTGCTCCAGCAGCTCCCGGGGGTTGCCGCTGTTGAGCGAGCTGGTGACCATGCTGAGCAGTCTGCGCATCTCGCGGTCGACCACGACCGCGTAGAGGCCCTCCTTGCCGCCGAAGTGCTCGTACACCACCGGCTTGGAGACCCCCGCCTTGGCGGCGATCTCCTCCACCGAGGTGCCCTCGAAGCCACGGTCGGCGAACACCGTACGGCCGATGTCCAGCAACTGTTCCCGACGTTCCTCGCCGGTCATCCGGCGCCGACCCCGCCGACGCTTGCCGGTCTTGCCGGGCTTGCCGCCCTCCGTATCGGTCACGCTGCCACCCCACGAGTCGTTGCCCGCGCGGTCCTCGGTGCCGACGGGCGGGGCCGTGGTGACGCCCGGGGGAGTCACCACGGCGGTCCCTCTCCCGGAGGAGAGGGCCACGGTGGGGTCGACCACGACGGAACGGTCAACGACGCAGGGGGAGTCATGGTCGGCCACGGCCCCATCATGCCCCCTCGGGCACTCCGTCCTGCCGACGGGCTTGGATACGGGAGGCCTTCGGCCAGCGGACGTCGTAGGCCCAGCCGGCCTTCTCCAGCCAGCGGATGATGCGGGCGCTGGAGTCCAACTGGCCGCGCAGCACGCCGTGTCGGGCGGAGGTGGGGTCGGAGTGGTGCAGGTTGTGCCAGGACTCGCCACAGGACAGGATCGCCAGCCACCACACGTTGCCGGAGCGGTCCCGGGAGCGGAACGGCCGCTTGCCGACCGCGTGGCAGATGGAGTTGATGGACCAGGTGACGTGGTGCAGCAGCGCCACACGCACCAGCGAGCCCCAGAAGAAGGCCGACAGGGCGCCCTGCCAGGACCAGGTCACCAGCCCGCCGATCAGCGGGGGAACCATCAGCGAGACCACGGTCCACAGCACGAACTGCCGGGAGATGCGGTTCACCAGCGGGTCCTTGATCAGGTCCGGGGCGTACTTCTGCTGCGGGGTCTGCTCCTTGTCGAACATCCAGGCGATGTGGGCCCACCACAGGCCCTTCATCAGTGCCGGTACGGTCTCGCCGAACCGCCACGGCGAGTGCGGGTCGCCCTCGGCGTCGGAGAACTTGTGGTGCTTGCGGTGGTCGGCGACCCAGCGCACCACCGGGCCCTCCAGGGCCAGCGAGCCCATGATGGCCAGCGTCGCGCGCAGCCCCGGCTTGGCCTTGAACGAGCCGTGCGTGAAGTAGCGGTGGTATCCGATGGTCACGCCGTGGCAGCCGATGTAGTACATGGCGGTCATCAGGCCGAGGTCCAGCCAGCTGACACCCCATCCCCACATCAGCGGCACGGCGGCGATCAGTGCCAGGAACGGCACCACGATGAACAGCAGCAGAGCGATCTGCTCGACCGAGCCTCGCTGTTCACCGCCGAGCGTCGCCGAGTCCGTCGGGGTCGCGTCGGGTTCCGATTTCGCCGTCTCGGTGTCGGCGAGCAGGTCGGGGCCTGTGGTCATAGAAGTCCCTCATTGAACGGGGGATTGGCTACGGTTCCGTAACCTACGGCAACGTAAGTATGGCAGTCGGAGCGCTCGGGGCAAGACCCGAGTGACGGGGACCACGCCACGTTTGGCACTGTCGAACGCCGCCCCCACCCCGTTCGGGACCGCCCTCCCACGGTCACGCCCCAGGTGACCGGGTGGGTCCCGGCCGGCGGGGGCCACCACGGCGACCGGACCGCCCGGGGGCCGGCGGCAGGACGTGACCGGCCGGCGCACCGTACGTACCAGAGCGCCTGCCCGCCGAGTGCGCCCCCGGTGTGCGAGAGTGCGCCCGCGTACCGATCGCCGGACTCGTCGGGGGCGCCGGGCACGCCCCGCATATCCTGGGCCACCTCGGACAGCGCGGTCCGCGACCTGCCACAAGCAAGCTGCACAAGGAGCCGCACACCTCATGAGCAGTGCTGACGCGACAACTCCCGTCGACGCGACCGGCGCCCACCCCGTGCCCCCGCCCGGTGCCGACTCCGGCGAACCCTCCGACACCAGCGCGCTGCGCGCGGACATCCGGCGGCTCGGTGACCAACTGGGCGAGACCCTGGTCCGCCAGGAGGGCCCAGAGCTGCTGGACCTGGTGGAGCGGGTACGGGCGCTGACCCGGAGCGACGGGGAGGCGGCGGCCCAACTGCTCAGCGACACCGAGGTGGAGACCGCCGCCAAGCTGGTGCGGGCCTTCTCCATCTACTTCCACCTCGCCAACGTCACCGAGCAGGTGCACCGGGGCCGCGAACTACGGGCCCGCCGGGCCGAGGAGGGCGGGCTGCTGTCCCGCACCGCCGACATGCTGGCCCACGCCGACCCCGAGCACCTGCGCCAGACCGTCGCCCACCTCGGGGTGCGCCCGGTCTTCACCGCCCACCCCACCGAGGCCGCCCGCCGCTCGGTCCTCAACAAGCTGCGGAAGATCGCCGCCCTGCTGGAGGACACCGACCCCAACGAACGGGCCCGCAGCGACCGGCGGCTGGCCGAGAACATCGACCTGATCTGGCAGACCGACGAACTGCGGGTGGTGCGCCCCGAACCGGCGGACGAGGCCCGCAACGCCATCTACTACCTGGACGAACTCCACCAGGGCGCCGTCGGGGACGTACTGGAGGACCTGGCCGCCGAACTCACCCGGGCCGGGGTGAGCCTGCCGACCGAGACCCGGCCGCTGACCTTCGGCACCTGGATCGGCGGCGACCGGGACGGCAACCCCAACGTCACCCCCCAGGTCACCTGGGACGTGCTGCTGCTCCAGCACGAACACGGCATCACCGAGGCGCTGTTGCACGTCGACGAGCTGCGCGGGGCGCTGTCCAACTCCATCCGCAACTGCGGCGTCACCCAGGAACTGCTGGACTCCCTGGAACGCGACCTGGAGCGGCTGCCCGAGATCAGCCCCCGCTACAAGCGGCTCAACGCCGAGGAGCCGTACCGCCTCAAGGCCACCTGCGTACGGCAGAAGCTGCTGAACACCCGGGAGCGGCTGGCCAGCGACAGCCCGCACCTGCCCGGCCGCGACTACCTGGGCACCGGCGAACTCCTGGAGGACCTCACGCTGCTCCAGACCTCCCTGCGCGAGCACCGGGGCGGACTGGTCGCCGAGGGGCACCTCGCCCGGGTGCTGCGCACCCTGGCCGCGTTCGGACTCCAGCTCGCCACCATGGACGTGCGCGAGCACGCCGAGGCCCACCACCACGCCCTGGGGCAGCTGTTCGACCGGCTGGGCGAGGAGTCCTGGCGGTACGTGGACATGCCGCGCGAGTACCGCCAGCGGCTGCTGGCCCGGGAGCTGCGCTCCCGCCGTCCGCTGGCGCCCACCCCCGCGCCGCTGGACGAGGCCGGCGCCAAGACCCTGAACGTCTTCCGCACCGTGCGCCGGGCCATGGACACCTTCGGGCCCGAGGTCATCGAGTCGTACATCATCTCCATGTGCCAGGGCGCCGACGACGTGTTCGCCGCCGCCGTGCTGGCCCGCGAGGCCGGGCTGATCGACCTGCACGCCGGCTGGGCCAAGATCGGCATCGTCCCCCTGCTGGAGACCACCGACGAACTGCGCATCGCCGACGAGCTGCTGGACGCCATGCTCTCCGACCCCTCCTACCGGAGGCTGGTCTCCCTGCGCGGCGACCTCCAGGAGGTCATGCTCGGCTACTCCGACTCCTCCAAGTTCGGCGGCATCACCACCTCCCAGTGGGAGATCCACCGCGCGCAGCGTCGACTGCGGGACGTCGCCCACCGGCACGGGGTACGGCTGCGGCTGTTCCACGGCCGGGGCGGCACCGTCGGCCGGGGTGGCGGGCCCACCCACGCGGCGATCCTCGCCCAGCCCTGGGGCACCCTGGAGGGCGAGATCAAGGTCACCGAGCAGGGCGAGGTCATCTCGGACAAGTACCTGATCCCCTCCCTGGCCAGGGAGAACCTCGAACTCACGGTGGCCGCCACCCTCCAGGCCTCGGCCCTGCACACCGCGCCCCGCCAGTCCGACGAGGCCCTGGCCCGCTGGGACGCCGCCATGGACACCGTCTCCGACGCGGCCCACGGCACCTACCGCCGGCTGGTGGAGGACCCCGACCTGCCGGCGTACTTCTTCGCCTCCACCCCGGTCGACCAGCTCGCCGAACTCCACCTGGGCTCCCGCCCCTCCCGCCGCCCGGACAGCGACGCCGGACTGGACGGACTGCGGGCCATTCCCTGGGTGTTCGGCTGGACCCAGTCCCGGCAGATCGTGCCCGGCTGGTTCGGGGTGGGCAGCGGGCTGCGCGCCGCCCGGGAGGCCGGGCTGACCCCCGTGCTGGAGGAGGCCTACGAGCACTGGCACTTCTTCCAGAACTTCCTGTCCAACGTGGAGATGACCCTGGCCAAGACGGACCTGCGGATCGCCCAGCACTACGTGGACACCCTGGTCCCCAAGGAGCTGCGGCACGTCTTCGACACCATCCGGGCCGAGCACGAGCTGACCGTGGCCGAGGTGCTGCGGATCACCGGCGGTGACGAACTGCTCAGCTCCAACCCGGCGCTGCGGCAGACCTTCCAGATCCGGGACGCCTACCTGGACCCCATCTCCTACCTCCAGGTCGCCCTGCTGCACCGGCAGCGGCAGACCATCGAGGCCGGCGGGGAACCGGACCAACTCCTCAGCCGCGCACTGTTGTTGACCGTCAACGGGGTGGCCGCCGGGCTGCGCAACACCGGCTGACCGGCCCCACGGGGGCGCGTACCGGCCGGCGCCCGGGTGGTCAGCCCCAGTGGATGAGCGCCCAGGCGCCGGCCATGGTCACCGCGCCGACCAGGCCCATCGTCCAGGCGGTACGTCGCATCCGCAGCCCGCCGGCCACCACCAGGGAGGCCAGCAGCAGGGAGCCGGCGAACGGCACCCAGGAGTGCACCACCCCGGGCAGGCCGGTACGCACCACCACGTCCCGTCCCTCCGAGCGCAGGGCCACCGGCAGGGTGCGGCCCTCGCTGGCGACCACCCTGGTCACGGTGACCCGTCGGGGCTTGTGCCCGGCGCGGGTGAGGGTGCCGTGGCACTCGGCGCGGTCACAGGTGTTGACGATCAGGGTGCCGCGTTCGGAGGCGGGGGCGAACATCGCCTGCCGGGCGGTGCTCCAGGAGGTCCACACCCCGGCGATCAGCAGCAGTACGGCCAGCGCCGCCATCAGCGCGACCTTGGCCAGCAACAGCACCCCGAAGGCGCTCTCCCCGACTCGGCGGGAACGGCTGCGTTTGGCGAGGGTGCTGGCTGGCATGGCGGCGATCCTTGGCCATGCCCGGGCGGACGGTCAAGGCCGATGACGCGAAGTGACGGCAACGCGGGCGCCGTGGGGGCGGTGTGCTCAGTGGTAGCTGTTCTGGGTACGCGCCAGGCCCTCGACCAACAGCGACTCCACCGCGTCCGCCGCCCGCTCCACCACGTGCTCCAACTCCCGGCGCTCGGTGGTGGAGAAGTCCCGCAGTACGTAGTCGGCCACCTGCATCCGCCCCGGCGGCCGGCCCACGCCGACCCGGACGCGGTGGTAGTCCGGGCCCAGGGTCTTGGTCAGGGACTTCAGCCCGTTGTGGCCGTTGTCCCCGCCGCCCAGCTTGATCCGCAGGGTGCCGTAGTCGATGTCCAGCTCGTCGTGGACGGCGACCACCCGCTCCAGCGGCGTCTTGTAGAAGTCCCGCAGCGCGGAGGTCGGGCCGCCGGAGAGGTTCATGAAGCTCATCGGCTTGGCCAGCACCACCCGTTGGCCGCCCGCGCCGGGAGTACCCACCCGGCCCTCCAGCACCTGGGCCCGGGCCCGGTGCGTCTTGAACCGCCCCCCGATCCGTTCGGCCAGGGCGTCCACCACCATGTAGCCGACGTTGTGCCGGTTGCCGGCGTACCGGGGTCCGGGGTTGCCGAGACCCATCACCAGCCAGGGGCCCTCGCCCCCGGGCGTACTGGCCGCCATCTGAAACCTCCCACGGCGCATCCGCCGCGTCCACGAACCGAACACCCTCGAACCGAACGTCCTCGAATCCAACGGGGCGAACCTCCCACGATCACGGCCCCGCCCGGTTACCCGCCCGCGAGGGACCGACCGCCGGGGGCCTGGACGGCACCCCGGCGGTCTCGGCTCCCCACGGGTGAGGAGCGGAGGTTGGTTACTCGGCGCTCTCCTCGCCGTCCTCGCCCTCGCCCTCGGCGGACGGCTCCTCCAGCTGGCCGGCGAGCACCTGGACCACGATGACCTCCTCGTCGGTGTCCAGGGTGGCGCCCTTGGGCAGCTTGACGTCCTTGGCCTGGATCGAGTCGCCGGCCACCAGGCCCTCGATGGAGATGGTCACCGACTCGGGGATGTGGGTGGCCTCGGCCAGGACCGGCAGGGCGTTCAGACCGTGCTCCAGCACGTGCTGGCCGGGGCCGAGGTCGCCCTCCAGGTGGATCGGGATCTCGACGTTGACCTGCTCGCCCTTCTTCACGGTGAGCAGGTCGATGTGCACCAGGAAGCCACGGATGGCCTCGCGCTGCACGGCCTTGGGGATGACCAGTTCCTTCTTGCCCTCGACGTCCAGGTTGATCAGGACGTTGGGGGTCTTGAGGGCCATCATCATGTCGTAGCTGGGCAGCTCGACGTGGACCGGGTCGGCGCCGTGGCCGTAGATGACGGCGGGGATCTTCTCCTCGCGGCGCAGACGGCGCGAGGCGCCCTTGCCGAACTCGGTACGGACCTTCGCGGACAGGCTCACATCAGCCATGGGGCGCTCCTCGTCGGGTGCGGTGGGTCGGGTCAGTCGGTGAACTGACCAGCTGGTCGTGCCCGACCCAGGGACCCGTCCTCCGGCCGCCGGTGACACCGGGGGAGCGGAGTGACTGCCACGAAGAGCGCGTCGATTACGGACCAGCCGCACCCGAAGGTACGGCCTCCCTCGCCGAGCAACGCGGTGAGCTTACCGGGCGGGGAGGCCGTACCGTAAATCGATCAGTGAGTGACCGCGCGGGTCACGCCTGTTCCTCGAACAGCGAGGTCACCGAGCCGTCCTCGAACACCTCGCGCACCGCGCGGGCGACGGTCGGCGCCATCGACAGCACCGTGATCTTGTCCATGTCCAACTCCCCGGGGGTGGGCAGGGTGTTGGTGAACACGAACTCGCTCACCTTGGAGTTCTTCAACCGGTCGGCGGCCGGCCCGGACAGCACCCCGTGGGTGGCGGTGACGATCACGTCCTCGGCGCCGTTGGCGAACAGCGCCTCGGCCGCCGCGCAGATGGTGCCGCCGGTGTCGATCATGTCGTCGACCAGCACACAGATACGGCCGTTGACGTTGCCGACCACCTCGTGCACGGTCACCTTGTTCGCCACGTCCGGGTCACGGCGCTTGTGGACGATGGCCAGCGGAGCGCCGAGCCGGTCCGCCCAACGGTCGGCCACCCGAACCCGGCCGGCGTCGGGGGAGACCACGGTCAGCTTCCGCCGGTCCACCTTGGCGCCCACGTAGTCGGCCAGGATGGGCAGGGCGAACAGGTGGTCCACCGGGCCGTCGAAGAAGCCCTGGATCTGGTCGGTGTGCAGGTCCACGGTGAGGATGCGGTCCGCCCCGGCGGTGCGCAGCAGGTCGGCCATCAGCCGGGCGGAGATGGGCTCGCGGCCCCGGTGCTTCTTGTCCTGGCGGGCGTACCCGTAGAACGGGACGATCACCGTGACGCTTCGCGCGGAAGCCCGCTTCAGGGCGTCGATCATGATCAACTGTTCCATGATCCACTTGTTGATGGGAGCCGTGTGGCTCTGCATCAGAAAACAGTCCGCCCCCCGGGCGGACTCCTGGAAGCGGACGTAGATCTCACCGTTGGCGAAGTCGAAGGCCTTCGTCGGAACCACACCGATGCCCAGCTGTTCGGCGACCTCCTCCGCGAGTTCGGGGTGTGCCCGGCCGGAGAAGAGCATCAGCTTCTTCTCGCCGGTCGTCTTGATCCCGGTCACAGCGCAGTCTCCTTGCGTTCGCTCGGCGTCTGTCCCGACTCACCCGGTGATGTGCCCGGCGCCGCCGGTTGTCACGCGGCCCCGCCCAGCGTCCCTGGTGAGCGGGCCCGGTGTCGGCCTCACTCACCATACGAGGTGGGCCGACCGCCCCGACAGCCGGTCAGTCTCCCTGGTGGGAGCCCGACTCGCCCTCGGGCTGTTCCCCCGCGGCCTTCGCCGCCGCGCTGCCGGGCCGCTTGCGGGCCACCCAGCCGGCGATGTTCCGCTGCTGCCCCCGGGCCACGGCCAGGGAGCCGGAGGGGACGTCCTTGGTGATCACCGAACCCGCCGCCGTGTAGACGCCGTCCCCCAGGGTGACCGGGGCCACGAACATGTTGTCCGCGCCGGTGCGGCAGTGGGAGCCGATGGTGGTGCGGTGCTTGTGCACCCCGTCGTAGTTCACGAAGACGCTGGCCGCCCCGATGTTGGTGTGGTCGCCGATCTCGGCGTCGCCCACGTACGACAGGTGCGGCACCTTGGTGCCCTCGCCGATCTCGGCGTTCTTGGTCTCCACGAAGGTGCCGATCTTCCCCCCGCTGCCCACCCGCGTACCGGGCCGCAGGAACGCGAAGGGCCCCACGCTGACGCCGTCGCCGATGTCGGCACCCTCGGCCACACTGCTGACGACCCGGGCGTCCGCGCCCACCGTGGTGTCGGTCAACCGCGTCTGTGGGCCCACCACCGCGCCGGTGGACAGGTGGCAGGCGCCCACCAGTTGGGTGCCCGGCAGCACGGTCACGTCCGGCTCCACCGTGACGTCCACGTCCAGCCAGGTGGACGCCGGGTCCACCACGGTCACCCCGGCGAGCATCGCCCGCTCCAGCAGGCGGAGGTTCAACAGCCGCCGCGCCTCGGCCAGTTGGACCCGGTTGTTGATGCCGACGACCTCGTGGTGGTCGGCCGCCACCGCCGCGCCCACCCGGTGTCCGGCCGTCCGCACGATCCCCAGTACGTCGGTGAGGTACTCCTCGCCCTGGGAGTTGTCCCGCCGCACCTTGCCCAGGGCGTCCACCAGCAGCTTGCCGTCGAAGGCGAACACGCCCGAGTTGATCTCCCGGATCTCCCGCTGCTCGGCGCTGGCGTCCCGGTGCTCCACGATCGCGGTGACCGCGCCGCCGGAGTCGCGCACCACCCGGCCGTACCCGGTGGCGTCGGGCACCTCGGCGCTGAGCACGGTGACCGCGTTGCCCTCGCGGGTGTGCGCCTCGGCGAGTGCCTGGAGGGTGTCCCCGGTCAGCAGCGGGGTGTCCCCGCACACCACCAGCACCGTGCCGTCCGGCTCCACGCCCCGGTCCCGCAGCTCCTCCAGCGCGGTACGTACCGCGTGGCCGGTGCCGTTCTGCTCGTACTGCACCGCCGTACGCACCCCGGGGTCCAGCTCGGACAGGTGCGCGGCCACCTGCTCTCGGGCGTGACCCACGACCACGACCAGGTGCTCGGGCTCCACCTGGCGTGCGGCGGTGACCACGTGGCCGACCAGGGATCGGCCACAGATGTCGTGCAGGACCTTGGCGGTGCGCGACTTCATGCGGGTGCCCTCACCCGCTGCGAGAACGACGACTGCTGCCGGGCGATTGGCGCTCACGGGTGTGCCCTTCGGCTTTTGTGGAGGCTGACCTCCGCAGGATACCGGTGGGCCGGTGGCCGAAAGGGGCACCCCGACCGCCCCTGGCCGATCGGTCGGCGGGGGCCGAACAGTGGGGTGGGGGCACCGGACCGGCGCGCGGTGAGGGGAGTCGCGCGGGAGCCACGGGAGGCCGCGCGGAAGAAGGGGAAAGAAGGGGGAGGGAAGCTCCGCTGCCAGGACTCGAACCTGGAATGATCGGACCAAAACCGACAGTGTTGCCAATTACACCACAGCGGACGGACAGGGCGGACGGGCCGGGACATGACCAGGCCACCGCCGAACTGCCAGCCCCCACTATGCCGTACCCGGCGCCCTCCACGCGAGGTCATAGATCGTCAGGTGGCGTCGCGGCCCTCCCGTCCCCAGGGCCGCCCGGACCGCCGGGCGGCTCCCGGGCGACTCGTGGACG
Organism: Streptomyces sp. NPDC005438; assembly: GCF_040606315.1. NCBI lineage: Bacteria > Bacillati > Actinomycetota > Actinomycetes > Kitasatosporales > Streptomycetaceae > Streptomyces > Streptomyces sp. NPDC005438. The sequence goes on from NZ_JBEXEP010000007.1 coordinate 196,572, forward strand.
GCGCGAGTGGGGAGGCGCGGTGGATTTCTGGTCGCGAACCCCGATACGCCGCAGACCGGGCAGCCGGTGGGTCGTACGCTGGCGCCATGACGGATTCGGGGGATGGGCGGGCCGTCGGGGGGCCGCTGTGGTGGAACCGGACCCGTAGCGCGGTGCTGGACATCTCGCTGGCGGTCGCCTCCGCCGTGGAATGCGCCATCCAGGGCGTGCTGTTCGCCCGGGACGTGGGGCTGCCCACGGCCATCGGCATGGTGGTCGGAGTACTGGTCGGCTCGGCGCTGGTCTTCCGCAGACGCGCGCCCCTGGCCGTGGTGCTGTTGGCCATCGCGATCACCCCGACCAGGATGGGCCTGCTGCTGGGCTGCGTGGGTCTGTACACCCTGTCCAGCTCCAACGCGCCCCGCCGCGTCATCGGGCTGCTGGCCTCCATGATGGCGGTCGGCGGCTTCATCATGGCCACCGTCCAACTCGCCCACGAGACCGGCCAGGACGGGCCCGCGCCCTTCTGGTTCGTGCTGACCGTCTCGGCGCTGGCGTCCCTGGGCAGCGTCGCCCCACCGGTACTGCTGGGCCTGTACGTGGGGCAGCGGCGCCGGCTGGTGGAGTCGCTGCGGGAACGGGCCGACGGACTGGAACGCGAACTGTCCCTGCTGGCCGAGCGTGCCGAGGAACGGGCCGAGTGGGCCCGCAACGAGGAGCGGACCCGTATCGCCCGGGAGATGCACGACGTGGTCGCCCACCGGGTGAGCCTGATGGTGGTGCACGCCGCCGCCCTCCAGGCCACCGCCCGCAAGGACCCGCGGAAGGCCTCTCACAACGCCGGGCTGATCGGCGACATGGGGCGGCAGGCGCTGACCGAACTGCGCACCATGCTGGGCGTGCTGCGCGCCGAGGACGGCGGCCGGAAGGAGCCCGAACCGGAGCGGCTGGCCCGGATCGCCACCGAGGCCACCGCCGAGCCCCGAGGCGAGGCGGCGGACGGGCCGACCGGCGAGGCGGAGTCGGCGGAGCGCGAAGGGCCACGGCTGGCCCAACTGGAGTCCCTGGTGGGGGAGTCGAGGGCGGCCGGGATGGCGGTGGAACTGTCGGTGCAGGGCGAGGCCCGGGGGTACGCGGCCCTGGTGGAGCAGACCGCCTACCGGGTGGTCCAGGAGGCGCTGACCAACGTCCACAAGCACGCCAGTGGAGCCCGTACCCGGGTGCGACTGGCGCGCCGGGAGGACGAGGTGGCGGTACAGGTGGAGAACGAGCCACCGGGAGACGGGCAGCCCGGCGCCGGACTGCCCAGCGGGGGCAACGGGCTGGTCGGGATGAGGGAGCGGGTCTCGGCGCTGGGCGGCACCTTCGTGTGCGGGCCCACCGACGCCGGCGGGTTCCGGGTGTCCGCGATCGTGCCCGACGCCTGCTGAATCCCCGCCCGCGACGGCCCGCACCCCCCGGCGGGAAGGCCGGCGGAGGCGCCGGGCCCCGGCCCGCGACGGGTGCGCCGTCGGCGGTGACGGGTGGCGTCGCGCCACCTTCCTCGCGCATACGTGGCAGGGGTCCTCCTCGCGTGCCCGCCTCCCCCGAGGTCGCCCCGGCTGGCCGGGCACCCGGGCGTTCGCGATGAGGAACGGGCCACACTTGGTGTGGTGTCCCGCCCTTCCCGCAACGCATAGGCTGTGTTGGTCGGAGCGAGGGTGCTCCTTCCGGGTACGTCACACCGGTGGGCGGGTTCTGGTGGCGGTGCGGTACCAGGGCGCGGACCAGGCGGCGACCCGGGGGAGACGTCCCCGGTCGGCACTCCACGGGCCGGTCCGGTTCCGCCGGGCGCCCGCCGACCTTCCGGCCCGTCCGGGCCCGGGAACGGTGGGAGCCGTCGACGGGCGGCACGGGGCGGGCCCCGTCGGGAGAGCAGTAGTCGCGTGCAGCAGGGAGCTACACCATGACGACAGGTCGGCTCGGGCAACAGGCCGTGCCACCGAACGCCGCGCCACCCAACACGGCGTACGCCGGGCAGGTGGTGAACTTCCCGGACCCGGTGCGCGCCCGTTCGCACCCCGGAGGCGTACCGGTCGACAGCCGGGGCTTCCCCGACTTCTCCGCCTACGCCCGGGCCGTGGCCGAGGTCGCCGAGCCCCCCGAGGGCTTCGGCGCGGACGAGCTGCGGCTGACCGACTTCGTGTCCGCGAACGCCGCCCTGCACGCCTCGGGGCACGAACTGTGGTCCGGCCTGTCCAAGGTCGCCACCCCGCACGGCTGGACCTGGCACCACGTGCCCGGCAGCCGTCGGATGGAGCTGGTCCCGGTCGAGGTCAAGGCGCTGCTGCGGCACCACGGGGGGCTGGCCACGGCCGCCGTGGACCACGACAAGCGGGGCACCCGGCCGTTGCGGAACCCGACGCCCGCCCACTGGGAGACCCCGCACGAGCTGGCCGTACCGGAGACCCGCATCCTGGAGGCGGAGGAACGGCTGGGGTACCGCCTGCCCGGCGCCTACCGCGACTTCCTCAAGGTCGCCGGCGGCTGCGCCCCCAAGGGGGTCGCCCTGGACGCCGAGTTGGGGCTGCTGGTGGACCAGCCGCTGTTCACCCTGCGGGGTGAGGCCTCGGTCAGCGACCTCGTGTACGTCAACAAGTGCCTGCGCGACCACCTCACCAAGGACTACCTGGGCGTCGGCTTCGTCCAGGGCGGGCTGCTGGTGCTGAAGGTCAGGGGTGAGCGCACCGGTTCGATGTGGTTCTGCACCTTCGACGACGTACGGGACCGGGACGGGCTGGACATCCAGTGGCGGATGGACCAGCTGCTGCGGCCCTGCGGTGATGACTTCGACGCGTTCCTGCTCCGACTGGCCGGCAACCCACCGGAGTTGGAGACCGTCGCCGAACTGATGGTGGACGGCGGTTTCGCCCACGTCGTCCCGGTGGGGAGGTGAGGGCGATGGTGACCCTGGCACAGGTGGAACAGCGCGCCGAGCGCTGGATCAACGGTGAGGTCCCCGCCTACCAGCGCCGTCAGGTGCGGGTGCGGGAGTTCGAGCAGGGGTTCGTGGCCTGGGCCGAGGACCGCGCCGAGGGAGCCACCTCGGACGGCGGCCACTCCCGGCTGGTCGTCGCCCGTGACAGTGGCGAGGCCACCCTGTGGCCGCCGCTGCCGGTGGACGAGGTGATCCGTCGCTGGTCGGAGGCGTACGGCGGAGGGGTGCCGGAGCCGGCCCCCGCGCAACAGGCGCAGCGGCTGGACCTGGAGGCGACCTCCTTCCTGTTGACGCCCCCGGAGTGGCTGCAACAGGCGGCCGATCAGATGGGCATCCCCGGGGGACCCGAGCGGAGCGGAGGCACCGCCACCCCCGCCACTCCCGCGACCCCCTCTGCGCCTTCTACGCCTTCCGCGACCGACACCGGAACACCGGCGAGCCCGGAGACCCCCGCTGCGACTCCAGCGAATCCAGCGACCCCTGTGCCTCCCCGGGCCGAACCGCCCCCGCCCCCTCCGACGCCCGACCAGTCCGGTCAGCCCGCCACCTCCGGGCAGTCCGGGGCCGGCCAGACCCCGGCCCCGGCCGCCCCCGCGTGGCCGGACGCCCACTCCTCCGACGACCCCACCACCTCGCGCTGGAACGCCGCCGACATCCAGACCTCCTCCTGGAACGTCGACACCGCCGCCTGGGACGGGGCCTGGAACCCCGACACCGGCGAGTGGAACGACGCGGCCTCCTCCACGGAGGCCCGGGGCACCTCCCAGGAGGGCGCCCCCGGCGGCGACCCGAACAACCCCTGGGACGCGGCCGACACCAGCCGGGGCGGCTCGGGCACCTCGGTACCCCCGCCGCAGACCGTGCTGTCCTCGGCCCTGGAGGACAACGGCGACGAGGACACCCCGCCGCCGGTCAGCCCGGACGCCAAGACCGCGCTGCTGCCGGACGGCAGCAGGCTGCCCAAGACCGCGATCAATCCCGCCCTGCGTGACCCCTCGGACTCCGAGAAGGGGCAGGACGGGCAGGAGGGCGCGCCTTCCGAGGGCTCGGACGGTTCCGGCCAGGGGGTGCACCACGCGGCCACCATGTTGGCCGACCCGCAGCCGGGGGGTCCCTCGCGGCCCGGCGCCGGGGACATCGCGGACGCCGAGACCCGCCGCGCCCAGCCCCCGCAGGCCCCCGGTGCGCCCGGGGCCCGGTCCGGCTCCACCCCGCCGCCACCCCCCGGGGCGCCCGGCACCCCCGGAGCGCGCCCCGCGCCGTCCACCCCGCAGCCGGCCGCACCGGGTGCGGGGGGCGGCTACGTACCGACCCAGCTGGTGTCGGCGGACGAGGTGTCGTCGGCCGGACAGCAGTCCGGGCAGCAGCCCGGCCAACAGCCTGGTCAGCCTCCCCACCAGCAGCCGGGGCAGCCGCCGGCCGGGGGCGTGCACCACGCGGCCACCGTGCTGTCGGGGCCGGGCGGCCCGTCCACCCCGCCCCCTCCGGGACCCGGGGCCCCGCCTCCGCAGGCGCCCCCGCAGGGGCCTGCCCAGCCGCCCCCCTTCCAGGGGCCCCCGGCGTCCGCCGCCTACGGCTTCCCCCAGCCTCCGCCCCCGGCCCCGGCGTACGGCTATCCCCAGATGCCGGGCCAGCCGATGGTGGGCCCGGGGTACATGGCGGTGCTGCGGTACCGCGCCCCGGACGGTTCCGAACAGCAGCTGATCCGGCGTTCGGCCCCCGGCACCCCGCACCCCGAGTGGCAGATCCTGCACGAGCTGCGGGCGATGAACGTGCCGCCGCAGCAGGTGCTGGAACTCCACACCGAGTTGGAGTCCTGTGACCTGCCGGGCGGCTACTGCGCCCGCATGATCCGGGAGAACTGGCCCCAGGTACGGCTGTCCAGCACCGCCGCCTACGGCCGGGACCACGCCTCGCGGCAGCAGGGGATGCGTCATCTGCTGGAGCACCAGGGCGAGTTGCACCAGGTGGCCGACGGCCCCGCCCGGCCGGCGCCGTACCGGGTGCCCCTGCCGCCCCCGCACCAGGTCCCGGTGATCCCGCCCATCCCGCCGGACGGGATCGGGCACGAACTGTTCCAGGCCTTCGGGCCGCAGGGCGTGTTCCGCTTCGACCAGCACGCGGTCTCCCGGCACGGGGTGCCGGACATCGTGGGCCAGACCCTGGTGTGGGCGGGGGTGCCGCGCGAGTTCCCGCCCTTCTTCTGGGGGCAGGCCGTGCCGGGGCGCCCCATTCCCACCCTCGCCGAGCTGGCCCACGAGCGGGGCGTCCAGCCGGCCAGCGACTCCGGCTCGTACCTGGTGATGGGCCAGGACTTCGGCCGGCAGATCTGCGTGCAGTACGGCACCGCCCACATCGTCGCGGTACCGATGGAGGCGGGGCCGGGCGGTCAGCCCCAGCCGCCGCAGTTCGTCAACACCGGGCTGCCGGAGTTCGTCCGCTGCCTGGCGCTGCTGGGCCGGATGTGGCCGCTGCGGTACGGGCTCACCCCCGACCAGGCCGGGCGGTGGACGGTGGACTTCCAGATGCAGTTGGCCGGCCTCGACCCGGCGGCGCTGTCCTCCGCCGAGACCTGGTGGTCGGTGCTGCTGGAGCAGATGTGGGACGGGCTGCTGTAGCCCACCGGTCGGCGGTCCACGGTCGGTGGGGCGGGGTTCGTCAGTGAGGGCGGCCGGTACGGTTCAGCGGTCGGTGTGCCCGTCACGGTCGGACGTCGCCCGGTGCGAGGGGTGGGCGCCCTCCGTAGCCTCAGCGCCCTCAGCGTCCCCCGTAGCCGGCGGGGCTTGCGGGGTCTTCGGGGTCACCCGGCCCTCCGGTTGGGGTGGGGCTGGCTGGTCGCCGGGGGCTGGATCCTCCTGTCGTACCGGGAAGACGCGCGGCGCCAGCAGCAAGGCCAGCAGGGCGAGGGCGGCGGCCAGCGCGGCGGCCAGGTAGACGTGACTGACCGCCTGCGCCATCGCGTTCCGTAGGAACTCCCCGGCCTCACCGCCGAGTTGGTGGTGGTCCAGGGCCTGGGAGGCCTCGTCCAGCCGGCGGGGCGCGTCCGGGGGAGCGTCGGCCAGCTCCCGGGAGAGGGTGGCGTTGGCGATCGCGCCCAGCCCGGCGGCGCCCACACACTGTCCGATCTGCCGGTGGAAGAGGATCGAGGCGGTGGCCGTACCCCGTTCCCGCCAGGGCACCGAGGACTGCACGCCGATGATCAACGGCAGCTGGAAGATCCCCAGCGAGGCCCCCAACAGCAGGGAGAGCAGGGCCGGTTGCCAGGCGGAGCCCTCCTCGTGGGGGAGCAGGGGGAAGGCCAGCAGGGTCAGCAGCGCGCCCGTCATACCGATCATGGCGGACTGCCGGAAGCCCACCCGACGGTAGACGTGCTGGCTCAGCGCGGCGGAGACCGGCCAGCTGAGGGTCATCACCGACAGCACGAAGCCGGCGGCCACCGGCCCCAGCCCCAGTACGGTCTGGGCGTAGGTCGGCAGGAACACCGTGGGCGCCACCATCAGCAGCCCCATCGCCCCCAGCGACAGGTTGACCGAGGCGATCAGACGCCGCCGCCACACCCAGCCCGGGATGATCGGCTCCGTGGCCCGGCGTTCCACGACCACCACCAACATCCCCGCCACCAGCGCGCCGCCCAGCAGCCCCAGCGAGGGAGCCGACAGCCAGGGCCAGGCCACCCCGCCCCGCACCAGGGCGGTCAACAGCAGCCCCCCGCAGACGAAGACGGCCAGCGCGCCCGGCCAGTCCACCGAGGCCCGTCGGGCCGGGCGCCGGGGTTCGCGGAAGTTCCGCCACAGCAGCCACAGGGCCAGCCCCCCGACCGGCAGGTTGATCAGGAAGATCCACCGCCAGTCCACGAAGGCCACCAGCAGCCCGCCCAGGCCGGGTCCGGCGACCGCCGAGCAGGCCCACACCGAGGACAGCGCGGCCTGCACCTTCGGCCGCTCCGGCAGCGGGTACAGGTCGGCGGCGACGGTCTGCACGGTGCCCTGGATCGCCCCGCCGCCCAGTCCCTGCACCACCCGGAAGGCGATCAGGCTGGCCATGTTCCAGGCGCCGGCGCACAGCAGCGAGCCCAGCAGGAACAGCCCGACCCCGCCCAGGAGTACGGGTTTGCGTCCGAAGGTGTCGCAGAACCGCCCGTACACCGGCAGGGTCACCGTGACGGCCAGCAGGTAGCCGGAGAACAGCCAGGAGAAGGTGGACAGTCCGCCCAGGTCGCCGATGATCTGGGGGACGGCGGTGGCGACGATGGTGGTGTCCAGGGCGGCCAGCGCCATGCACAGCATCAGCGAGACCACCACCGGGCGCCGGCCCGAATGGGGCGACCCGCCCCCTCCGGGAGTCTCGCTCTCCACGTGCCGTGCCTCCCCGCGCCTCCTCGCGCCCGTTCTCGGACGGCCGTTCGCGACCGTTCCGGTACGCGTCCCCTGTACGTGGTGGTTTCCGTGCCCGGTACAACTCGTTGCCCCGGACACCTTACTCACCGGACGCCGTGCCCGACCCCGTCGGTGTTCGCGCCAGGAACGGTCCCGGCACACCGGGGTCGACCCCTGAGGGACCCCGAGGCGCGACCCGTCACCAGGCGGGGGTTTCCCCCGGGGTGGAGCACGGGTTTCCCCGGGGTGAGGCCTCGATCCGGCTCCGTGTGACCAGGGGGGTCCCTGGTTTGGGGCGCCGACGGGGGGAGAGACGCGGGGTGGGCGTCCCCCTTTGCGCCGAGGACGGTTTCCTCCTGACGCAGGAGGGAACGCAAACGTCCCGCCGCTTAGGGTGTGGTGACCCGCGCCACCCTGGGGGTGGGGGCAGCCCCCGTCACGTCGGACGGGAAACCCCATCGCGGGCACGGCACCCGTGGGGCAGGATCGCCCACACCCCACGACCGCGACACCCATCACGTTCGCGTCCCGCGCCGTCGCGGGCGGTCACACACCTACCGAGGAGACACGTTGTGAGTACAGCTGTTGCTAATCCCATGACCGGGGGCAGTGGAGGGCAGACAGCTGTCGCCGCGGCCGGCCGGCAGATCGTCAAGTCCTACGGCTCCGGCGAGACCGAGGTCCTGGCCCTCGACAAGGTCGACGTGGACATAGCCCGTGGCGCCTTCACCGCCATCATGGGCCCCTCCGGTTCCGGCAAGTCCACGCTGATGCACTGCCTGGCCGGACTGGACACCGTCACCTCCGGCCAGATCTGGATCAGTGACCAGGAGATCACCGGGCTCAAGGACAAGAAGCTCACCCAGCTGCGGCGCGACCACATCGGCTTCATCTTCCAGGCGTTCAACCTGCTGCCCACCCTCAACGCCCTGGAGAACATCACCCTGCCGATGGACATCGCCGGTCGGAAGCCCGACCGCGAGTGGCTGGACCGGGTGGTGCAGACCGTCGGTCTGGGCGACCGCCTCAAGCACCGCCCCAACCAGCTGTCCGGCGGCCAGCAGCAGCGCGTCGCCGTGGCACGGGCGTTGGCCGCCCGGCCCGACATCATCTTCGGTGACGAGCCCACCGGAAACCTCGACTCCCGCTCCGGCTCGGAGGTGTTGGGCTTCCTGCGGCGCTCGGTGCAGGAACTGGGGCAGACCATCGTGATGGTCACCCACGACCCGGTCGCCGCCTCGTACGCCGACCGCGTCCTCTACCTCGCCGACGGCCGCATCGTGGACGAGATGTACCAGCCCACCCCGGAACGCGTACTGGACCGCATGAAGAACTTCGACACCTCCGGGAGGGTGTCGTGACGGTCCTCAAGACCTCGCTGCGCAACTTCCTGGCCCACAAGGGCCGGATGGTGCTCAGCGCGATCGCGGTGATGTTGTCGGTGGCCTTCGTCTGCGGGACGCTGGTGTTCACCGACACCACCAACTCCACCTTCGACAAGCTGTTCGCCGCCACCGCCTCGGACGTCACGGTCTCGCCCAAGGACGCGCCGGACATGGACGAGCAGCAGCAGACCAAGACCACCCCCACCATCCCCAGCAGCCAGATCCCCAAGCTGGAGCGACTGGACGGGGTGAAGTCCGCCGAGGGCGACGTCACCAGCCAGTCCGTGACCCTCGCGGACCGCGAGAACAAGTCCATCGGCTCCGACCAGGGCGCTCCCACCATCGTCACCGACTGGGACCGCAACGAGCTGAAGTCGGTCAAGGTGACCTCCGGCCACGCCCCGCGCGGGGCGGGCGAGTTGCTGATCGACGCGGACACCGCCAAGCGGAAGAAGGTCAGGATCGGCGACCCGATCCGGGTCATCTCCAACGCGGGCGACTTCAAGGCGAAGGTCGTCGGACTGGCCACCTTCCAGGTCACCAACCCCGGGGCCACCATCGGCTACATGGACCGGGAGACGGTCCAGCGGAAGGTGCTGGGCGTACGGGACGGCTACACCACCATCGGCCTCACCGCCGCGTCGGGTGTCACCCACGACCAGCTGAAGAAGGAGGTCCTGGCCACCGGCGCCGACTTCAAGGCGCAGACCAAGAAGGAGAACACCGACTCCAACCGGGAACAGCTCGGCTCGTTCCTGGACATCATGAAGTACGCGATGCTCGGCTTCGCCGGGGTCGCCGTACTGGTCGGCATCTTCCTGATCGTCAACACCTTCTCCATGCTGGTCGCCCAGCGCACCCGCGAGATCGGGCTGATGCGCGCCATCGGCTCCAGCCGCCGACAGGTCAACCGGTCGGTGCTGCTGGAGGCCGTGGTGCTGGGCGTCGTCGGATCGGCCCTGGGCGTCCTGGGCGGTATCGGGGTGGCCGTGGCCCTGATGAAGCTGATGGGCGAGGCCGGCATGAACCTGGACACCAGCCAGCTGACGGTGAAGGCCAGCACCCCGATCGTGGGCATGGTCCTCGGGGTGGTCGTCACGGTGGTCGCCGCCTACCTGCCGGCGCGCAGGGCGGGCAAGATCTCCCCGATGGCCGCGCTGCGGGACGCCGGCAACCCCGGTGACAGCAGGGCCGGTCGGGTACGGGCCGTCATCGGCCTGGTGCTGACCGCGCTGGGCGGGGGCGCGCTGGTGCTGACCGCCCGCGCCGACGACTCCTCCCAGGGGGGCGGGCTGCTGGGGCTGGGCATCATGCTCACCCTGGTGGGCTTCATCGTGATCGCCCCGCTGCTGGCCGGCTTCGTGGTCCGCGCGCTGTCCTTCGTGATCCTGCGGGTCTTCGGCCCGGTGGGACGCCTGGCGGAACGTAACGCGCTGCGCAACCCCCGCCGTACCGGGGCCACCGGTTCGGCGCTGATGATCGGCCTGGCCCTGGTCGCCGGCCTGTCGGTGTTCGGGTCCTCGCTGGTCGCCTCGGCCAGCGACGAGCTGGACAAGTCGGTGGGCGCGGACTTCGTGATCCAGGGCGCCCGGGGCCAGATGATCAGCGAGAAGGTGGAGAAGCAGCTCCGGGCCGCCGACGGCCTGGACCACCTCTCCGACTTCCGGGAGCTGAGGGGCACCCGGCTGACCGCCCCCGGCGGTGAGCCGGAGACCATCAACCTGGTCGCCTCCCAGCGCACCTACGCCGAGGACCTGAGCGTTCCGGTGAAGGAGGGCAGGTTCGCCGACGCCTTCGAGCCGAACTCCCTGTCGGTCAGCGAGGCGTACGCCAAGAAGCACAAGGTCGGCAAGGGTGACCGCATCCAGGTCAGGTTCAAGGGGAGTGACCGCACCGCGAAGCTGACGGTGGCGGCGGTCACCTCCGCCGAGTCCTCGATCTCCGTCGGCACCATGTACGTCAGCGTGGACACCGCCCGCACCTATCTGGGCCAGGACAAGCTGCCAATGAACATGGCGCTGTACGGCACGGCCAAGGACGGCCAGGAGGACCAGACGTACAAGTCCCTCAAGGCCGAACTGGCCTCGGTGCCCACCGTGGAACTGCGCAACCAGGCGGACTACAAGAAGCTGATGGAGGACCAGGTCGGCCAGCTGCTCAACCTGGTGTACGGCCTGCTGGGCCTGGCCATCATCGTCGCCATCCTCGGTGTGGTGAACACCCTGGCCCTGTCGGTGGTGGAACGGACCCGGGAGATCGGGCTGATGCGCGCCATCGGCGTCTCCCGACGCCAGCTGCGGCGGATGATCCGCCTGGAGTCGGTGGCCATCGCCCTGTTCGGCGCCCTGCTGGGCCTGGGCCTGGGACTGGTCTGGGGCGTCACCGGTCAACGGGTGCTGGCCCTGGAGGGGTTGAAGGTGCTGGAGATCCCCTGGTCCACCATCGCGGTGGTGTTCCTCGGCTCGGCCGTGGTCGGCCTGGTGGCCGCCCTGGCACCGGCGTTCCGCGCCTCGCGGATGAACGTGCTGAACGCCATCGCCACCGAGTAGCCGCCCCCACCGGGCACCCCGTCGGGGGCCGTCCGGGAAGCCGTCCCGTGGCCCGGGCGCACAGCGACTGTGCGCCCGGGCCACGGACGTACCCGGGCCCTCACCGGGGGCGGCGTACGAACCGGTGACCGAAGGGTGACCGTCGCCGGGCCGGCGTAGGCTGGGGGACCCCGGTCGCATCCGCGTACCGGCCCCTCGGGCTGCCCGCCGCACCGTTCGCCCACCGGACACGCGGGAACCCGAGGCCAGCGGCCCGGGCGCCCGTGTGTGTCCGGCCGGCCCGGGAAGTCAACCCAGCACACTGGACGGAACCGACTGATGTCTCTCACCGGCCTGCTCTCCGCCGTCATGCGGGACCCCGCTCTGGACGAGGCCGTACGAGCCGCCGCGGACGGCAACCGGCACCACGTGGACCTGGTGGGCCCGCCCGCCGCGCGCCCCCTGGCGGTGGCCGCGCTCGCCCAGCGGGCCGGCCGGCCCGTACTGGCGGTGACCGCGACCGGCCGGGAGGCCGAGGAGCTGGCCGAGGCCCTCCGGTCGCTGCTGCCCGAGGGTGTCGGCCCGGACCGGGGCGTGGTGGAGTTCCCCTCCTGGGAGACGCTGCCCCACGAGCGGCTCTCCCCCCGGTCGGACACCGTGGGCCAGCGGCTGGCCGTGCTGCGCCGGCTGGCCCACCCCGCGCAGGACGACCCGACCGCCGGCCCGGTGTCGGTGGTGGTGGCCCCGGTACGTTCGGTGCTGCAACCGCAGGTGAAGGGGCTGGGCGACCTGGAGCCGGTGGCGCTGCGCCAGGGGCAGAGCGCCGACCTGGCGGAGGTCGTGGACGCGCTGGCCGCCGCCGCGTACACCCGGGTCGAACTGGTCGAGAAGCGGGGGGAGTTCGCGGTACGCGGCGGCATCCTGGACGTCTTCCCGCCCACCGAGGAGCACCCGCTGCGGCTGGAGTTCTGGGGCGACGAGGTCGAGGAGGTCCGCTACTTCAAGGTCGCCGACCAGCGGTCCCTGGAGGTCGCCGAGCACGGACTGTGGGCACCGCCGTGCCGGGAACTGCTGCTGACCGACCAGGTACGCGAGCGGGCCGCCGCCCTGATGGCCGAGCACCCCGAACTGGGCGAGCTGCTGGGCAAGATCGCCGAGGGCATCGCGGTCGAGGGCATGGAGTCGCTGGCCCCGGCGCTGGTGGACGACATGGAACTGCTGCTGGACGTGCTGCCGGCCGGCAGCATGGCCGTGGTCTGCGACCCGGAGCGGGTACGCACCCGGGCGGCCGACCTGGTGGCCACCTCCCGCGAGTTCCTCCAGGCGTCCTGGGCGGCCACCGCCATGGGCGAGGGCGACGCGGACGCGGCCAAGGCGCCGATCGACCTGGAGGCCGCCTCGCTGTGGGGCATGGCCGACATCCGGGAGCGGGCCCGGGAGTTGGGGATGCTGTGGTGGTCCCTCAGCCCCTTCGCGGCGGCACCCGCCGAGGAGGACACCCCCGACGGCGGGGCGCCCCGGGTGGGGGAGGAGCCGGGCGAGGACGTGCTGCGGCTGCGGATGCGGGCCCCGGAGAGCTACCGGGGCGACACCGCCCGGGCCCTGGCGGACACCAAGGGCTGGCTGTCCGAGGGCTGGAGCTGCGTGTACCTCACCGAGGCGCACGGCACCGCCCAACGCACCGTGGAGGTGCTGGGCGGTGAGGGCGTACCGGCGCGGCTGGAGAGGGACCTGGGGGAGCTGAGCCCCTCGGTGGTGCTGGTCGCCTGCGGATCCCTGGAGCACGGGTTCATCGACCCCGAGGGTCGGCTGGCGGTGCTGACCGAGACCGACCTGTCCGGGCAGAAGGCCGCCGGCCGGGAGGCGGCGCGGATGCCGGCCCGGCGCCGCAAGACCATCGACCCGCTGACCCTGCACCCGGGCGACTACATCGTCCACGAGCAGCACGGCGTGGGCCGCTACGTCGAGATGGTGCAGCGCACCGTGCAGGGCGCCACCCGCGAGTACCTGCTGGTGGAGTACGCCCCGGCCAAGCGGGGGCAGCCCGGCGACCGGCTGTTCGTGCCCACCGACCAGCTGGAGCAGGTCACCAAGTACGTGGGTGGCGAGGCGCCCTCGCTGCACCGGCTGGGCGGCGCGGACTGGACGAAGACCAAGGCCCGGGCGAAGAAGGCGGTCAAGGAGATCGCCGCCGACCTGATCAAGCTGTACTCGGCGCGGATGGCCGCGCCCGGACACCCCTTCGGCCCGGACACCCCCTGGCAGCGGGAGCTGGAGGACGCCTTCGCCTACGTCGAGACGCCGGACCAGATGACCACCATCGAGGAGGTCAAGGCGGACATGGAGAAGTCCGTCCCGATGGACCGGCTGATCTGCGGCGACGTGGGCTACGGCAAGACCGAGATCGCGGTGCGGGCCGCGTTCAAGGCGGTGCAGGACGGCAAGCAGGTGGCCGTACTGGTGCCCACCACCCTGCTGGTGCAGCAGCACTACGGCACCTTCACCGAGCGGTACGGGCAGTTCCCGGTACGGGTGCGCTCGCTGTCCCGCTTCCAGTCCGAGTCCGACTCCAAGGCGACCCTGGAGGGGCTGCGGGACGGTTCGGTGGACGTGGTCATCGGCACCCACCGGCTGTTCTCCTCGGAGACCCGGTTCAGGGAACTGGGCCTGGTGATCGTGGACGAGGAGCAGCGGTTCGGGGTGGAGCACAAGGAGCAGCTGAAGAAGCTGCGGGCCAACGTGGACGTGCTGACCATGTCCGCCACCCCCATCCCCCGCACCCTGGAGATGGCAGTCACCGGCATCCGGGAGATGTCCACCATCACCACCCCGCCCGAGGAGCGGCACCCGGTGCTGACCTTCGTCGGCCCCTACGAGGAGCGTCAGATCGGGGCGGCGATCCGGCGTGAACTGCTGCGCGAGGGCCAGGTGTTCTACATCCACAACCGGGTGGAGTCCATCGACCGGGCCGCCGCCCGGCTGCGGCAGATCGTGCCGGAGGCCCGTATCGCCACCGCGCACGGGCAGATGTCCGAGGCCGCCCTGGAGCGGGTGGTGGTGGACTTCTGGGAGAAGCGGTTCGACGTGCTGGTGGCCACCACCATCGTGGAGTCGGGCATCGACATCCCCAACGCCAACACCCTGATCGTGGAGCGTGGCGACAACTTCGGCCTGTCCCAGCTGCACCAGCTGCGCGGCCGGGTGGGCCGCAGTCGCGAGCGCGGCTACGCCTACTTCCTGTACCCGCCGGAGAAGCCGCTGACCGAGACCGCACACGAGCGGCTGGCGACCATCGCCCAGCACACCGAGATGGGCGCCGGCATGTACGTGGCGATGAAGGACCTGGAGATCCGGGGCGCCGGCAACCTGCTGGGCGGCGAACAGTCCGGCCACATCGCCGGCGTCGGCTTCGACCTGTACGTACGGATGGTGGGCGAGGCGGTCGCCGACTACCGCTCCGCCCTGGAGAACGGCGAGGAGGTGGAGGAACCGCCGCTGGAGGTGAAGATCGAACTGCCGGTGGACGCCCACGTCCCGCACGACTACGCGCCCGGCGAGCGGCTGCGGCTCCAGGCCTACCGCGCCATCGCCTCCGCCAACAGCGAGGAGGACATCAAGGCGGTACGGGAGGAGCTGGCCGACCGCTACGGCCCGTTGCCGGAACCGGTGGAGAACCTGCTGCTGGTCGCCGGACTGCGGATGCTGGCCCGCTCCTGCCAGGTCACCGACATCACCCTCCAGGGCTCCAACGTCCGCTTCGGACCGGTGGAGTTGCGCGAGTCGCAGGAACTGCGCCTGAGGCGGCTGTACCCGCGCTCGGTGGTGAAGGCGGCCACCCGGCAGGTGCTGGTGCCCCGCCCCACCACCGGCAGGATCGGCGGCAAGCCGGTGGTGGGACGGGAACTGCTGGCCTGGGTGGGGGAGTTCCTCACCTCGATCCCCGGGGCCTGAGCCGTACGGACAGGGGGGCGCGTACGGCCGTCGGCCCCGGACCTACGGGCCGCCCGGGTCCGGGTGGGGGCCGACGGCCCCGACGGAGTAGCGCCGGACCATCTCCCGTACCCGCTCCAGGAACTCGGTGAGGTCCTCGGCCACCGGTTCCGGCTCGAAACCGTGCTGCCGGGACGCGGTGGTCGACCGGTACACCCGGCCGTCGGGGGCGAGGGCGAACAGGATGCCGCCCCCGTCGTTGCCGAACACCACGGCCAGTTGGCGCTCACCGGTCCGCACCGCGCCGTGGGTGGACAGCTGCTGGAGCACCTGCGCGGCCGGCAGTACGAAGTAGCCGTTCCACACGTCCGGCAGGCTGACCTCGCTGATGGCCTCGTAGAAGGTGATCAGGTCCGGCGCGACCAGGGGGTGCCGGGCCAACTGCCGGATGATGACCGGCTCGGCCGGGCTGCGCGGCAGAGGCAGCGCCTCCTCCCCGTCCTCGAACTCGCCGGGCTGGCTGAACTGGCAGCCGGGCGCCGGCAGGGACGCGTGATGCTGAGGGGCCTCCGGTGCCAGGGTGGCGAGGATCTCGCGGCGCCACTGGCACAGCCATCCCCGGTCGAGTTTCCGGGGGGTCGGGGAAGGAGCGGGCGGGGGTAACTCCCCGCCCTCACACGTGACCTCCCCCGCCGCGTCGGTGCGCGCCTGGCCTATGGATGACCCGTCCATAGTGGGGCTGTTCATTCTCAGATGACCCTCTTGACGTTGTTCGTCGACAGTGTCCTCGGCACCGGGGCGGCCCGTCTCGTACCGGCCTGGCGTCCCTGGTGCCTGTCTGTGGGGGGTTGACGATCCTGCCACCTACTGGCGGGGAAGTGGGCATCGGTACGCTCGGATTCACGAATCGGGCCCGCCGGGCGGCGCGGGGGACCAACTCCCCGTTCCGCACGGCTGGTTGCCGCCCCGGGCGGGCGTCGCCCTCCGGGCGCATCGCCCCGGACCCCGAATCGTTGGGCCCCCCGGTGGTCACGGCCACCGCGAGTCCCTAACATCGATCACCGCCAGGTCCGTGCGAGGACGCACGACCCTTCCGCCGCCGGGAGGCCCCACTTATGCATCGCCCAAGGTCCGTGTTGCCCGCCAGGTCGACACTGCCCGCCAGGTCGGTACTGCCCCTCAGTGCCGCCACCGCCCTGCTGCTCGCCGCACCGCTGCTCACCGGCTGCGGCAACGACAGCCACACCGGTGCCGCGGCCGTCTGGGACTCGCAACGCATCAGCATGGACACCCTGGAGTCGAGGGTCACCGAGGTGCGCAACGCCCAACGGTCCTCCCCCCAGAGCGAGTCGCTGATGAAGGACAGCGGCCAGCTGGGTCGCGGCACCCTCTACGGACTGCTGCACGCCCGGGTGGTCGAGCGGGCCGCCAAGGACAACGGGGTGACCGCCTCCCGCCGCGACGTGCAGAGCGCCCGCGCCATGTACGAGCAGGGCGAGGGAGGCCCCAAGGCCTTCCGCGCCATGCTGCTCCAGCAGGGCATCGCCCCCGCCCGTATCGACGACGCGGTACGCACCCGGGTGCTCCAGAACAAGCTGGCCGCCAAGTGGAAGATCAAGGCGCAGGACCAGCAGGGCATGGAGAAGCTGAACCAGCGGCTCGCCCGGGTCTCCGCCAAGATGAAGATCAACGTCAACCCCCGGTACGGCAGGTGGGACAGCAAGCAGCTGGCGCTGGGCGCCAGCAAGGAGCCGTGGGTGAAGGACGTCAGCACCTCGCGGCAGCCCCAGGGCCAGGCCTAGGGGTGTCGTTCGGGTCCTGGGAGATCCGTGAGCGCGTTCTGGTGCGGTGGGCCGAGGGGCACAGCAAGGCGGAGGAGTCGATGCGGCGCGTCGGCGCCCCCGACCGCCACCGCGTCAACGCGGCGAGGTGCGGCGCGTTCGGTGCCACCGGACGCGAGCCTCGCCGTGATCCAGACGACGCGCCCCAGCCCTCGGACGGGCCCCAACACCCCCGCCCGGGACGGGAGTCGGCCGTCCGCCGGCCCCACCCGTCCCGGGCTCGTACGGTGGACGACCGGCCCTGGTGGGGCGTGCGTTAGGTTCGGCGGGTGACCGCTTCCCTGACCCCTCCCGCCGGCCGTGTCGTCCTGCTCACCACCAGTCACCGGGTGGCCCCCGGGCTGCTGTCCTGGCCCGCCTGGCAGCTGCTGCGGGAGGCGGACCGGGTGCTGTGCGGGGACGAGGACCACCCCCTGCTGCCCTTCCTCGCCGAGGCCGGCGTCGTGGTGGAGCACGCCCGCCCCACCGCCCGGGAGCTGGTGGAGGACTGTGCCGGTGGCCGGAACGTGGTGGTCGTCGCCGGGGTCGAGGGCGAACCCCGGCTGACCGACGGACTGGCCCGGCTGGCCGGTTCGGGCCGGGAGGAGTTGCCGGAGCTGGAGCTGTTGCCCGGCTCCTGGGATCTGCCCGGCGCCCGGCTGCTGGACGTGGTGCAGGTGATGGACCAGATCCGGGCGGAGTGCCCGTGGAGCGGTGCCCGTACCCATCAGGAGCTGGTCCGGTACGGCCTGGAGGAGACCTACGAACTGGTCGAGGCCATCGAGGAGGGGGACCGGGAGGCGCTGCGCGAGGAGTTGGGCGACGTGCTGTTGCAGGTGGTGTTCCACTCCCGCATCGCCCAGGACGACCCCGACGAGCCGTTCTCGGTCGACGACGTGGCGGGCGTACTGGTGGACAAGCTGATCCGCCGCCACCCGCACGTGTTCGGTGAGGAGAGCGCCGGCACCCCCGAGGAGGTGCGGGCCCACTGGCTGCGGGTCAAGGCGGAGGAGAAGCGCCGGGAGTCGGTGACCGAAGGGGTACCGCTGGGGCAGCCGGCCCTGTCGCTGGCGGCCAAGCTGGCCTCCCGAGCACGTACCGCCGACCTCGGAGCGCCAGTACCTCCGCCCGACACCGATCGCGTCGGGGACCCCACGGAGCGGGTCGGCTGGGAGTTGCTGGAGCTGGCCGCCCGGGCCGAGGCCGACGGCGTCGACCCCGAGGTCGCCCTGCGAGCCGCCGCCCGCACCTACCGGGACGCCATCAGGGCCGAGGAGGAGCGGGCCGCCCAGCGGTGACCCCTGGGCGGTGCGCCAGCCCGCCGCCACGAGGTGTGGGTTCCGGTGGCTGTGAGGCTCGGGGCCGCGTGCGGGTGGGTGGGGTCCGTGCCTGGTTCGTCCGGTGGGGCCGGGGTGCTCCAGGGGTCCCGTCCGAGGAGTTCGTACGGCCGGGGTGTGGTGCTGGGTGGCGGGTCGGCTGTTCGGTACGCGTGGTCACGCCGGCTTCTCGGGGAGCCGTCGGGGACGGGGTGGCCGTCCCTCCGAGGGGCACGTGGTCGATGACCCCGGCGGGTGGCCGGCCCCCCTCGGGTACGGGGGCCGCACGGCCCCGCCGCTCCCGTTCGGTGCCCGGCAGGGGTGACTTCTGTCCCGGTCGGTGCCCCCCTGCGAGGGGCGCGGCGCAGTGCCCCGCCGAGTCCGCTGGTCCTCCGGGCGGGGCCAGCCCTCTCCGCCCAGAGGGGCGCGAGGTCGTGGGGGAGGGGCACCCCGCTCCCTCGTGGGGGCCGGCCGGTGACCCGTGCGGGTGGGAGGGGGTTAACGGAGCTGATCCGGGCAACCCGGGGGGCATGGACACCACCGAGGTCGTACCCCTTGCCGCCAGCCGTGGCCTGCTGGGGGTGGGCCCCCTGCTGCTGGGGCTGGTCATCGTGGCCGTGCTGATCGGCGCGGTCGCCTACGGCAGTCGCGCCCGCAGAAAGGGGCGGGACCACCCCACCGAGCCCGGCCCGGACCGCCCCGAGGAGACGGACGGTTTCGAGATGGGGCGCCGGGAGGCCGACGAACTCCCCCGGGACGGCCGCCGCCGACTGCCCCACGAGATCGACGGCACCCGTGGCACCCGCGCCTCCGAGGACAGCGAACCCCCGGTCTGGGACGAGGGCAGCAGCGGCTCCTTCGGCAGCGGGGGCCCCGGCCACCACTGACCGCTCCCGACAGCCGACTTACGGCGGATCACAGCGACTCACGGCGACTCACAGCGACTTACGGCGCCCCGCCCCGAGCCGGTACGAACCCGCGTACCGGCAGGCGGTGACACCGCGCCCCGCGCGCTCCCGGCCCGTGTCCGCTCAGTCCGCCCCGTGCGTACCCGGGGTGGGGCCGACCGGCTCCGAGGTCTCGTCGTCCAGCCGCAGGGGCAGCCCGAACAGGGGGAAGAGCCGGGCGGTGTCCAGGAAGCTGTTGATGCCACTGATCCGGTCCCCCCGGACCTCGATCACCTGGAGCGCCCAGGCCGCGTGACCCCCCTCCGGGTCGGGGCGGTACTGCCCGAAGCCCCGCATCCCGTTGGCCTCCACCGGGACCAGCCGGGAACCCTGGCAGCCGTGACCCTTGCCCAGCATCCACGCGCTGATCTCCGTCGGGCCCACCAGCCACAGGGGAAACGGAGGCATCGACAGGGTGGCGTCCTCGTGGAGCAGCGAGGTCAGCGACTCCATGTCGTACGACTCGAAGGCGGCGAGATACCGCCCCAGCAGGGCGTGGTGCTCCTCGTCCAGCGGCTCCCCGCCCTCCCGTTCGGCGATCTCGCCGGAGGCCAGGGTGGCCCGGGCCCGCTGGAGGGCGCTGTTGACCGAGGCGACCGAGGTGTCCAGCAGTTCGGCGACCTCGGCCGCCCGCCAGCCCAGCACCTCCCGCAGGATCAGCACCACCCGCTGCTTGGGCGCCAGGTGCTGGAGCGCGGCGACGAAGGCCAGGCGTACGGTCTCCCGGGCCACCGCCACCTCGGCGGGGTCGGACTCGGCCGGCACGGTGCGGCTGTCGGGCATCGGCTCGACCCAGGTCGCCTCCGGCAGCGGCGCGCCCAGCGGACTGCTGGCCGGCACCGGGGAGGACAGGTCCATGGGGCGGGCCCGCCGCTGCACCCCGCCCAGCATGTCCAGGCAGACGTTGGTCGCGATGCGGTAGAGCCAGGAGCGCAGCGAGGAGCGGCCCTCGAAACGGTCGTGGGCCCGCCAGGCGCGCACCAGGGTCTCCTGCACCGCGTCCTCGGCCTCGGCCGAGCCCATCATGCGGTAGCAGTAGCCGGTCAACTCCACCCGGTACCGCTCCAGTTGGTCGGCCACGTCCGCTTCCAGAACCGGCGTGGACCCTCCGCCGGCCGGGGCTTCGCCGCCCCGGGTGAGCTCACTCATCTTGCCCCCAGTCATCGACCGTGCCGCCCGCGCTGACCGCGGTCGTGAGCCGAGCTGATCGTGGGAACCCCCCTTGGGTTCCGTTCGCTTTCTCCATACTCCGGCAGGGCACTGACAATCGCAGCCAGAGCGGACGGGCGGCCGGTGGTAAGGCGTCCGACCAGGCGTTGACCCGGGTGCCGGCCCGCCGCAGACTTCCAGGATGTCTCCCGCCTCCCGCACCACCCGCACCTCCCGGCTCGCCAGCGCCGTCGACGTCCTCCGTTACCGGGGTGGCCGGCTCGCCCGGCGGCTGTCCGAACCGGACGGCCACGGCCGGGACGCCCTCGTCGCCTTCGGCGCGCTGTCCGTCGTCGACCTGCTGGCCACCGCCGGCACCCCCACGGTGGTGCGGCGGGCGGCCAAGCCGTTGCTGGCACCGGCCCTCGCGGCCCATGTGCTGCGCCGCCGCCGGGACCGGGACGAGCCGGTACCGGTCGCCCTGGTGGCCGGGCTGGGCTGCTCGGCCGTGGGGGACACCGCGCTGCTGTGGCAACGGCACCAGTCGGCGTTCCTCCTGGGCATGGCCGCCTTCCTGGGAACCCAGGTCAGCTACACCGCGACCCACCTCCGGGGCGGTGCGGTGGCCGGGATACGGGCCCACCCCCGGCGGGCGCTGGGGTGCCTGGCGGTGTGGGCCGGCGCCAACGCGGTGATCCAGCCGGGCCTGGACCGTCGGCTGAGGCTGCCGGTGGCCGGCTACAGCCTGGCCCTGGCGGTGATGGGCGCCACCGCCCTGGGGGTGGGCGGCAAGGTGGCCGTCGGGGGAGCGGCCTTCGTCGGCTCGGACACCCTGATCGGACTCCAGGCGGCCGGGATCGAGTTCCCCAGCCAGGAGGTGCTGATCATGGCCGGTTACCTGCTGGGCCAGTACCTCATCGTCTCCGGCACCCTGGAGCGGCGCGACGCCGACGGGTGACCGGGCGGGACGCGGAACGGCCGTACGGGCCGCCACCGACCGGGACCGCAGTGAGGGGAGCGCCCCGGGTGGCCGTGGAGCGCGGTACGGGTACGGGGCGAGGGACCCGCCCCTCCCGGGTCACGGCGGCGAACCCCTCCGGTGGACGTCGGTGGGTTCCGGTAGGGCGTGTGGTGGGGGCAACCCGGTGAGGTTGACGGTGGTCTCGAAGCCGGCGAACAGCGGGATGAACGTCGTGTCGGCGGCTCGCCGCGCCGCCGCCACGCCCACCGGGGCCGGCCCCTGCCGGGATGGGCGCGACCCGGGGTGATCGGGGCGGCGCCGGGGACGGTTACGGTCGTCGGATGCCGCACTGCCCCGTCCCGCACGAGTCCGCCGACCCCCGTCCCGCCCTGTTCGACTGGGAGTTCGCCGCCGACCCGTACCCCGCGTACTCCTGGCTGCGACGGCACGACCCGGTGCACTGGACGCGGCTGCCCAGTGGGGTGGAGGCCTGGCTGGTGACCCGGTACGCCGACGCCCGGCAGGCGTTGGCCGACCAGCGGCTGAGCAAGAACCCGCAGCGACACAGCGAGGCCGCCCACGGCCGGGGGAAGGTGGGCATCCCGGGGGAGCGCAGCGCCAACCTGATGACCCACCTGCTGAACATCGACCCCCCGGACCACACCCGGCTGAGGCGGCTGGTGTCCAAGGCGTTCACGCCGCGTACGGTGGCCCGTTTCGAGCCCCGCGTACAGGAGTTGACGGACCGTCTGATCGACGGGTTCGCGGCCCGGGGCGAGGCCGACCTGATCCACGAACTGGCCTTCCCGCTGCCCATCTACGCCATCTGTGACCTGCTGGGTGTCCCCGCACAGGACCAGGACGACTTCCGCGAGTGGGCGGGGATGATGATCCGGCACGGCGGCGGCACCCGGGGCGGGGTGGGCCGGTCGGTGAAGAAGATGCGCGGCTACCTCGCGGAGCTGATCCACCGCAAGCGGCGGGAACCGGGCGAGGACCTGATCTCCGCGCTGATCCGGGCCTCCGACCACGGCGAGCACCTCACCGAGAACGAGGCCGCCGCCATGGCGTTCATCCTGCTGTTCGCCGGCTTCGAGACCACCGTCAACCTCATCGGCAACGGCACCCTCGCCCTGTTGCGGAACCCCGGGCAGCGACGGCTGTTCCAGGGCGCGGTCGACCAGCGTGACCCGGACCGACTGGCCCTGGCCGTCGAGGAGTTGCTGCGCTACGACGGGCCGGTGGAGCTGGCCACCTGGCGGTTCGCCACCGAGGAGCTGACCCTCGGGGGCCGTACCGTCGCCCCCGGGGACCCGGTGCTGGTCGTCCTGGCCTCGGCCGACCGTGACCCGGAGCGCTTCGACCGGCCGGACACCCTGGACCTGGAACGCCGGGAGAACCCCCACCTGGGGTACGGGCACGGCATCCACTACTGCCTGGGCGCCCCGCTGGCCCGGCTGGAGGGCCGTACCGCCCTGGGCTCCCTGTTCGGACGGCTGCCCGACCTGGAACTGGCGGTGCCGGACGGGGAACTGCGCTGGCGCGGAGGTCTGATCATGCGCGGACTGCGGGCCCTGCCCGTACGGTTCGCCCCCGAGCCCGCCCGACCCGACCCGAAACCGGCCCGCGCGCGGGAGAGCTGACCAGGCGTCAGCGAGGTGACCGGTACGTGATCCCCGCGACACTCGCTTGTGACGCGTGGCCTCCCGGTACTACGTTCGGGCCTCAAGTGCCCGTGCCCCCACCGCGGGTTGAGCTGTCTGTGTTCTGGACATGAGAGGCACCCACCTGATGCTTTCCGGTAAGGGCCGGCACCGCCGCCCGCGCCAGGCTCCCGCCCTGTTCGTCACCGCCGGGGTCACCGGTGCCGGACTCGCCCTGCCTCTGCTGGGCGCCTCCGGGGTCCAGGCCGCCGACGGCGCCACCTGGGACCGGGTCGCCGAGTGCGAGAGCGACGGGGTGTGGAGCGCCGACACCGGCAACGGCTTCTTCGGCGGCCTCCAACTCCCGCTGAGCACCTGGGAGTCGTACGGCGGCACCGAGTACGCCAAGCGCCCCGACCTCGCGAGCCGGTCCCAGCAGATCGCCGTCGCCGAGCGGGTGCTCGCCGCCAAGGGGGCCGAGGCCTGGCCGGCCTGCGGGGTGGACGGTGGACTGCCGCCGGCCTCCATGCTGGACGAACGGCCCGAGAAGCCCGAGCGGCCGGACGGCACCGACGACCCCTCCGACCCCGGCCAGGACGCGCCGGGGAAGGGGAACGCGTCCAAGTCCCCCGAGCCGGGCGACACTTCGACCGGCGACGAGTCCCCCGGAGACCGCACCGACCCGGACCCCTCCGCCAGCCCCGGGGGAGGGAAGAAGGACGACGGTGACCGGGGCGGCTCCCGTACCGACCGGTCCCGCCCCGACTCCGACGCCACCCCGAAGGCCGACCCCTCGGAGCGTGAACGGCCCCCGGACGGCGGCTCGGACGGTTCCGCCGAGGACTCGGGGAAGGGGAAGTCCCCGGACCGCGAGGGCGAGTTGGGTGACACCGCGCACGGTTACGACCCCGGCGGGCCCACCGGCCCCTGGGGCGGCGACGTCGGCGAACGCCCCTCCCGGGGCGACGGTGACCGGGACGGCCGCTACCGGGTCCAACCCGGGGACAACCTCTCCTCGATCGCCGAACACGAGGGGGTGCGCGGCGGCTGGCCGGCCCTGTACGAGGCCAACCACCGCCAGGTCGGCGAGGACCCCGACCTGATCCTGCCCGGGCAGTTGCTCCAGGTGGACGGGCGGGACTGACCGGGACACGGGCGAACCGCCGGGCCGCGCGCACTTTTTCCGGCACCCCGTGAAGTGGCCTCTGGCCTGCGGAGAAGTGGGGGTGGCGAGGGGGGTCGGTGGCGTTCCAATGGGTGACGTGGGTTGTTGAGCCGGACCGCATCCCTTTCTACGTTCTTCCCGATCCGTCGACCCGGCGGGTTCCACGATCGTGAAAGGCGGGCTCGCGATGTCCCTCACGTCTCGGTTCTCTGGTTCCTCCCTCCGGCGCCTGGTCAGTGGCGCCTCGTTGACCGGCGCGGTGGTCGCCGCGGTGGTCGTCCCCGGGGCGCTCGCCCCGGCCGCGCAGGCGGCCAACTGGGAGGCCATCGCCCAGTGTGAGTCCAGCGGCAACTGGCGCGCCAACACCGGCAACGGTCATTACGGAGGGTTGCAGTTCAAGCAGTCCAGTTGGGAGTGGGCCGGTGGTCTGCGGTACGCGCCCCGGGCCGACCTGGCGACCAAGAGCCAGCAGATCGCCGTGGCCGAGCGGCTGGCCCGCCTCCAAGGCATGAGTGCCTGGACCTGCGCCCGCTGACGGGTGCGCGCCCGGGCGCCCCGACCGGGGCGCCCGGGTTTTCTTCCGTAACGAAACAAAATTCTTGAGCGCCACCCCCGCCGCCTCACCTGCGAGAACGACGCGCGCGGCGGCTCCCCGGCTGAGCCGGCCACCGGGGAGGACCCCCCGGCCGGTTAGGCTCGGGGTTGCTGAAGCCAGCCACTCACAAAGGAGGCGCTCGTGCCGTCCATCGACGTCGTCGTAGCCCGGGAGATCCTCGACTCACGAGGTAACCCCACCGTCGAGGTCGAGGTGGGCCTCGACGACAGCAGTACCGGCCGTGCCGCTGTCCCCTCCGGCGCCTCCACCGGAGCCTTCGAGGCACTGGAACTGCGCGACGGCGACAAGGACCGCTACCTCGGCAAGGGCGTGGAGAAGGCCGTGCTCGCGGTGATCGAGCAGATCGGCCCCGAGCTGGTCGGCTACGACGCCACCGAACAGCGGCTGATCGACCAGGCGATGTTCGACCTGGACGCCACCCCCGACAAGTCCTCCCTGGGCGCCAACGCCATCCTGGGCGTCTCCCTCGCCGTGGCCCACGCCGCCGCCGAGTCCTCCGACCTGCCGCTGTTCCGCTACCTGGGCGGTCCCAACGCGCACCTGCTGCCGGTGCCGATGATGAACATCCTCAACGGCGGTTCCCACGCCGACTCCAACGTGGACGTCCAGGAGTTCATGATCGCCCCCATCGGGGCCGAGTCCTTCTCCGAGGCGCTGCGCTGGGGCGCGGAGGTCTACCACACGCTCAAGAAGGTCCTCAAGGAACGCGGACTGAGCACCGGCCTCGGCGACGAGGGCGGGTTCGCCCCCGACCTCGGCTCCAACCGCGAGGCGCTGGACCTGATCCTGGAGGCCGTCCAGCAGGCCGGTTACACCCCCGGTCAGGACATCGCCCTCGCCCTGGACGTGGCGGCCAGCGAGTTCCACAAGGACGGCTCCTACGCGTTCGAGGGGCAGAGCCGCAGCGCCGAGCAGATGACCTCGTACTACGCCGAGTTGGTGGAGGCGTACCCGCTGGTCTCCCTGGAGGACCCGCTGCACGAGGACGACTGGGACGGCTGGCAGACCCTCACCGCCCGGCTCGGCGACAAGGTGCAGATCGTGGGTGACGACCTGTTCGTCACCAACCCCGAGCGCCTCTCGCGCGGCATCGAGAACCGCAGCGCCAACGCCCTGCTGGTCAAGGTCAACCAGATCGGTTCGCTCACCGAGACCCTGGACGCGGTGGAGCTGGCCCAGCGCAACGGCTTCAAGTGCATGATGTCCCACCGCTCCGGCGAGACCGAGGACGTCACCATCGCCGACCTGGCGGTGGCCACCAACTGCGGCCAGATCAAGACCGGCGCCCCGGCCCGTTCCGAGCGCGTCGCCAAGTACAACCAGCTGCTGCGGATCGAGGAGATCCTCGACGACGCCGCCGTCTACGCCGGCCGGTCCGCCTTCCCCCGCTTCAAGGGCTAGGCCGGGCCGGCTGGACCTGGGCGGTCGGCGACTCCGATCACCCAGCCACCGCCACGGCGACCACCCGGCGAGGCGCGGCGGCGAGACACGCGGGCCTCGCGGTGATCCGCACCACGCGCCCTCGGGGCCGCGCCGTTCACGACGGTACGGCGCGACCCGTACCGCTCCCGTCGTCCTCGGCCACGGTCCCGTACCGTGGCCGAGGACGTGTGGCGGCAAGTGACGGGGAGGCGACGTGGAGCGGCAACGAGGCGAGCCGGGCGAGCGGTTCTCCACCGCCACCCGCCTGCGGGCCCTGGGCACCCAGGCCGCCGAACGCGTCTACCGCGCCCAGAGCCGACGGGTCCGCACCCCACGGCGCGGACGCCTGACCGGACGGGCCGCGATACTGGCCCTGGTGGTCTGCTCCCTG
This sequence comes from Streptomyces sp. NPDC005438, assembly GCF_040606315.1. Taxonomy (NCBI): domain Bacteria; kingdom Bacillati; phylum Actinomycetota; class Actinomycetes; order Kitasatosporales; family Streptomycetaceae; genus Streptomyces; species Streptomyces sp. NPDC005438. The sequence goes on from NZ_JBEXEP010000007.1 coordinate 223,177, forward strand.
CTGGTCGCCCTGGCGTACCCGATCAGGCAGTACGTCTCCCAGCGCTCGGAGATCGCCGACCAGCGCCGGCAGGCGCAGGAGGCGCGCGAGGAGGTACGGCGGCTCCGCCAGGAGAAGGCCCGATGGAAGGACCCCGCCTACGTCGAGCAGCAGGCCCGGCTGCGGCTGCACTACGTGCGGCCCGGCGAGACCGGGTTCACCCTGAGGGACGGCCGCGCCACACCCCCGGCCCGCCAGGACGCCGCACGCAGCGACCGCGCCTGGTACCTCAACCTGTGGGACGGCCTGGACAACGCCGACCGCAACCGGGCCGCCGACCGCCGCTGAACCGGTGCCGGGCGGGCGCCGAACGGCACCGGCCCCCGATGGCCCCCGCCGAACGCCGTACGGGCGCCCACGCGGGTACGCGGCCGAGCGGGCCCGCCACAGGGGCCCGTAAGCTCGTGTCCGTCCACCGTCGCCCGTGTGAAGAAGAGAACCGCCCCACCATGGAAACGCCTCCGCCCCGCACCACGCCGACCGAGCCCACCGAGGCGGACGTCGAAGCCTTCCGCGAGCAACTCGGCCGGCCTCCCCGGGGGTTGCGGGCGATCAGCCACCGCTGCCCCTGCGGCCAGCCCGACGTGGTGGAGACCGCGCCCCGGCTGGAGGACGGCACCCCCTTCCCCACCACCTACTACCTCACCTGCCCCCGCGCCGCCTCCGCCATCGGCACCCTGGAGGCGAACGGGGTGATGCGGGAGATGACCGAACGGCTGGACAGCGACCCCGAGTTGGCGAAGGCGTACCAGGCCGCCCACGAGGACTACCTCGCCCGACGGGACGCCATCGAGGTCCTGGAGAACTTCCCCAGCGCCGGGGGGATGCCCGACCGGGTCAAGTGCCTGCACGTCCTGGTCGCCCACTCCCTGGTCGCCGGCCCCGGCGTCAACCCGTTGGGCGACGAGGCCCTCGCGCTGCTGCCCGAGTGGTGGGCCAAGGGCCCCTGCGTGTCCCCCGGCGACCCCGACTGACCTCCGCTCGCACGACCGGCGCACCTCCGGCGTACGGACCGGTGCCGCACCCCCGATCCGAAGGGCACCCCATGACACGCGTCGCCGCCGTCGACTGCGGTACCAACTCCATCCGGCTGCTGGTCGCCGACATCGACCCGGACAGCGGTGAACTGACCGACCTGGACCGGCGGATGACCATCGTCCGGCTCGGCCAGGGCGTGGACCGTACCGGACTGCTGGCCCCCGAGGCCCTGGCCCGTACCTTCGACGCCTGCCAGGAGTACGCCGCCGCGCTACGGGACTGGCGGGTGCCCCCCGAGCGGCTCCGCTTCGTCGCCACCTCCGCCACCCGGGACGCCGGCAACCGCGAGGACTTCGTCAGCGGGGTACGGGACATCCTCAAGGTGGAACCCGAGGTGATCACCGGTGACCAGGAGGCCGAACTGTCCTTCACCGGAGCCACCCGCGAACTGGCCGGCGACCCGGCCTTCTCCGGCCCGTACCTGGTGGTGGACATCGGCGGAGGCTCCACCGAACTGGTCCTCGGCGACCGCGCGGTGATCGCCGCCCGCAGTGTGGATGTCGGCTGCGTACGGATGACCGAACGCCACCTGCTGCGTCAGCCGGGCCCCGACTCCCCGGACGGCACACCCGAGTTGCTGGACCCGCCGCCCCCGGACCGGGTGGCCGCCATCACCGCCGACATCGACCGTGCCCTGGACCAGGCCGCCCGGACCGTACCCCTGGAACGGGCCGCCACCCTGGTCGGCCTCGCCGGCTCGGTCACCACGGTCGCCGGCATCGACCTCGGCCTGGACGCCTACGACCACCAGGCCATCCACCACTCCCGGGTCACCCTGGAACGGGTACGCGAGATCAGCGACCACCTGCTGGCCTCCACCCACGAGCAACGGGCCGCGATCCCCGTCATGCACCCCGGCCGGGTGGACGTCATCGCCTCCGGCGCCTTGGTCCTCCGCCGCCTGATGGAACGCCTCAACCTCCCCGAGGTGGTCGTCAGCGAACACGACATCCTCGACGGGATCGCGCACAGTTGCGCCTCACATGACCAAGGTCCGTGACCCGCGCTGCTGTGTCGGCGAAAAGGGCTGCGGTCAGTTCTTGATCAGTTCGATGCCGATGGCGAGGGGGCCAAGGGCTTCCTTCTCGGGTGGGTAGATGCTGCGGATGTTGGCGAGCTGGTCCTCACGGGTGCGGGTCGGGTTGACCGTCGAGGCGCCCTCTCCATCGAGCAGGGCTTCGAAGTTCTCGTACTCCGTGACCCGGGTGACCTGTACGTCGCACGTCTCCTCGGTGCCCTTGATGCGGAAGCGGATCACCTCGCCGACCGTGAGATCGGCCAGGCGCGGGTACCTGACCCGTACCTCGGTGGTCTTCTCCCCCGCCGCGACCAAGTCGAAGTACCGGCGGTAGATGTGGAGTTCGCGAACGGGGGCGGTGGTGCCTGTCATGCTGCGGCGGTGCTCCTCGTGTGTGGTGCGGTCATCATGCGGCCGAGCTCGCCGGCCGAGTACGAACGGAAGAAGTGCCGGGGGTCGCTGAGCAGCGTCTCAGCCATGGCGAGCAGCCGCTCGGCGTACTGGTCCAACGATCCGGGCCACTCCCGGGCATCGAGCATCCACGGTTCGCTACCGGCAGGCAACGGCGCGCGGCCCTCGCGGATCAGGCTCTTGGACAGCTTCGCCCCGGTGTCGGTGACCACCTGCGGTGTGAACAGGCGGGCCGGCATCTGTCCGTCGCTCAGCCCGACGGCCGACAGGGCGCCGTCAACGAGCTGCGAGCCGAACACCCAGTCGCCGCCCTTGACCATGACGTGCAGTTCGTCGGAGCGGTCGAGGGTCGCCAGTTCCTTGACCATGTTCCGGTACAGGGTGGCGAGGTCGAGGTACCCGCCTCCGTCTGCGGCGATGGTGACCTCGTACGTGCCGTGATGGCGGCACACGGCGTGCACGGTGGCGCGGTCATCTGAGGTGCGCACGACGCGAGTTCGCTCGGCGTGCTTCTCCGCCCACCCGCACTGCTCGTGCGGGCAGGGCACACGCACGTGAGGTACGCCGCTGGAAGGGGCCAGCCACCACCGCGCCGCGTCGAGACGGGGGAGCAGACGCAGCCACGTTCGGCGGTAGTGCTCGGTGGCCTGCTGCTGCGTGTACGTCTCGGTGGTGAAGGGCACAGAGAGGCGGGCGGACAGTGCGTGGAACAGCGGCCGGTACAGGGTGTCGACCTGGCCGGCGATGCCCGCCGGGCCGAGAAGCTGTGCGTAGGCGCGCTGGTACCGGTGCCCGCCGTCCTCGACGACTTCGTACGGGGCGTTGTCGAGGGCGCAGAAGTGCACACCGACGGGGATGTCGAACCGGGTCCGGACGCGCTCCGCCATGGCGAACGTGAGGGACTGGACCAAGCCGGTGCCTAAGTGGGGGGCTCCGTTGATCTGTGTGCCGACGACGAACACGATGCGATCGGGGGAGTTGGCGGCGATCTTGGGCCTGAGCGCGTCCTCGGCGTAGGTGAGCGCGTTGGCGAGGACGGTGTTCGGCGAGACGGGGTGCACAGGTGATCCCTTCGGTTGATGTGTACGAGAGACCGCGAGTTCCGCGGCGGTGGTGAAGGGTGCCCGGAGCGGGATTCGATCCCGCAGCCGACGGCGTCTAGGGCCGCTGCCTCTACGGATTGGCCCTGCTGGGGAGACGCGGGGGTGGTCTCGCCCCGGTCGGACAGGCTCTACAGGTCGGACAGGCTCTGCAGGGAGGAGTGCAGGGCGAGGGCCAGCACGAAGCCGAGCCCGACACCGGTCGACATCAGGATGAAGGGCCGGCCAGCCCGCATGTGGTCATGACACGGTGCTTGATCTCGCTGAACACGGCACACTGCCCTTTCCGTCGTCCTGGTCGCCGACGGCCTCGTGGCGTTTGCGGGGAGTGGCGGGACGCGCGTCGCCGACTCGCCGGTTGCGGCGCTCGACGACGTACACGCCCTTTCTGTACGTCATGACACACCCCGCAGTGTGGCAGCGAGCGCACGCCCGGTCTCCGAGGTGCACGCGCTCAAGTCGATAAGGGCCACTACTTCGTTGTGGGCACTCCCTGTCGCCGGGTGAACTCGGAGAGGGGGGAAGCGCGATGCCGAAGGCGTCGAGGATTTCGCGTAGGCCGTTGAGAGTTCCCTTGGTCCTGGTGACGTGTGGCAGAGCCGGAGCTCGGTCTGTCTGGCACATCCTCAGAACTCCTCAGAGATTCGGTGGTTCACCCGAGAACAGGCTGTTTGCGAAGTCTGTGTGCGATTGGGGGCGGAACGCGGCTATCGTCTAGTCCGAACCCCCTTGGGGCCGGATACCGAAACTACGGGAGCGGCTTGAGGCAAAGAACTGACGCGTAGTACGAGTTGAGACCCCTTGCAGGAGTGGGAGCCAAGGTCATGACCGCAAGGCAAGTTCCGTCTTCGCGGAAAACTCTGACCGGCAGTCAGAGTTCCCCGCGGAAAGGGCGCGAGGGCGTCGTCACAGGGCACCTCTTCAAGATGACCCGGGAGCGGGCTGGGCTCACACAGCAGGGTCTTGCGGAAGCCCTGGAGGTCGACACGACGACTGTGCAGGGGTGGGAGTCAGGACGTAGGCCGCTGACCGCCCTTCCGATGGCCAGGTTCCGCGCTCTGGGGCGGGATCTGCTCCGCCGCGGTGCTGACCCGTCCCTCCTCGCTCTGTTCGACGTGGCCTTGGACGCTGATGCCGTGCTCAGCCACGCGTTACGGGATGACCCGGCGCGAGACCTTGTGGGGCACCCTCTCGCTGGCTGGGTCTTCACGCGTACCGCCACACACATGATCGTCTGGGCACTTAACGGGGTCACCCCGGCCGCGCTCCCCGTCTCTCCTTCGAACACTTCCCGGCGGCGAGGACCTGTACCCACCGGTTCCCTACTGGGAGCGAGTGACCGCCGGCAGTTCTTCGGCCACTTGCGCCGGTACGCGGAAGAGGCCGATCGAGCAGGAGAAGGCGGCGCCTTGCTCCGCCGACAAGCGCTGTATCTCTGTAGCTACGATGCCGAGCCAGGCACTCACGAGTGGATCGCCCACATGCGTGCCCGTCAGCCAGCAACGCCACGGCCCGGAGCCTGGACCTGGGCGGACGCCCGTTCTCTGGCAACCTCGCTCACTCGGTACGGCGACCGGGATGCACTTCACGCCTTCATCGAACGCAGCATGGCCGACGACGCTGGCGAATTGGCGAACCTCAACTACTGGGCATACTGGCTCGGTTTGGACCAGCTTCCGCGCGGTGACGACTCGTTTATGGGACGCCACGCAGGCTGGGACGCAGGGGCGCTTCTACGAAACCTCGTGGACCGACTACACCCCGAACTTGGCTGCATCGATCTCAACGTTCACTCGGTTTGGGCTTTGCTCACCGCCCGACCCGGTGTCCTGAGTACCGATCCACGGATCGTATGTGACTTGAGGGAGCGGGTATCCCACCTCCTGGACAGCGATACCGTCTCCTCGCAGTCTCGGCGCGAGCTCGACGCGGTGCATTACGGTCTGAGGCTGACCAGTCTGTGATCCGAGGAAGGACGCCGCATGTCTGACGATCAGCACGCCAGAGGGACCGTCGGGTACCTCATGGAGATGGGCGCGCTCAAGCGCGGGCGGCGCTCGGGCTGGTGGATCGCGGGGGTCAAGGACCCGGAGACGATCGCCGAGCACTCTTTCCGGGTGGCCGTGGTGGGCTCGGTCCTGGCGATGATGGAAGGCGCCGACCCGGCGAAAGTCGCGCTTCTGTGCACTTTCCATGACACCCAGGAGACCCGGGTCGGTGACATTCCCTGGATCGGCCGGCGCTACCTGACTGCCGCGAAGAACGAGGACGTCACCGCCGACCAGGTCGCGGACACTTTCCCGCACGTGGCCGCCGGAATTCAGGCCGTCGTCGACGAGTACGAGAACGGCGACTCCGTTGAAGTGCTCGTAGCGCACGATGCGGACAAGCTGGAATGCATGATTCAGGGGTTGGAGTACATGGAGCAGGGATACCGCAACGCCCGTGAATGGGTCGACAGCACCCGTGCGAAGCTCAAGACGCCCTCGGCGATCAAGCTCGCCGAGGCAGCACAGACCATGTCCTCGGCGGAGTGGCAGCGGACATACCTCCGCTAGCCACCGACTATGCAACAGAGTGTCCGCACCGGCGAGGGCCGGTGCGGACACGCGTGGTTCACCGTGCGGCGAACTGCCAGAGAGACAGGGCGAGGCCGCAGACGTTCGACGACCTTCGACTTACGTCCGGCAGAGAGCCGAGCCGCGCGCCGACCCGAAGCCGGCGGAGGCCCGAGCGCGTGGTCGGGGCGGCCCCGACCAGCCCGTACCCGCGGGTGCTCACCCGTCCAGGGAGCGGGTGGCTACCTGGCTCAGGTGGGCGGAGAAGAGGCGTTCCGCGTCCGGGGTGAGGGTGCGCAGCGCCACCATGGCGGACAGGATCACGTCGCACAGTTCGGCCTGCACGTCCTCCCAGCTGTGGCTGGCGCCCTTGCGCGGGTTGTAGCCGTTGGCTCCGTGCACGGCCTCGGCGACCTCGCCGGCCTCCTCGGTGATCTTCAGGATGCGCAGCAGCCGGGCCATCTCCGGCGCGGTGTCGCTCTCCTCGTCCAGCCAGCGCACCAGGCGGTCCACCGTGTTCCAGTCCGTGGAGCGGTTCGGGGTGGACTGCGTGGGGGTGGGGCGACTCTCAGGCATGGGCCCATGCTTCCAGCCGGCCGGCCGACGGTGCCAGCGGGTCCCGATAGGCCCCGGGGGTGAGGGGACGAAGGTCTTGGCCGGGGTGACTTTGGTAGCCGATCGGCCGGCGGGGCTCTGCGGGTGGCGGGCGGTGCGTAGGTTGGGTGCCCATGAGCGGTACGCAAGTGGAAACCGCGTCCTCGTACGGGCCACGGCATCCGTGGATGCTGCCCTCCTCGCTGGTCGCGGAGCTGACCCCGACCTCCGGTGGGAGGCGACGGGTGCGGCGTACCGTGCGGGACTGGGTGGTCGACGTCCTGTGCTTCCTGCTGGTCAGCGTGTTCGCCCCGATCAACATGCACCTGCTGGCCGAGCAGGGGAACATCCCGGACTTCTGGATGGGCCTGGAGGTCGTGCTCGGTCTGCTGTCCGTGCCGCTGGTGTGGTTGCGGCGACGTTGGCCGGTGGGGCTGGCCGTGGTCATGGCGGTCATGGGGTCGTTCGCGGAGTGCACCGGGGGCACCGGGGCGGTGGCCCTGTTCACCCTGGCCGTCCACCGGCCGTTCCGCTACGTGGCCTGGGTGGGGAGCGCCTACCTCGTCGGGCCGGCGCTGATCTTCGCCTTCCGCCCGGACCCGGAGCTGGGCTACCTGCCCTCCCTGGCCTTCGCGGCGCTGGTCAACGTCACCATCATCGGCTGGGGCATGTACACCCGCTCCCGCCGGCAGTTGCTGCTCAGCCTGCGGAACCAGGCGCGGCGGGCGGAGAACGAGGCGGTGCTGCGGGTCGAGCAGGCGCAGGGGCGGGCCCGGGAGGCCATCGCCCGGGAGATGCACGACGTGCTGGCCCACCGGTTGACCCTGCTGAGCGTGCACGCCGGGGCCCTGGAGTTCCGGCCGACCATGTCCAGCGAGGAGGTGGCCCGGGCGGCGGGGGTGATGAGGGAGTCCGCCCACGAGGCGCTCCAGGACCTGCGCGAGATCATCGGGGTGCTGCGGGCCGGGGAGCAGAGCGACGACTCCAGTCGCCCCCAGCCCACCCTGGCCGCCCTGGAGCGGCTGGTGGAGGAGTCCCGGGACGCCCATGCCCGGGTGAGCCTGGACTGCCGGGTCGAGGAGCCGGAGGAGGTGCCGGTCGCGACCGGGCGTACCGCGTACCGCGTCGTGCAGGAGGGGCTGACCAACGCGCGTAAGCACGCCCCTGGCACCGAGGTGAGGGTACGGGTGGCCGGGAAGCGCGGGGAGGGGCTGACCGTGGAGCTGTCGAACCCGGCGCCCTCCGGCGAGGTGCCCGAGGTGCCGGGCTCGGGGCAGGGGCTGATCGGGCTGGCCGAGCGGGCCAGCCTGGCTGGTGGGCGGCTGGAGCACGGCCGGGAGCCGGACGGTGGGTTCCGGGTCTCGGCCTGGTTGCCCTGGGGCTGACTCCGGGCCGGCCTCAGGGTGTTGCTCCGGCGCGCGGCCCTCGTGGCCCCCTTGGGGGGGCGGGAACTTGGGGCGGAGGTGGGCTCCATGCCGGCGGACCGTACGGGCGCGGCCGGGGGACCGGGTGGGTGATCGTGGGGTGGGCGGGACACGGGGCCGGGACCTCCCCGACCTCAGACCTCCCCGGGGGTGAGCAACTCCCGTAGCAGGGCGGGGCGTTGGTCCGGGGTGACCTCCTGGGTCAGGGCGGCCAGTACCGCGGTCCGGGCCTGGGCCGCCCGCAGGGTTCCGGTGGGTACCGCGCCCGCCTCGATGAGGTCGACCGCCCCGCCCCCGGTGTACAGGGCCGCTATCGGGCCGGCCGGTACCCGGGTGGTGAGGGCGACCAGCACCCCCGAGGAGGTGGCCTCCCGTACGGCGTCCACCCACTGGGGGGTGGCGTTGCCGGCCCCGGTGGCGACCAGCACCACTCCCCGGGCGCCGGTGGCCAGCGCCGCCCGCAGCAGGGAGGGGTCGCCGTCCACGTGGTGGGCGACCATGTCCACCCGGGGCGCGGTGGCCGCCGGCGGGGGCAGCGGCAGGGGGCGTGACCTGGAGGGGGCGCCGCGCAGCCGTACCCGGCCGAAGCCTACGGTGCCCAGGTGACCGTCCGAGGGGTCACCGAAGGCGTCGGGGGCGAGGGTCTGCCGCTTCACGGTGCCCCGGGCGGAGTGGAGCAGCCCGCCGAAGGCCACCAGCACTCCCGCGTCCCGGACCTCGGCGGCGGCCAGCAGGGCGTCGCGGAGGTTGCCGGGTCCGTCGCTGTCGGCCGCCTCCAGGGGGCGTTGGGCGCCGGTGAACACCACCGGGCGGGGGTCGTGGTGGTGCAGGTCCAGCAGGAAGGCCGACTCCTCCAGGGTGTCGGTGCCGTGGGTGACCACCAGTCCGTCCACGTCCGGGTCCCGCAGGGTGCGGTGGACGGTGTGGAGCAGTGACAGCTGCTGGGCGCTGGTGAGTTGGGAGCTGTTCACCGTGAACAGGTCGACGACCTTGGTGGTCACCCCGTCCGGGAGTACCGCCTCGTCCAGCAGTTCCTGGCCGGCCGCCTCGGCCGCGTAGCCGGAGCCGTTCCAGCGGCTGGCGATGGTGCCTCCGGTGCTGATCACCACGATGTGCCGCATGGGGTGCCTTTCTCGTTCCGGGTACGCGGGTGGACCGTACTCGACAGTAGGCGAGTGGGTGCGCAATCCGGTGGCGGATTCCGGGCGGGTGCCGCGCGGACCTTGGCGGATAATCGCGCCATGGACCGGATCGACCGCGCTATCTTGCGCGAGCTTCAGAAGGACGGTCGGCTCACGCACCAGGAGCTGGCCCAGCGGGTGGGGCTCACGCCCTCTCCCTGTATGCGCAGAGTGCGGCAACTGGAGCGGGACGGGGTGATCCGGGGCTACCGCGCGGTGGTCGAACCCGAGGCGGTGGACCGGGGGTTCGAGGTGCTGGTCTCCATCGAGGTGCGGCGGGACCGGGCCACCGTGGAGGCCTTCGAGGCGGCGCTACGGGAGATCCCGGACGTGATCGAGGCGTACCGCCTGTTCGGCAGCCCCGGTTGCCTGCTGCGGATCGCGGTGGCCGACCTGGCGGCGTACGAGCGGCTGTGGATCGAGCGGCTCACCGCCCTGTCCGGGGTCACCGAGGTCAACTCCCAGATCATCATGAAGCGGATCAAGGAGCCGGAGGGGCTGCCGGTGGACGGTTCCCTGTAGGGTTCCGGCTCAAGTGCCGTGCCGCGAGCCCCTGTTGAGCCGCCGTCAGGTTCCGGGGGAGTCGGGTCGCGGCCGGGCGCCGGGGGAGGGCGTGACAGGTGCTCCGGGAGGCTCAGCTGAGCCCGGCCGGTCACGGCTGAGAGGTGCCGAGGCTCCTGGTGAGCGGCTTGCCGGAGGGTGCTCGTACGAGTCTCGTGAATTATTTCACGCAAGAGATCGCGGAGAAGTGCCCGATCGGTCCCTGTTGTCGGGCTGGGGTCTCGGTATATGGCCGGGCGGGCGCGGATCTCGGTGTTTCCGGCGTCTTACCGGCGGGTGACGGGAAGGTCGCGGACTCCTCCGCCCGACCCGGTGGAGGAGCGGAAGTCCCAGCTCATCGGCGGTCCGGCGCCGGGTGTGGGCCCCCGCGCGGGGCTCCGTGGAGGGGGCCGGGGCGAATGCGGCCGGGCAGTGTAACAGAGCTGTCCAGAGTGCTTGTGAAGCCCCTCACGAGCCCTGTCCGAAGAGTGCTGGATACTCGATTTCATGAGCACCACGGAGCGTCCTCGAATCCTCGTAGTGGGTGGCGGGTACGTCGGTCTGTACGCGGCTCGCCGCATCCTGAAGAAGATGCGGTACGGCGAGGCGACGGTGACCGTCGTCGACCCGCGGTCTTACATGACCTACCAGCCCTTCCTCCCCGAAGCCGCCGCCGGCAACATCTCGCCGCGCCACGTGGTGGTCCCGCTGCGGCGGGTGCTTCCCCGGGCGGAGGTCCTCACCGGTCGGGTCTCCACCATCGACCAGGACCGCAAGGTGGCCACCGTCGTGCCGCTGGTCGGCGACGCGTACGAGCTGCCCTTCGACTACCTGATCATCGCGCTCGGCGCGGTCTCCCGTACGTTCCCCATCCCCGGACTCGCCGAGCACGGCATCGGGATGAAGGGCGTGGAGGAGGCTATCGGCCTGCGCAACCACGTGCTGGAACAGCTGGACAAGGCCGACTCCACCCAGGACGAGGAGGTCCGCCGCAAGGCGCTGACCTTCGTGTTCGTCGGGGGCGGCTTCGCCGGCGCCGAGACCATCGGCGAGGTGGAGGACCTGGCGCGGGACGCGACCAAGTACTACACCAACGTCAAGCGCGAGGACATGCGGTTCATCCTCGTCGACGCCGCCGACAAGATCCTCCCCGAGGTCGGACCCAAGCTCGGCGAGTGGGGACTGGAGCACCTGCGCAAGCGCGGGATCGAGGTCTACCTGAAGACCTCCATGAAGTCCTGCGTCGACGGCCGGGTGGTGCTGGCCAACGGCCTGGAGGTGGACAGCCACACCATCGTGTGGACCGCCGGGGTCAAGCCCAACCCGGCGCTGGCCCACTTCGGGCTGCCCCTCGGCCCGCGCGGTCACGTCGACACCCTGCCCTCCCTCCAGGTCAAGGGCACCGACTACATCTGGGCGGCCGGGGACAACGCCCAGGTGCCCGACCTGGCCGCCGGCCGGGACGGCGCCTGGTGCCCGCCCAACGCCCAACACGCCCTGCGTCAGGCCCGGTTGCTCGGCGACAACGTGATCTCCGGCCTCCGGGGCTTCCCGCAGCGCGACTACAAGCACGCCAACAAGGGCGCGGTCGCCGGCCTGGGGCTGCACAAGGGCGTGGCCATGATCGTCATGGGCAAGCTCAGCATCAAGCTCAAGGGACGCCTCGCCTGGTACATGCACCGTGGCTACCACGGCCTGGCCGTACCCACCTGGAACCGCAAGATCCGCATCTTCGCCGAGTGGACCCTCGGGGTCTTCCTCAAGCGTGAGGTGGTCTCCCTCGGGGCGATCCAGCACCCGCGCGAGGAGTTCTACGAGGCCGCCGCTCCGGTGACCGCCGAGGCGGCCCAGGAGAGCCGGGCCAACGAAGGCCAGGGCGGCAAGCGTCGCGCCAGGGCGAAGGCCGAGAAGGCCGTGGAGAAGGCCAGGGCCTGATCCCGGCACCCCGGACCTGCCGGGGAACGACCACCGTGAGGGGCGTCCACCATCCGTGGGGTGGGCGCCCCTCACGCTGTCCACGACCGGCCTCCCCAGGGCTCCGGCCTCTCGGTCCCCGGGGTGAGGGGCGCGGCACCGCCCCGGAGGACAGGGGCACCTCGCGGGGTTCGGCCCGTACGTCCTCCCCGCCGTGCCCCGTACGGGGTGTGGTCGCCGCCCCCGTGTGTCCGGCCTCGCCGGTCTCCTCCTGGTCGGGCGCCCCAGACGAACGCGGTGCGGGTCGGGGCTTCGGTGCGGGGCCGTTCACCCGCGCCTGAGGAGGCCCCGCCGGGCGGTGACGGGGACGTTCCGAGGCTTCGCCCAGACCGACCGCGCGCACACCGTGACGGCATCACCTGGGGCGCCAGCCGGTGTTCGGGCCCCTTCGCGGCCTCCAGACGGGCTACGACCTTCGGGGCGAGGCGCGAGAAAGGCCGCTGAAACGGCATAGATCCGGTCATTGAGCTGTTGCACTCAGGGAGGACCTTTCCCTGGGAGGTGGACATGCCCGAGGCCGCCCCGCGACTCGCCGCCGTGGCCGAACGACTGCTGGACGGATCGCTACCGGTACGCATCAGAGCCTGGGACCGCAGCGAGGCCGGGCCACCGGACGCGCCCACCCTCGTGGTGCGCCACCCTCGGGCGTTGCGGCGCTTTCTGTGGCGGCCCGGCGAACTGGGCCTGGCCCGGGCCTGGGTCGCCGGCGAGGTGGACGTGGACGGTGACCTCTACGAGGCACTGGAGGTGCTCGCCGGCCCCCTGTGGGAACGGGACTCGGAGTCGTCCCCCGCGCGGAGCCTCGGCGAGCAGGCCCGCGACCCCCAGGTGCGGTCCGCCCTACGGGAGTTGATCGCCCTGGCCGGTCCCTGGCCGCCCCCGCCGCCTCCGCCCGAGGAGGTACGGGCACGGGTCGGGCCCCGGCACAGCCGGAATCGGGACCGCCGGGCGATCGGTCACCACTACGACGTGGGCAACGACTTCTACCGCCTGGTGCTGGGCGAGAGCATGGTCTACTCCTGCGCCTACTGGACCCCCGGGGGAGACCTGGAGCGGGCCCAACGCGACAAACTCGACCTGGTGTGCCGCAAGTTGGGTCTGGAAGAGGGAACGCGGCTGCTGGATGTCGGCTGCGGCTGGGGCGCCCTGCTGATCCACGCGGCGCGGGAGTACGGGGTGACCGGAGTGGGCGTCACCCTCTCCCGGGAGCAGGCCCGTTGGGCCCGGAAGAGCCTGGCCGAGGAGGGGCTCGCGGACCGGGTCGAGATCCGTGTACAGGACTACCGCGACGTGGACGACGGCCCGTACGACGCCATCGCCTCCATCGGTATGGCCGAACATGTGGGCGTCCGCCGGTACCGCGAGTACGCCCAGGTACTGCACCAACTGCTGGCCCCCGGTGGCCGGTTGCTCAACCACCAGATCGCCCGGCCCCCCGAGCCTCCCGGGAGGCCGCACCAGCTCGACCCCTTCATCGACTCCTACGTCTTCCCCGACGGGGAACTGTCCCCGGTCGGCAGTACGGTCAGCGCCCTGGAGTCGGTCGGCTTCGAGGTACGGGACCTGGAGTCGCTCCGCGAGCACTACGCCCTCACCCTCCGCCAGTGGGTGCGCAACCTGGAGGCGGACTTCACCCGTGCGGCCCGGCTCACCACCCCCGGGCGGGCGCGTGTGTGGCGGCTCTACATGGCGGCCAGCGCGCTGGCCTTCGAGCGGCGCCGCATCGGGGTCAACCAGATCCTCGCGGTACGCCCCGACCCCGACGGCCACTCCGGCCTCCCGCTGAGGACGCGGGACTGGCGGAGCTGAGGTCGGCCCGCCTTCGCCCTCCGGTCTGACCGGACGTCGCCGGACGTCGCCGGGAACGGCGCCGGGCGGCCCAAGCCGAGCCGGGTCCCGACCTCGCGGAGTGGTCGGGACCCGGCACGCCCCGTGGTCGTCGCCCCTTCGTGGGCCGGAACCCAGTGGGCGGGAGCCGTCCTCCGACCCGTCCCGAGAAGAGGGGCCGGTGTGGGGCTACGGCTGCCGTGCACCTGGACCTGGACCTGGATGGGGCAGGGGGGGCAGGGCCTGCACCTGGACAGGGGCGGGGCCAGGAGGGCTGACCCCGCGTGGGTCCCGCCCATTTCGGGGGCCTCCGGGGTGGCCGGTGGCCGGGGTGGTGGTGACGGCGTCCGTGGGTGAAGGGCCCTGCGTGGGGCGGCGGTTCGGGGGAGGGGCTTGGTGGTGGTCGGTGGTGTGTGGGGTGCTTCTGCGGGGTGGGTTCCCGCTTGTGGGGTGCCCGCCATGGGGGCCGGGTGGCTGGTCGGGGTGACTGGTCCGGCCGCCCTTGGCGGGGTGCCTTCGGGGTCGTGGTGACGGGTTGTGGGAGAAGCCTGGCCCCGCCCGGGGGTGCCCTGTCGTGTGGGGGTGACCGGGTGCTGTGCCAGGGCGGTGGCCGGGGTGGTGGTGACGGCGTCCGTGGGCGGAGGGGCCGCGCCCTGTCGGCGGGTGACCAGGCCCCCGGCTGTGGCGTGGCTGATGCCGTCACGGAACGCTCGGCGACCGCCTTGGTGGTGAGGCGACGAGTGGGCCTGCCGCCTTGTAGGGGCTCGTCGCCCGACTCACTGTGCGTGCCGCGACCCGGAGGGGGACGTAGCCGGGCGGATCTCTCGTGGGGTGCCGTTGGCCTGGTGGGGCCGCCTCCGACCTGGGCGGAGGTGCCCCCCCGTAGGGCGGTGGCACGGTGGATACGGCACCGCCCCACCCGGTGACCCGGGCGGGGCGGTTGCGGAGGCGTACGGAGGGTGGGCCCGGATCACCGGGCCCACCCTCGGGGTCACTCGCTCTTGATGGCGGTGAGCATGTTGACCTTGGCGGCCCGACGGGCCGGCCAGAGCGCGGCCACCACTCCCACCAGCGCGGCCAGCGCCAGGAAGAGGGCCAACCGGCCCCAGGGGAGCACCAGTTGGTAGGTGTCCAGCCCGCTGCTGGCGACCAGCTCACCGGCGGCCCAGCCGAGGAAGACGCCGAGGCCCACTCCCAGCACCCCGCCGAACAGGGCGATCACCAGGGACTCCAGGCGCACCGTACGCTTCACTCCGCGCCGGTCCAGCCCCACGGCCCGCAGCATCCCGATCTCCTGGGACCGTTCGAAGACCGACATGGCCAGGGTGTTCACCACTCCGAGCACCGCGACGATCACGGCCATCGCCAGCAGTCCGTAGACCACGTTCAGCATGATGGTGATGAACTGGGCGATGCTCTCGGAGATGTCCTCCTTGTCCTGCACCTGGATCGAGGGGCTGTTGCCCAGGGCCTTCTCCAGCCGGTCCTTGGTGGCGGAGTTGGCGCCGTCCTGGGTCTTCACCATGACCTGGATGTCGGAGGTCCGGGTGACATGACCGGCGAGGGACCTGGTGTCCGTCATGATGCCGCTCATGATCTCGTTGCCCTGGTAGATCCCGGAGACCGTGTACCGCTCGCTCTTGCCGTCGCGGTAGGTCGTGGTGAAGGTCGAACCGACCTTCCAGCCCTTCTCCTTGGCCGTGCTGTCGTCGACCACCACACGCTTGCCCTGGCTGACGTCCTTCCAGGAGCCGGAGTTGAAGTCCAGCGAGGTGAGCTTGGGGAAGGTCTTGCTGTTGACCGCGTTCAGGGACTCCCAGTCCCCGTCGATCTTGGCGCTGGTGGTGCGCAGCGGGCTGGAGGCCACCACGTCGTCCTGCTGCCGCAGGGTCTTCTCCACCTGAGGGGAGAGCGGGGTGTAGTTGGCCATCGAGACCATGTAGTCGGCCTTGAGGGAGTCGGTGGCCATCTTGTCGATGCCCTTCTGCACCCCTCCGGCGACCACGGTCAGCGCGGTGATCAGGGTCAGCCCGATGGTCAGGGCCGAGGCGGTGGCCGCCGTACGGCGCGGGTTGCGCACCGCGTTCTGCCGGGCCAGCTTGCCGGCCACGCCGAACATCCGCAGCGCCGGGCCGGCCGCCGCGATCAGCGGGCGGGACAGCAGGGGGGTGAGGACGAAGACCCCGATCATCAGGATGGCGGCGCCCAGGCCGACCGTCTTCTCGCCCCCGTCGCCGAGTGCGCCCAGGAAGACCAGCGCCACACCGGCGGCGGCGAACAGCGAGCCGATGGAGTTCCGTACGACCAGGGAGCGGGTGGTGGCCGGAGCGTGCACGCTGCTCATCGCGGCCACCGGCGGGATCTTGGCCGCCCTGCGGGCCGGGAGGTAGGCCGCCAGAACGGTCACCACCACACCCACCACCAGCGACACCAGCACCGTGGTGGAGGTCACCAGCAACGGGCCGTCCGGCATGTCACCGAAGCTGCCCATCAGGGACCGCAGTCCGGCGCCGATACCCACACCCGCGGCCAGCCCGGTCACCGAGGCGGCCAGTCCGACCATGGTGGCCTCGATCAGCACCGAACGGGTCACCTGACGGCGGCTGGCCCCGACCGCCCGCAACAGCGCCAGTTCCTTGGTGCGTTGGGCGACCAGCATGGTGAAGGTGTTGGCGATGATGAAGATGCCCACGAACAGGGCGATGCCGGCGAAGACCAACATGCTGGTCTCGATGCCCTTGGTCTGGGTCCTGATCGCCTCGGCCTCCTCGTCGGCCAGGGTCTCGCCGGTCTTGGCGGTGACGCCGGCCGGGAGGACCTTCTCCACCTGCTTCTTCAGCGCGGCCTGTGAGACGCCCTGTCGGGCGGTGACCTCGATCTCGGTGAAGTGGCCGGGGGTGGCGAAGAGGCGTTGCGCGGTGGCGGGGTCGAACAGCACCAGAGAGCCGCCGGCCGCCACGCTGCCGTCCTTGGTGTCGAAGACGCCGACCACCCGTTCCTTGCGGACCGGACCGTCCACCGAGATCGGCACGGTGTCCCCGACCTGGTACTTGGTGCGCTTGGCGGTCTTGGAGTCCAGGGCGACCTCGCCCTTCGCCCGGGGCGCGCGGCCGTCGGTCAGGGGGTAGCGCTTGTCCGCCCCGCTGGAGTCGCCGGCCCCGGCGCCGTTGCCGTAGTTGGCGCCCTTGGAGCCCCAACCACCGCCCACGGACTTGCCGTTCTTGTCGGACAGCCCGGTGAAACCGGACGCGATGCCGGTGACCGAGGCGGTGCCGGACAGGCCGTCCACCTCGCGGACGACCTCCTGGCCGATCTCCTGGGACCGCTCGCCCGCGGCGGCCCCCTTGGAGTCGGGCCGGATGGCGAGGTCGACCGACTCGTACCCCTTCTTGGAGCTCTTCAGCAGTGCCTCGGAGACGCTGGAGGTGAACACCAGGGTGCCGGCGACGAAGGCCACGCCGAGCATCACGGCGAGCACGGTCATCAGCAACCGGGCTTTGTGCGCGAGGACGTTGCGCACAGCGGTTCGGAACATGGTGAGTCCTGGTCCTGTCGTGGTGTTCCGCACCGTGGCCGGTCGGCACGAGAGGTCGTGCGACCAGCCCTCGGTCAGAACGAGGTCCTGGGTCGGGCCCGGCCTGCGTGGCCGTTCGTGGTCAGTGGGCGCTGAAGTCCGTCTGTCTGTGAAGACGTTCGGCACGGCGGTTCTGTGAGGTCGGCCGGGCCACTCTTTCGTGGAGCCGCCTTCGGCGGTACGCAGCCAACGCAGCCAACGCAGCCGCCGCAGCCATCGCAGCGCGGGTCCGTACGGGGCCGTGCTGGTCAGCCGGTCAGCCGGTCAGCGCCGTTCAGCGCAACTCAGTGCTGCTCAGCGCACCCGGTTGTCGAGGTTCTTCATCCGTTCCAGCACCCGGTCCGCGTTGGGGTCCCGCATCTCGTCGACGACCCGGCCGTCCGCCAGGAAGATGACGCGGTCCGCGTAGGAGGCGGCGACCGGGTCGTGGGTGACCATGACCACGGTCTGCCCCAGTTCCCGTACCGAGTTGCGGAGGAAGTTCAGCACCTCGGCGCCGGAGCGGGAGTCGAGGTTTCCGGTGGGCTCGTCACCGAAGATGATGTGTGGCTTGGAGGCCAACGCCCGCGCCACGGCGACCCGTTGCTGCTGGCCGCCGGAGAGCTGGTTGGGGCGGTGCTTGAGGCGGTCGGCCAGTCCGACGGTGGAGATCACCTTGTCCAGCCACTCCTGGTCCGGCTTCCGGCCGGCGATGTCCATCGGCAGGGTGATGTTCTCCAGGGCGTTGAGGGTGGGCAGCAGGTTGAACGCCTGGAAGATGAACCCGACCCGGTCCCTGCGGAGTTGGGTGAGCTTCTTGTCCTTGAGCTTGGTCAGTTCGACCTCGCCGATCCGGGCGCTGCCCCCGCTGACGGTGTCCAGGCCGGCCATGCAGTGCATCAGCGTGGACTTGCCGGAACCGGAGGGGCCCATGATCGCGGTGAACTCGGCCTGCCGGAAGGACACCGTGACCTGGTCCAGGGCGACGACCCGGGTCTCACCCTCGCCGTAGACCTTGCTCAGTCCGGTGGCGGTCGCCGCCTCCTGTCCCGTCTGACCGGGGTGGGGGTCGGTCTGCATGGTCGTGGTCACGGGGTGCTCCTGTCGTTCGCGGTGGTCGGATCAGTCCGGGAACGGCCGGGTGATCAGGTACTCCATGGTGGGGTACGCGGGGCCGGGGCGAATCCGACCGTGTGGCGGTTCCCGCCCGGTCCCTGGGGCGGAGCGAGGCCCGCGCGGTCATACCCGGGTATGACGTCCGCCCTGAGAAAAGGGTGGCGCCGTTGTGTGTCCGAGGGGCGACTTTCCGTCATTCCCCCACGATGCGGCCTTGCTTTCGCGGTGGAGAGGGCCTAGGGACGCCGGTGACCTCGTGGGGTGTCGGGGTCGGCCCTCTCCACCCCGCGAAGGTCTCCGCGAGTCGACTCCTCCGCCAACGAGGGGGGACCTCGCCCGGTTCCCAGGTGTGCCATGGTCGGACGGCCGGCGTTCAGGGGGCGCACAACGGCGCTTCAGGTGTGGACGCGATCCTCTGACGCTCCGTCAGTTGCGCATAAAATAAGACAGCAACGTTCCCGAATCACCCCATGCGATCGCTCCGTACCGTTAGGCTCGGTCACGGTCTGGGGGAGGTCCACATCCCGCGAGGCGGATGACGTCTGCGCACATGCCCGGGTGGTGGAAGGTAGACACGACGAGCTTAAACCTCGTTGATCCTTCGGGATCGTGCCGGTTCGAGTCCGGCTCCGGGCATCCCCCAGGACGATGGGGCCTGAACGGCGGGGACAAGACGCCGGCGGCCCCGGACGAGGGTGGTTTCCCCGGGACAGGCGGGACCACGGAGTCCTACGCGGACCCACGCGGATCGCCGCGACCGTAGAACGCGCCGCCCGGTGGCCCGGCGGCATCCTTGACGCACCGCCAGAAAGGCCCCCGGAAGCCCCCGAGCACTCTCGGTGCGGGCCGACCGGGAGCGCCGGCCGACCGAGGGCCACCCCGCCCTCGGGGCCCACGCTCCTCCTCGGGGCTGACCCCGCACCCGCCCGGTACCCGTCGAACCGGCGCCAAGTGGTCGGGCCCACGGCCCAGTTGACGTGACACGGGCAGGGCAGCCGCCCAACACACGCGTACGGCACGGGAGTTGGCCCCCGGTGCTCGCCGCCCCCGGTACGGAGAAGCCTCGGTACGGAGAGGCCTCGGCCCCGCCGCCGGATGGGATGAACCGGGCGGCGGGGCCGAGTGGGGGGAGGGAAATGGTCGGTGGGCCGGTCGCCCCCTCGTCGGGGGACGGGCGGGGCGGGGCCGGGGGGGTGAACGCCGCCCCGACGGGGGTTTCGGGGCGGCGTTCGGTCAGTGGGTGAGCCCTCGGTGTCGTGGGCTCACAGGGTGTCCTTCATGTAGGCCAGGACCGCCAGCACCCGACGGTTGCTGTCGTCGGCGGGCGGCAGGTCGAGCTTGGTGAAGATGTTGGAGGTGTGCTTGATGACCGCCCGCTCGGAGATGAACAGCCGCTCGGCGATCGCGGCGTTGGAACGGCCCTCCGCCATGATGCCCAGCACCTCCCGTTCCCGACTGGTCAGCCGCCCCAGGGGGTCCGCCTGGGAGGCGCTGGAGCTGGTGAACAGCCGGGCGATCACCTCCGGGTCCATCGCCGTGCCGCCGGCCGCAACCCGGCGTACCGAGTCGACGAACTCGTCGGGGTCGAACACCCGGTCCTTCAGGAGGTACCCGATGCCACCCGAACCGTCCGCCAGCAACTCCTTGGCGTAGAGCTGTTCCACGTACTGCGAGAGCACCAGTACCGGCATCCCGGGGACCTCCCTTCGGGCGGACAGGGCCGCCTGGAGCCCTTCGTCGGTGAAGCTCGGGGGGAGCCGGACGTCGACCACGGCGACGTCCGGGCGGTGCTCCAGCAGCGACCGCAGCAGTTCCGGTCCGTTGTCCACAGCGGCCACGATCTCGAAGTCGTAGGCCTGGAGCAGCCGGACCATTCCGTCTCTCAGGAGGAAGAGGTCTTCTGCGAGGACAACCCGCACGGCAGCTCCATGGTGAGAGTGGTCGGTCCACCTTCAGGGCTGGCCACGAGGAGGATTCCGTCGAAGGTGGCGAGGCGGCGCTCCATACCCCGCAGCCCGGTCCCCTTGGAGGGGTCGGCGCCTCCCTGGCCGTCGTCGGTGACCTGGGCCCGCAGCCGGCCCTCCCCGTACCAGAGGTCGACCGTCACGCGGGTGGCCCGGCCGTGCTTGGCGGCGTTGGTCAGTGCCTCGGAGATCGCGAAGTACATCGCGGACTCTACCGGAGGTTCCACCCGGCCCTCGAGCTCGGTGTGCACGTCCACGTCCAGCGGACTGTCCATGCCCAGGGCCCGTACCGCGTCGGCCAGACCACGGTCGGCGAGCACCGGCGGGTGGATGCCACGGATGAGGTTGCGCAGCTCCTGGAGGGCGGAGGAGGAGGCCTGGCGGGTGTCGCTCAGGATGGCCCGGGCGGCCTCCGGGTCCTTGGCCAGCAGCCGCTCGGCGACGCCCAGGTTCATGCCCATGGCGACCAGTCGGGCCTGGGCGCCGTCGTGCAGGTCCCGCTCGATCCGTCGGAGTTCGGCCGCCGAGGAGGACAACGCGTCACTGCGGGTCTCGGTCAGGTGGCGTACCTGGAGGGACATCTCGGTGGGGGCCAGCAGGCCGTGCGCCAGACCGGCGTGGAAGCGCAGCACCCGGGGGGCGGTGACCGCGCCGATGAACAGGGTGGGGACGCCCAGTACGCAGGCCATCAGGGCGGACTGGCCGTTGTCGACCTTCAGGAACATGTACCAGTTGTTGCCGCCGGCGTCGTTGATGACCTCCCAGAAGAAGGGCATCAGGGCGCCGAACAGCCCGTAGGCGATCATGGTGATCGGCAGGATCAGCACCACCAGGCCGATCACCGGGCTGAGGATCGACCACAGCAGGTCACGCCAGGTGGCCGGGTCGGCCAGCAGGTACTTGTTGCGCTGGAGCAGGCCCTTGAAGCCGGGGTCCACCTGCCGGGGCGGGTGGTACGGGAAGTCGATCCGCACCCCGGACCACTCGCGGGCCAGCCGGCGGTGGATGTTCACCGTGCCGCGCAGGGCGCCCACGGCCGGGGGGACCAGGAACAGGCCGATGCCGACGCTCAGCAGGCTGACCGCCGTCACGACCAGCGTGAAGCACAGCACCTCGACGGGGGCGAGCGCGGCCAGGGCCAGCCCACGGCCCGCGTTGCGCATGGCGTTGCCAGGGCCGCCCTCCTGCGCTCGGGCCCCAGGGTCCCGCTCGTCGAGCTGTTGGCTGCTCATGCTGCTCATCCCGTTCCCTTCCCTGGGCGGTCAGACCGCCGTATCCCATGCCCCCAAGTGTGCGAGGGCCCGGCCAACAATGGCACTAGACCCTGGTGTTGTCTTGGTGGGTGTAGCCAGGTACCCCCGGAAGGCCACTCACCTCCATGGCGGTCTTCGGGCGCGGGTAAGTTAACTGACTGCTATCACCGACGAGTTGCACCGAGGAGCCGCGGACAGATGACAGCGCGACGATTCCCCACCACGGTGGTCGCCCTGGTGCTCGGCCTGTTCACGGTCGT
Organism: Streptomyces sp. NPDC005438; assembly: GCF_040606315.1. NCBI lineage: Bacteria > Bacillati > Actinomycetota > Actinomycetes > Kitasatosporales > Streptomycetaceae > Streptomyces > Streptomyces sp. NPDC005438. The sequence goes on from NZ_JBEXEP010000007.1 coordinate 245,027, forward strand.
GTCCGCGGTGCCCGCGCAGGCCTTAGCCCCGGGCGCCTCCCCGGTCGCGCGAGCCTCGCAGACCTCCGCCCAACCGTCGGGGAAGAGGCTCGGCGGAGAAGCGTTGGCGAAGGACCTGGACAAGAAGGTCCGTCAGCAACTGGAGGAGTACCAGCTCCCCGGTGCCTCCATGGCCCTGGTCTCCGGTGGCCGCGAGGTCCTCACCCGGGGGTACGGGGACGCCCGGGTGGAGGGCGGGCTGAAGGCGGACGGTGCCAGGACGCCGTTCTTCATGGCGTCGATGGCCAAGTTCTTCACCAGTATCGCCGCGATGCAGATGGTCGAACAGGGCAAGCTGAAGCTCGACACCGACGTCAACCACTACCTCAAGTCGTTCAAGATCGACGACACCTACCCCGACCAGCCGGTGACCCTGCACCACCTGCTCACCCACTCCGGCGGCTTCGACGACAGCATCGTCGGCCGGGCCGAGGCCAAGGCGCGGGACGCCGAGAGCCTGGAGGAGGGCGTCAAGGACCAGCCGGAGCGGGTACGCCCGCCCGGCGAGGCGGTCAGCTACGACAACTACGGCTTCGCGCTGGCCGGTTACCTGGTCGAGGTGGCCGCCAAGCAGCCGTTCGCGGAGTACGTGCAGCAGCACGTGCTGAAGCCGCTGGGGATGCGCCACACCACCTTCACCCAGCCCCACCCGACCAGCCTCGACAAGCACGTGGCGCGCGGCTACCGCCCCGACGGCGACGGGCAGACCCGGGCGTACGGGCAGTACGGCGCCTGGTCACCCTCCGGGCCGGCCGCGATCACCACCGCCGCCGACATGAGCCGGCTGCTGCGGGCCTTCCTGAACGGCGGGCAGCTCGACGGTCACCGGGTGCTGCGACCCTCGTCGGTGAAGGCCATGGAGAAGCGGCACCGGGGCAACAGCCCCGGGCTGCCCGGAGTGGGCTACTCCCTGGAGGAACGGGAGAGCGGCGGGCACCGGATGCTGATCAAGGACGGTGACGTCACCGGTTTCCACGGCATCATCGCGTTGCTGCCGGAGCGGGACACCGCCCTGTTCGTGGTCTACAACGGCGACGGCAAGGACGGCGCCGGCTCCTGGGCCGGCCACGAGCTGAGCCAGCGGATGCGGGACCGGGTGGAGGGGACCAGCTCCCACTCCTCGGTGACCCGGAGCAAGGTGACCGAGGACGCCGGGCGGTACGAGGGCGAGTACCGGGAACTGCGTACCAGCAAGGCCGACATCACCCGGGCCGGCGCCCTGATGAGCGCGGTGAAGGTGACCGCCGGCCCCGACGGGACGATCAGCACCTCCGGCCCCCTCAACGCCGACCCGGACGGCACGGAACGCGACTGGGTGCAGATCAAGCCCGGCGTCTTCCAGGAGAAGGGCGGCTACGACCGGCTGGTCTTCGACGGGGACCGGATGTCGGTCGCCTCCGCGCCGACCAGCGCCTACGAACGCCTGCCCTGGTACCAGTCGCCCCAGCTCCACACGATGGTGCTCGGCATCGGGCTGGTGCTGTTGCTGCTGTCCCTGGTGGGCTGGAGCATCGCCGCCCTGGTCCGCCGCTACCGCCACACCGGCAACACCGGCGGCCCCCGGCTGGCGCTGCTGATGGCCTGGTGTACCGCCGGCCTGCTGGTGGGCGCCGCCGCCTGCTTCGCCAAGCTGGCCAGCGACTCCAACGCCCTGAACCAGACCATGCTGCTCGACGACTCGTTGTTGCTGCGGATGGTGCCCTGGCTGATCTCGCTGGCCCTGGCGACCTCCATGGCCATGCTGATCTGCGTGTTCCTGTCCTGGCGCGCCAAGTGGTGGGGCTGGACCGCCCGCTTCCACTACAGCGCCACCACCCTGGTGGCCCTGGTGACGGTCTGGCTGTCGGCCGCCTACAACCTGGTGGGCCGCTGACGGTGCCCAGGTCACGACCGGTCCGGGCCGCTTCGAGGAGGAGGTCGGGGTGTACGGCCGGTCGGCGGGCCCTGCCCCCGTACGCCGCGCCCCCGGTGCTCCGGCACCTCCGCGAGCGCTCTCCTGGAACGGGGTCGTACCGGGTGTACGGGGCGCACGGCGCCCACGGGTACGGCCGGGGTGCGGGGGAGCCCGCTCCCCCTGGGCGCCCCGACCACGGATGCGGTCACCCGGGGTGCTGGGTGAGGCGCTGTACGGGGTGCTGGCCGCGCTGCTCGGGGTGCCGTGTTGGATGCGGCGTCGCACACGGCGCTGCACACGGCCGGGCGCACGCCACGGGCCGGACCCCCGAGGGGATCCGGCCCGGATGTGCGACCCTCCCGATCCTTCCGGGAGGGGATGCCGTGGTGCCACCGGCTCCCCGGGGGAGCGCGGTGGCGGCTACGCCGGACACGGCGGGGCGACCCCGTGTGTCCCGTGCCCCGGCCGGGCCAGCCCGGCCGGGGAGGTGCGCCGCGTGGGGCGCGGCACCGACCCTCGCGGTTTCCCCGGTGCTGACGCCGGCACAGGTACCGGCACTGACACCGGCTCAGGCATCGATACGGAAACCGCCACCGATCCCGGTGCCCAACCCGGCCTGGAACCAGGCGAGTTCGGCACCGGACCCGTCGACGGACGGCACGGTGGCGGCCACCCCGGCGGGCGCGCCGGCGGTACGGCTGACCCCCGCGCCCGCTGTGGCCTCGGCGGCCTCAGTGACCGGTGTGGCCTCGGCGACCTCAGTGACGGCGGGCCAGCAGCACCCGGTGCATCGGGGTGTCCAGCAGCTGCACGCGGACCAGGCCGGCGTCGGCCAGCCACTGGTCGTAGTCCTGGACGGTGAAGGAGTCACCGCCGCCGGTGGCCAGCATGGAGGCGGCGAACAGCCGGAAGAACCGGTTCTGGGTGCTGGTCTCGCCGTCCTCGTCCACGATGTGGTCGACGATGGCCACCAGCCCGTCCTCGGACATGGTCTTGGTGGTCTTCAGCAGCAGCTCCCGCGCGGACTCCGGGGTCTGCAGGTGGAAGATGTTGACGAACAGGGTCAGGTCGACGCCGGTGCCCCAGTCGTCCTTCCAGAAGTCGCAGACGTGACCGTGGAAACGCTCGGCGACCTCCAGCCGGGCGGCCTGCTCCCCGGCGATCGGGATGATCCGGTGGCCGTCCAGACCCCGGGCGGACAGCTCGGGGAACTCCTTCAGCAGCAGGTGGCTGTAGATGCCGGTGCCGCAGCCCACGTCCAGCAGGGACTTCGCGGTGTCCTCGCCCCAGCCGAGCTGGCGCAGCGCGGTGGCCAGGGCGTCGACGATCGGCGGCGCCCAGAAGTTGATGCCGCGCACCAGGGAGGTGTAGTCCTCCTGGGATATCTGGTTGAGCTGCTCGCCGCCCTGGGAGTCGCGGGCGCCGGTGCGCACGTTCTCGGCCAGGTTGCGCCAGGCACCCCAGGCCACGTTGCGGTCGTGACCGATCTTGCCGGCCAGGCTGAACAGGCCGTCGGCGGCGAAGACCCCGTGCAGCTCCTTGGGCAGGGCGTAGCGGGCCTGGCCGTCCTCGCCCCGGCTGCGGAAGACCACCTCGTAGGCGGCGAGCCCGTCGAGCAGCACCCGGGTGGCGCGCAGGTCGGTGGTGAGCGTCTCGGCGAGTTCGGCGGCGGTGGCCGGACCCTTGGTCAGCTCGGTGAAGACGCCCAGGTCGTGGGCGGCCTCGATGACGCCGGGCGCCCAGATGCCGATGAGGTGCTCGTAGAGCCGGTGGGCGGCCTTCACCTCGCCGTCCAGGTTCTCCGGCAGCAGCGCGGTGTCCACGAGCGGGGTGTGGTTGTCGGAGCTCGTCGAGTTGGCGCCGACAGAAGCGGGAGCGGTCACGGTGCGTTCTCCTCGATCAGGTGAGTCGGGCGGACAGGCCGGCCCGTACGGCCCGGGGGTGGGTCGTGGTGTGCGGTGGCTGACGTCGGGTCACGCCCCGCGAGATGGCAGGGTTACCGGTCCAGAACCTCCGGTTCTGGACCGGCCTTCGGCCCGGTCAGGCGGGGTAGCCGCCGTCGATGTGCAGTACGGAGCCGGTCATGTAGGTGGACTTGTCGGAGGCCAGGAAGGCCACGGCCTCGGCGACCTCCTCCGGGGTGCCGTACCGGCGCAGGGCGATGGAGGCCAGCATCTGCTTGCGCTGTGCCTCGGTGACGCCCTCGGTCATGTCGGTGTCGATCATTCCGGGAGCCACCGCGTTGGCCCGGATGCCGTAGCGGCCGACCTCCCGGGCCAGGCTCTTGGTGAGCGCGATGATCCCGGCCTTGGTGGCCGCGTAGTTGGTCTGGCCGTGGTTGCCGTACACCCCGGCGATCGAGGACAGGGTGATGATCGACCCCGCCTTGCGCTTGACCATGGGGAACAGCGCGGCCCGGCACAGGTGGGCGGTACCGTCCAGGTTGGTGGTGGCCACCTGCTGCCAGTCCGCGTCGGACATCATCAGCAGGGGCTTGTCCCGGGTGATGCCCGCGCTGGCCACCACGGTGGCGATCGGGCCCAGTTCCCGCTCGGTACGGGTGACCCAGCCGCGTACGGCCTCCGGGTCGGCCACGTCCACCTGCTCGGCGAGGCTGTCCACGCCCAGCTCGGCCAGCTCCTTGCGCAGGGTCTCGGCGGACTCCTGGTCGGAGCGGTAGCAGAAGCTGACGGCGTATCCGTCCCGGGCCAGCCGCAGGGCGCTGGCCCGACCGATGCCACGGGAACCACCGCTGACGAGAGCCACCCTGGTGTTCTCGGCCGTCATGGGGTCTCCTTCTTCTTGTTGAGCAGTCGTACGGCGGCGCAGGCCACGACCCCGTCGCGGTCCACCGAGGTGATCAGCGCCGGCCGGCCGAACGACTCCTCGTCCGCCTCGGCGGCGGCCAGCAGGGTCGTCAGCTGGAAGGGCACCGAGGCACCCGACAGGTCGCCGAGCAGCTCGTGCACCAGCACCCGGTCGGTGGCGACGGTGCCGAACCGGCGGGTGACGACCTCGCGCTCGACCTCGCCCGGGGTGCCGGGCACCCCTCCGGTGGAGGCGGCCCAGACGTCCTCGGGGTTGATCTCGGACTGCCGCAGCACCTCCTCCACGCAGGCGTCGAGGGTGCCGGCCAGGTCGTCGTACACGTCGGTACGGACGTCCACGGCCAGCAGCTCGGCCAGGACCGTGCGGTCCTGCGGCACCGACTCGGCCGGCTCCAGCAGCAGCACCGCGCAGCCCTCACCCAGCAGGGACGGGGACTTCTCCTCCTCGCCCTGGCTGTGGTACTCGAACCAGGCGCGGGTGGTGGAGTACTCCTCGACCGCGCCGACCAGGGCCCGCTCGGCCCGGCCGGCGGCCAGCAGCCGGCGCGCGTAGGACAGTGCCAGGTGCCCGCTGGGACGGCCGCCCGCCACCGTGGTGTTGGGCCCCTTCAGGTCCGCCCAGATCGCGGTGGACGCCGTCGGCCCGTTCATCAGCACGTTGGGCATGTGCTGTGCCGGTACGTCGTACGGCGCGTCCTCCACGAAGCTGGAGCGGATGAAGTCGCCCTGGCTGCGGGCACTGCCGAAGCTGGTGCCCAGCACCAGCGCGGTGCCGGTGCCCACCGGGATCGGCTTCCCCTCGGCCTCGGCCTCCTCCAGCAGGCGCCGCACCGTGGTGACGGCCAGGCCCATGGAGCGGTCCATGGTGCGGGTGCCCTTCTTGCCGAGCACCTTCCGCACGTCGAAGTCCGGTACCAGACAGGCCTGTTCGTTGAGCTGGCCCTCGCTCTCCGCCCCGGAGGGGGACAGCGTGGACCGGCGCTCGGCGACCCCGGCCACATGGGCGGCACGCCCGATGCCGTAAGGGGAGACCGAGGACCAGGCGGTGAAGACCGGCCGGCCCACTCCCTCCTTCAGCGCGCTGCTCATGAGCGGTCCTCCTCGTAACGGGCCAGCACCACGGAGGCGTTGTTGCCGCCGAAGGCGAGGCCGTTGTTGACCACGACACGGAGCTGGGCCTCGACCGACTGGTTGGGCACGCAGTCGAGGTCGCAGGCGGGGTCGGTGGTGCGGTGGTTGACGGTGGGCGGGATGAAGCCGTGCGCCAGGGCCAGCGCCGAGGCCGCCGCGCCCAGGGCGCTGGCGGCGCCCATGGAGTGGCCGAGCATCGACTTCAGGGCCACGGTGCGCGGCGGGTTGTCGCCGAACACGTCGTGGATGGCCTGGCTCTCGGTGACGTCGTTGGTGGGCGTCCCCGTGCCGTGGGCGGACACCAGGTCCACGTCCCCGGGCTTGACCCCGGCGTTGGACAGGGCGATGCACATGCAGCGCACCACGCTCTCCTGGTCCGGGGCCGTGGGGTGGTGGGCGTCGCAGTTGAGCCCGTACCCCAGCAGCTCGGCGTAGATCCGGGCCCCACGGGCCTGGGCCGACTCCAACGACTCCAGCACCAGCACACCGGAACCCTCGGCGGTCAGCAGCCCCTCACGGTCGGAGTCGAAGGGCCGGCAACGGTCCGAGGCCACCAGCCCCATCCGGGAGAAGCCCGCGAAGGTACGGCGGGCCAACGCGTCGGAACCGCCGACCAGGGCGTAGTCCGCCTCGCCGAAGCGGACCGCGTCCAGGCCGTCACCGATGGCGTAGTTGCCCGCCGCGCAGGCGGTCCCCACCACCGAGGGCACGGCGCGAGGCAGCCGCAGCTCCTTGACCACCGAGTTGGCCAGCCGGTGGGCGGGAAGGCGGCGGACCGCCCTCCCGTCCAGCTTGGCGAAGCCCTCGTTCACCTCGTGCTCGATCAGGAAGTCCAGCTCCCTGGCCTCGCCGTCGGTGGTGCCGATGGTCACCAGTCCCCGGCGCTCGGCCAGGTCCTCGGGCGTCCAGCCGGCGTCCCGCAACGCCATCTGCGAGGCGGCGATGGAGAACTGGCTGGCACGCCCCAGCTCCTCGACCGGAGTACGCCGCACCCACTGCTCGGGCTCGAAGTCCCGGACTTCGTGGGCGAACGTACGGCGGAAGCCGGAGCTGTCGAAGAGGGTGATGGGGGCCGCACCGCAGCGGCCCTCCCTCAACGCCTGGGTGAACTCCTCCACCCCGTTGCCGATGCTGGACAGGACACCGAGTCCGGTCAGCACCACCCGACGTGTGGTCATCGGGTCTCCGCCCGGGAGAGCACCTCGAGGACGCCCTCCAGGTTGGTCATGTTCGCCAGTTCCTCCTGCTCGATGGTGACCTTGAAGGTCCGCTCCAGGGAGGCGAGCACCTCGATGGCGCTCAGCGAGTCGGCCTCGTAGTCCTCGACGAACAGGCCGGTACGGGTCAGCTCCTCGTCCTCGATGTCCAGGGCCTCGACGAGCAGCTCGCGGACCTTGGCCTCGGTGGCGGCGTCAATGCTGACAGTTCCCATGGTCTTCCTCCGTTGTCGTGCTGTTGCTGGTGTGGGATGCGCCCTGACGGGCGCTCATCGACTGCTCTCGACGAGGCTGCGGGGCCGCAGGTCCGTCCAGTTGCTTTCGATGTAGTCCAGGGCCTCCGCGCGGGTGGACTCGCCCAGTGCGGTGGTCCAGCCGGCCGGGACCTCCGCGAACGACGGCCACAGGCTGTGCTGGCCCTCGTCGTTGACGAGCACCAGGAAGGTGCCGTTCTCGTCGTCGAAGGGGTTGCTCATGGTCCAAGCCGTCCTTTCTTCCTGCGGGGCCCGGTTGAGGGTGGTGGTCGGCCCCGGGTGGTTCGTGGCGTGGTCGTGCGGGCTGTGTTGCTGGCGGGTGGTGGGCCGGTGGGTGCGGCCGTGAAGCGGTCAGCCTCCGATGAACTCCCGGAGGATGCCGGCGATCTGGGCGGCCGGCCGGGGCGCCAGCATCCCGTGGTGATCGCTGTCCACGGTCCGGCTGACGAGCTGTCCGCCCACGTACGGGCGCCACACCTCGGGGTTCGGGGGCGGCTGCTCCTGACCGGCGGTCAGCAGCAGCAGGTCACCCTCGTACCGGCCGGGGGTGTGCTCGTCCCCGAGACGGCTCAACTCCCGCACCACGTCCAGCAGTCGGCCCAACTGGGTCTCGTCCAGTTCGGCCAGCGGGTTGCCGGTGCGGCGGAAGAGGTCCAGGGCCTCGCCCACGGTCAGGTTGGCGCTGGCGGCCATGGTGTAGCCGGTGCGCAGCAGGATCTCGTTCAGCAGCGACTGGCCGTCGAGGTCCTGCCCGGTGGTGCCGTCGGCGGGGAAGCCGTCCAGGTTGGCCAGCAGGGCGACCCGTTCCCCGACGATGCTGAGCTGGATGGCCATCTCGTGGGCCAGCAGGCCCCCGTAGGACCAGCCCAGCAGGTGGTACGGGCCGTGCGGCTGGATCTGGCTGATCCGCCGTACGTACTGGCTGGCCATCTCCCGTACCGAGGTGGGCTGGGCGACCTCGCTGACGATGCCGGCCGCCTGGAGGGCGTACACCGGGATGTCGTCCGGCAGGGCGCCCGCCAGCTCCATGAAGGGCCAGCCGAGGCCACCGCCCCCATGGACACAGAACAGGGGTGCCTTGGTTCCGTTGGGGCGGATCGGCAGTACGCCGGCGAACGCCTCCTGGGTGGCGGTGGGTTGGGCCGTCGGCCGGGTCCGCACCGGTTCGGTGGGCGCCCCCGGGGAGGTGGCCGGCGCGGGGTGCCCGTTCAGGGCGCGCGGGTCGGTGGGCTGGGGCGCGGTCGGTGCCTTGGCGGCGCCGCGCACCCGTCCGGGCAGGCGGTCCAGCCGGATCACCGTGGTGTCCTCGTGCGAGGAGGCGTTGACCGGTCGCTGTGGCTGTGCCGCCTGGGTCGGCTGCGGGGCCGGGGCGGCGGCCTGGGCCGGTACGGCGACCGGCTGCCCCTTGGCGACGGTGGCCAGGCCCGCCGCCGTACGGTGCATGAACACGTCCGCCGGGGCGATGGCGAGCCCCAGCTCGCGGGCCTTGCTGACCAGCTTGATGGAGCGGATGGAGTCGCCGCCCAGGTCGAAGAAGCTGTCCTCGGCGCCGACCTGGCCCAGCCCCAGCACCTGGGCGATGGCGTGGCACAGGGCCTGTTCGGTCGGGGTGCTCGGCGGCCGGCCGCCCTGGGAGACCGGACGCTCCGGCTCCGGCAGGGCCTTGCGGTCCACCTTGGCGTTGGGGGTGAGCGGCATCTCCGTCAGCTCGGCGAACAGCGCCGGCACCATGTACCCGGGCAGGCTGTGCTCCAGGTGGGTACGCAGCTCGGCGATGTCCACGCCCGGCCCGCCGGCCGGTACCAGGTAGCCGACCAGCTGCTTCTCCCCGGAGGCGTCCTCGCGGAGCACCACCACCGCCTGGTGTACCCGGGGGTGGCTCAGCATCGCCGACTCGATCTCGCCCAGTTCGATGCGGAAGCCCCGCAGCTTGACCTGGTAGTCGACGCGGCCCAGGTAGTCGATGGTGCCGTCGGCGCGCCAGCGCACCAGGTCGCCGGTGCGGTAGATCCGGGCGCCGGCCGGGCCGGTGGGGTCGGCGACGAAGCGGGTGGCGGTCAGCCCGGGCCGGTCGTGGTAGCCCCGGGTGACGGCGGGCCCGCCGATGTACAGCTCCCCGGTCACCCCCACCGGGACCGGCCGCAGCCGGGAGTCCAGCACCAGGACCCGGTTGCCGGCCAGGGGCCGGCCGATGTGCGGGGCGCGGGTGGTGTCCAGTTCCGCCTTGCTGGACCAGATGGTGGTCTCGGTCGGGCCGTACCAGTTGGTCAGCCGGCCGGTCACCTTCGCCAGTTCCAGGGCGAGTTCGGGACTGATGGCCTCGCCGCCGGTCATCGCGTGCAGTCCGCGCAGCGACTCGGGATGCTCGGTGACCATGGTCTTCCACAGGGTGGGCGTCGCCTGCATCACCGTGGCGCCGACGCCGGTGAGCATCTTCGCCAGCTCGGCCGGGTCCCGTACGGTCTCGTGCCCGGCGATCACCAGGGTGGCCCCGGACAGCAGCGGGACGAACAGCTCCAGGTTGCAGATGTCGAAGCCGAAGGTGGTCACCGACACCAGGGTGTCGCCCTCGGTCATCTGCAGGTGCCGGGCCGACTCGGCCAGGAAGTTGTTGAAGCTGCGCATCGGCACCACCACGCCCTTGGGGCGGCCGGTGGAGCCCGAGGTGTAGATGATGTACGCCGGGTTCTCCGGGTGGGGGTCGGCGTGCCGCTCGGCCGTGGTCAGCGGATGCCCGGGAAGGGTGGCCAGCGCGCGGGCCATCTCCGGGGTGTCCATGCACAGCCGGTGCGCGGAGACCAGCTCGGGGAAGGCGTCCAGCAGGTCCGTCTTGCTGATCACCAGGACCGGCCGGGCGTCCTCCATCATGTAGCGGATGCGGTCGGCCGGGTAGCTCAGGTCGATCGGCAGGTAGGAGCCGCCCGCCTTGAGCACCGCCAGCGCGGCCACCACCATGCCCGCCGAACGCGGCAGGCTGATGGCCACCACCCGCTCCGGGCCCACCCCGTGGGAGACCAGGATGCGGGCCAGCCGGTTGGAGCGCTCCTCCAGCTCCCGGTAGGTCAGCCACTGGTCCTGGTACCGCAGCGCGGTGCGCTGGGGGCAGGCGGCGGCCCACTGGGAGAACCGCTCGTGGATCAGCGGCAGTCGGTGCTCGGGCTCGCCGTTCCACTCGTGCAGCAGCCGCTGGTCCTCACCCGGCAGCAGGGAGGGCACCTCGGACAGCCGGCGGGCCGGGTCCTCGGTCAGCACCGACAGCAGGTGGCACAGGCGCTCGGCGATGGTGCGGGCGCCCTCCTCGGTGAACAGGTCGGCGCTGTACTCCAGCTTGCCCACGATGCCGGAGGCCTCGCCCCGGCCGGTGCGCTCCTCGGCCATGTCCAGGGACAGGTCGAAGCGGGCGCTGCCCAGGCTGGCGGACTCCACCGAGGCCTGCACGCCGGGCATGGTGAACTCGGCGGCGGCGTTGTTCTGGAAGGCCAACAGCACCTGGAACAGCGGGTGTCGGGCCATCGAACGGGACGGGGCGACCGCGTCCACCAGCTTCTCGAACGGCAGGTCCTGGTTCTCGAAGGCGGCCAGCCCCGCGTGCCGGACCCGGTCCACCAGCTCCCGGAAGGTGGGGTCACCGGACAGGTCGGTACGCACCACCAGGGTGTTGACGAACAGTCCGACCAGGTCGTTGAGGGACTCGTCGGTGCGGCCGGCGACCGGGGTGCCGACGGGTATGTCCTCCCCGGCGCCCAGCTTGCTCAGCAGCACCGACAGGGCGGCCTGCACCACCATGAACATGCTGGCGCCGCGTTCCCGGGCCAGCTCGGTGGCACGGGCGTGGGTGGTGGCCGGGACGGTGAACTCCACCGTGCCGCCACGGTAGGTCGGCACCGGCGGCCGGGGGTGGTCGGTGGGCAGTTGCAGCTCGTCGGGGATGCCGTCCAGGGTCTTCCGCCAGAACTCCAGCTGGCGGGAGATCAGGCTCTCGGGGTCGGAGTCGTCCCCGAGGGTCTCCCGCTGCCACAGCGCGTAGTCCGCGTACTGGGCCGGCATCGCCCGCCACTGGGGCTGCTCCTGGCGCAGCCGGGCGGTGTAGGCGCGGCTGAGGTCGCGGGCCAGCGGGGCGTTGGACCAGCCGTCGGCGGCGATGTGGTGGATCACCGTGACCAGGACGTGCTCGCTGGGGGAGAGGGTGAACAGGGCGGCCCGCAGCGGCAGTTCGACCGACAGGTCGAAGCCGCGCCGCGCCACCTCCTGGATGCGCTCCTCCACCTGCTGGGCGGTGACCTGGTGGGCCTCCCAGGGCACCTTGGCGGAGGGCAGGATCTGCTGGAAGGCCTCGCCGTCAGCGGAGTCGGGGAAGATCGTCCGCAGCGACTCGTGCCGGTCCACCACGTCGTTGAGCGCCGCCTCCAGGGCGACCGGGTCCACGTGGCCGTGCAGACGCAGGGTCCAGGGCAGGTTGTAGGTGCTCTCGGCACCCTCCAGCCGGTTGAGGAACCACATGCGCTGCTGCGCGTAGGACAGCGGCAGCACCTCGGGGCGCTCGCCGACCGTCATCCGGGCGCGGGCCTCCTCGGCGTCACCCAGCCGCTCGGCCAGCTCGACCGGGGTGGGGTGCTCGAAGATCTCCCGTACCGACAGTTCCACGCCCATCAGGGCGCGGACCCGGCTCACCAGCCGGGTGGCCAGCAGCGAGTGGCCGCCCAGGTCGAAGAAGCTCTCGTCGATGGAGACGGTGCCCAGCCCCAGTACCTCGCCGAACGCCGAGCACAGCAACTCCTCGCGCTCGGTGCGTGGTTCCCGCCCACTGGACAGGGCGACCTGGGGCGCGGGCAGCGCCTTGCGGTCGACCTTGCCGTTGGGGGTCAGCGGCAGGGCGTCCATGACCACGAAGGCGGAGGGGACCATGTAGTCCGGCAGTACCTCGCCCAGCGCGGTACGGGCCAGCTCCTGGTCGGCGGTGCCGGCCAGGTAGCCCACCAGCCGGCCCTCGCCCCGGTTGTCCTTGGCGACGGTGACGACGGCGTCGGTGACCTCGGGCAGGGCGCGCAGGCGGGCCTCGATCTCGCCGAGTTCGATGCGGTGGCCGCGGATCTTGACCTGGTGGTCGACGCGTTCGAGGAACTCCAGTTGTCCGTCGGCGCGTTGGACGACGCGGTCGCCGGTGCGGTACATCCGGGCGCCGGGCACGGAGGAGTAGGGGTCGGGCAGGAAGACCTGTCCGGTGCGGCGGGCGTCGGCCAGGTAGCCCCGGCCCACGCCGATGCCGCCCACGTACAGCTCCCCGGGCACGCCCAGGGGCAGCGGCTGGAGGTCGTCGCCCAGCACGTACAGCCCGGTGTTGCGGACGGCGGTGCCGATGGGGGCGGTGACCGACCCCACCTCGAAGTCGCGGTCGATGACGGCGTGGGTGACGTCGTCCGAGCACTCGGTCGGCCCGTAGGCGTTGACCAGCGGGATGTCGGGGAAGTACGTCAGCCAGCGGTCGCACAGGTCGGCCGGCAGCGCCTCACCGGTGACCACCAGGTACCGCAGCGAGGTCAGGTCCGGTACGGCCGCCCCCGCGTCCCAGGTCTCGATGGTGGCCCGCAGCAGCGAGGGCACCACCTCCAGGATGCTGATCCGCTCGGCCGGTACCAGACCGAACAACTCGGCCGGGTCGGAGGCGGTCTGCTTGGAGACCACCCGCAGCTGGCCCCCGGTGACCAGGGCGCACAGCATCTGCCACACGGAGATGTCGAAGGTGACCGGGGCGTTGTGCACCACCGTGTCACCACCGGTCAGGCCCAGGTCCTCGACCTTGGCCAGCAGGTGGTTGACCATGCCCCGGCGGTGCACCATGGCGCCCTTGGGCTTGCCGGTGGAACCGGAGGTGAAGATCACGTACGCCAGGTCGTCGTCCTGCCCGACCGTCGGCAGCAGCGCGTCGGGCGCGTCCAGGTCGGTGGTCAGGGTGAACACCGGGGGCGTGCCCGCGTTCACGACCACCTCGGTCGCCAACACCTCGTGCGCCAGCGGCACATGGGCCTCGTCCGCCAGCACCATCCCGATGCCGGCGTCCGCCACCAGCCCCGAGGTACGGCTCAGGGGCGCGCCCACGTCCAGCGGCACCCAGGCCGCCCCGGCGCCCAGTACGCCCAGGATGGCGGTGACGAACCGGGTGCCCGGGGCGGACAGCACGCCCACCAGGGTGCCCGGCCCGACGCCACGGTCCACCAGCGCGCGGGACAGCGCGCTGGCCCGGCCCACCAACTCCTCGTAGCTGAGCCGCTCGTGGTCGTCGACCACGGCCACGGCCTGCGGCTGTGCCTGCGCCAGCGCCCGGATGTGCGGCACCACGTCGGTGAACGCGTCCTCGGGGGGCGGCGACTGGGGCAGCGTCATGACGTCGCGGTGCTCGCCCGGCAGCAGCAACGGGGTCTGGGCCAGCGGCCGGTCCGCGCCGGTGGTCAGCCGGTGCAGCAGGTACACCAGCCGGTCGCAGACCTCGGAGGCCTGGGCGGCGGTGTACAGGTCGGGGGCGTAGCTGATGTCCAGGTGGAGCCGCTCGCCGGGCATCACCATCAGGCTCAGCGGATAGTGGGTGGCGTCCTTGGCCTCGAAGCCGGTGATCCTCAGACCCGGCGCCGGCTCCTCCATCTCGGAGGCGTCCAGCGGGTAGTTCTCGAAGACCAGCGCGGTGTCGAACAGTTCGCCACTGCCCAGCTCCTGGCGGATCTGGGTGAGGCTCAGGTGCTGGTGCGGCAGCAGACGGGTCTGCCGGTCCTGGAGTTCGCGCAGCACCTGCTCGAAGGTCTTGTTGGGGTCCAGGGTGACCCGTACCGGCAGGTTGTTGATGAACAGCCCGACCATGCCCTCCACCCCGGGCAGCTCCGGGGGGCGGCCGGAGGTGGTGCCGCCGAAGACCACGTCACGCTGTCCGGTGAGCATCGCCAGGGTGGCCGCCCAGGCGCCCTGCACCAGGGTGTTGAGGGTGAAGCCGTGGGCGCGGGCCCAGTCGGTGAGGCCGGTGGTGTAGTCGGCCGGCAGGTCCAGCACGTGGTGCTCGGGCATCAGCGGCGCCCGGTCGCCGGTCTGCGGCGCCACCAGGGTGGGGCTGGGCAGCTCGTCCAGCGCCTCCTTCCAGGCGCGTTCGGCCGCCGGCCGGTCCTGCTGGGACAGGTACGTCAGATAGGACTTGTACGGGGCCGGTACCTCCAGGTCACGGCCGCCGTCCGCGTACAGCGCGAACAGCTCCTTCACCAGGATCGGCATCGACCAGCCGTCGAACAGCATCTGGTGGGCGGTCAGCAGCAGCCGGTAGCGGTCCTCCGGCTGCCGCAGCAGCACCAGCCGCATCAGCGGCGGCCGGCCCACGTCGAAGGAGTACACCCGCTCCTCGTCGGTGACCCGCCGCACCTCGGCCTGACGGTGCTCCTCGGACAGGGTCCGCAGGTCCATCTCCACCCAGGGCAGCTGCGCCCGGGCCGGGATGAGCTGCACCGGCTCGCCGTTCTTCCGGTACCGGAACGCCGCCCGCAGGTTGGGATGGCGCTCCAGCAGCAGTTCGCCGGCCGTCCGCATCCGCTCCGCGTCCAGCGGCCCCTCCATGTCCAGCACCAACTGGATGGAGTAGACGTCCAGTTCGTTCTGGTTGAACACGGCGTGGAACAGCAACCCCTCCTGCAGTGGGGTCACCGGGAGAACGTCGCTGAGGTTGCCGCGCTTGGCCACGGTGCTCACAAGGACCACTCACCCATCTCGTTCTCCAGCTCCTCGATCTCGTCCTGGCTCAGCGCCACCAGATGGTCCTCGGACCGCGCCTGGCCGGCCGCCGCCTCGGGGTTCCTCGCGTGCGCGGCGATCGACTCCAGGGCGCGGAACCAGCCGTGGGCCAGTGCGTCGGCCTCCTGCCGGTGCAGCACCTCGCTGGCCCAGGTCCAGGTGGCCACCAGTCGGGGGCCGTCCGGGCCGTCCTCGGTCAGCGCGTTGACGTCCAGCACGTGGGGCAGCGGCATTCCCGCGCCGGTACCGGCCGAGACCCGGCTGGACTCCCGGCTGGGGTGCCAGTCCTCGTCCCGGGCGGCCGGCAGCCGGCCCAGGTAGTTGAAGCCCAGCTGTGGCGCCGGCGCGTTCACCAGGCCCGGGGCGTTCTCCGGGGCGAGGTAGCGCAGCAGGCCGTAGCCCAGACCGTGGTTGGGCAGCGCCCGCAGCTGCTCGCGCACCTGGCGCAGCGCCCGGCCCACGGCGGGGCCGCCGGCGGCCACCTCGTCCCAGTCCAGCTCGCCCAGCTCCAGCCGTACCGGGCAGATGCTGGTGAACCAGCCCGCCGTACGGCCCAGGTCCAGGCCCCGGGTGAAGTCCTCGCGGCCGTGCCCCTCCAGCTCCAGCAGCACCTGTTGGGAGGCCTCACCCCGACGGTGCCGCCACTCGGCGACCGCCAGCGCGAAACCGGTCAGCAGCACGTCGTTGACCTCGGCGTGGAAGGTGGCCGGCACCTCGGTGAGCAGCGACCGGGTGGTGGCGGTGTCCAGCATCAGACGCAGCGCGTCCGAGCTGGCCGACACGTCCCGCTTGGGGTCCAGCGCGCGGCTGCCCAACAACGGGTCGGGGGTGCTCAACGCCCGCTGCCACAGCGACAGTTCGGAACGGCGGCGGCTGGTACGGGCCTCGTCCACCAGCAGCTTGGACCACTGCCGCAGCGAGGTGCCCACCGGGGACAGCTTCGGCTGCCCGCCGTCCACCACCGCCTGGTACGCCTGCCCCAGGTCCGGTACCAGCGCCCGCCAGGTCACGCCGTCCACCACCAGGTGGTGCAGCATCAGCAGCAGCCGCCCGGGGCGCCCCGGTCCGGCGTCACACCACACGGCCTGGAGCATCACCCCGTCCTGGGGCGCCAGCCGGCCCTGGGCCTCCCGCGCCAGCCGGGAGACCAGCCCGGGCAGGGCCTCCTCGGGCTGCTCGGACACGTCCGTGCGGGACAGCAGCAGTCGTACGTCCACCTCGCCGGACTTGGCGATCACCGGGTTCCAGGTGCCGCCGTTGACCTCCAGCCGCATCCGCAGCGCGTCGTGGTGGTCGACGACCGCCTGGAGCGCCTCGGCCAGGTCGTTCCACTGGGCGTCGGCGGGGGTGCGGACCACCACGGCCTGGTAGAAGCCGTCGGTGTCGCCGCCCAGTTCCCGCAGCCAGTGCATGATCGGCGTGGGTTCCAGGGTGCCGACGCCGTCGCCGGCGCCCAGCACCCGCAGTTCGGTGTCGTCCGAGGCCTGCGCCGCCAGGGCGGCGGGGGTGCGCTGGGTGAACACGTCCTGGGTGGAGATCTGGAGTCCGGCGTCCCGGGCCCGGCTCACCAGCTGGATGGAGACGATGGAGTCGCCGCCCAGGTCGAAGAAGCTGTCGTCGGCCCCGACCCGCTCCAGCCCCAGCACCTCGGCGAACAGCTGGCACAGCTGCTCCTCGCGTTCGGTCCTCGGCTCGCGCTGGGTGGAGACCACCGACAGGTCCGGCTCGGGCAGCGCCCGGTGGTCCAGCTTGCCGTTGCCGGTCAGCGGCAGGGCGTCCATCTCCACGAAGGCGGCCGGCACCATGTAGTCCGGCAGGCCGGACGCCAGGTGGGCGCGGAGTTCGGGACCGCTGGTGGCCTCCTCGCCGGAGGGCACCACGTAGGCGGTCAGCCGCCGCTCGCCGGGCCGGTCCTCGCGGACGATCACCGCGGCCTGGCCCACCTTCGGGTGCGCCAGCAGGGCGGTCTCGATCTCGCCCAGTTCGATACGGAAGCCCCGCAGCTTGACCTGGTTGTCGGCGCGGCCGACGTAGTCCAGGGTGCCGTCGGAACGCCAGCGCACCAGGTCACCGGTGCGGTACATCCGCTCGCCGGGCTCGCCGAAGGGGTCGGCGGTGAAGCGCTGCGCGGTCAGGTCGGGCCGGCCCAGGTAGCCCAGGGCCAGGCCGCGTCCGGCCACGTACAGCTCGCCGGTGACCCCCACCGGGACCGGGCGCAGCGCCCCGTCCAGCACCCGGATGCGGGTACCGGCCAGCGGGCGGCCCACCGGCGGCTTGACCGCGCCCTGGAGGGGTTCGCTGACGGTGGCGCAGACGGTGGTCTCGGTCGGGCCGTACGCGTTGAGGATGCGCCGGCCCTCCGACCAGCGGCCGACCAGCTCCGGCGGGCAGGCCTCGCCGGCGGTGATCACGGTCAGGCCCAGGGGCATCGACAGGTCCTGGGGCCAGGCCGACAGCACGGTGGGCGGCAGGCAGACCACGTCCACCTGGGTGTCCGCGATCAGCCGGGCCAGCGGTTCGCCGGGGCTGCGGTCCTCCTCGCGGGCGACCACCAGGGTGGCGCCGGCCAGCAGGGTGCCGAAGATCTCCCAGGCGGCGGCGTCGAAGCTGAACGCCGCGAACTGGAGCACCCGCTTGTCGTCGCGGACCCCGAAGCGCTGCCCCTGCGCGGCCAGCGCGCCGACGGAGGCGTGCGGGACCAGTACGCCCTTGGGGCGGCCGGTGGAGCCGGAGGTGTAGATGACGTACGCCGGGTGCTGGGGTCGCAGCGGGGCCACCCGGTCGGCGTCGGTGGGCCGGTGCCGGGGGCCGACCTCGACCTCCCGGGTCATCTCCGGCGAGTCCAGCACCAGGGTGAGCGGCGCGTAGCCGCCGTTGTCGGCCGCCGCTTGCTCGGGCAGGTGGGCCAGGTCGGTGGTGGTCAGTACGGCCGCCGGGTGGGCGTCGCCCAGCATGTAGGCGATGCGCTCGGGCGGGTAGTTGGGGTCGACCGGCAGGTAGGCGGCGCCGGCGAGGACCACGGCCCAGACCGCCACCACGGTGTCCAGGGTGCGGGGCAGCACCAGGGCCACGGTGTCGGAGGGGCCCACCCCGCGCAGGATCAGCCGGTGGGCCAGGGCGTTGGCCCGCTCCTCCAGCTCCGCGTAGGTCATCCGGTCCGCCTCGTCGCCCCCGGCGAGGAGGAGGGCGAGCCGCTCGGGGCGGCGGTCCACCTCGCGGGCGAACAACTCCGGGAGGGTGGTGGGTTCGGGGGCGTGGGCCCGGCTGCCGTCCCAGTCGCTGAGGATGCTGAGGGACTCGCGGGGCAGCAGGGAGTCCAC
This sequence comes from Streptomyces sp. NPDC005438, assembly GCF_040606315.1. Taxonomy (NCBI): domain Bacteria; kingdom Bacillati; phylum Actinomycetota; class Actinomycetes; order Kitasatosporales; family Streptomycetaceae; genus Streptomyces; species Streptomyces sp. NPDC005438. The sequence goes on from NZ_JBEXEP010000007.1 coordinate 263,471, forward strand.
GGTGCTCAGCGGCTGGTCGGGCTCGTCCAGCAGCAGTCCGAGGAGGTAGGTCAGCCGGTCGGCGATGGTACGGGCGCCGTGCTCGGTGAACAGGTCCTCGCTGTACTCCAACAGGCCCTGGATACCGGCCGGTTCGCCCTCCTCGTCCACCTGCTCGTTCAGTTCGAAGGCCAGGTCGAAGCGGGCGGTACCGGTGGGTACCTGCTCCACGGTGGTGCTCAGCCCGGGCAGCTCGAAGTCGACGGTCTCGTTGTTCTGGTACGCCAGCATCACCTGGAACAGCGGCTGCCGGGACAGCGAACGCGAGGGGTTCACCACGTCGACCAGGGCCTCGAAGGGCACGTCCTGGTGGGCGTAGGCGGCCAGCGCGGTGTCCCGGGCGCGTTCGACCAGCTCGCGGAAGCTGGGGTCGCCGCTCAGGTCGTTGCGCAGCACCAGGGTGTTGACGAAGAAGCCGACCGCGTTCTCCAGGGCGCTGTCGTTGCGCCCGGCCACCGGGGTGCCCAGCGGGATGTCCTCGCCCGCGCCGAGCTTGTTCAGCAGGGTGGCCAGGGCGGCCTGGAGCACCATGAAGACGCTGGCTCCGCTACGGCGGGCCAACTGGGCCAGCTGCTCGTGGAGTTCGGCGTCCAGGTCGAGGGAGACCTGCCCGCCCCGGTAGGAGGGCACGTTGGGCCGGGGCAGGTCGTACGGCAGCTCCAGCTCGTCCGGCACCCCGGCCAGGGCACCGCGCCAGAACTCCAGCTGACGCGAGATCAGGCTGTCGCCGTCGTGGGTGTCGCCCAGCAGGCGCCGCTGCCACAGGGTGTAGTCGGCGTACTGGACCGGCAGCGGCTTCCAGTCGGGGGTGCCGCCCTCGATCCGGGCGGCGTAGGCGTCCCGCAGGTCCCGCGCCAGGGGCAGCACCGACCAGCCGTCACCGGCGATGTGGTGCAGCACCACCAGCAGGACGTGCTCACGCTCGGAGAGCTTGAACAGCTCCGCCCGCAGCGGCAGTTCGGCCGTCAGGTCGAAGGAGACCGAGGCCCGTTCGGCCACCAGCTCCTCCAGCACCCCGGGGGTGACCCGGGTGACCGGCACGTGCAACCGCGCCTGCCCGACCGGCAGCACCTTCTGTACGGCCTTGCCGTCCTGCTCGGGGAAGACCGTGCGCAGTGCCTCGTGGCGGTTGACCACGTCCACCAGCGCCGCCTGCAACGCCGAGCGGTCCAGCTCGCCGCTCAGCCGCAGGACGCGCGGCAGGTGGTAGGTCGCGCTCCGCCCGTCCAGGTAGCCCAGGAACCACAGCCGCTGCTGCGCGAAGGACAGCGGCATCTCCTCCGGGCGCTCCATCGCGGCCAGCGCCGGGCGGGTGGCCTCGTCGGCACCGCCCAGCACCCGGGACAGCTCGGAGACGGTGGGGGAGTCGAACACGTCCCGTACCGCCAGCTCCACGTCCAGCCGGGTACGGAGTCGGCCGACCAGCTTGGTGGCCAGCAGCGAGTGGCCGCCCAGCTCGAAGAAGTTGTCGTCGATGGAGACGTCGTCCAGGCCCAGGATCTCGGCGAAGACCTCGCACAGCACCTCCTCGCGGGGCACCCGGGGCGCCCGCCCCGAGGAGCCGCCGGAGAACTCCGGCTGCGGCAGCGCCTTGCGGTCGACCTTGCCGTTGGGGGTCAGCGGCAGGGCGTCCAGGACCACGAAGGCGGAGGGGACCATGTAGTCCGGCAGCGCGGTGGCCAGGGCGGAGCGTACGTCGGTGGGGTCGGCGGTGCCGGCCAGGAAGGCGGCCAGGCGGTTGTTGCCGCCGGTGTCCTTGGCGACGGTGACGACGGCGTCGGTGACCTCGGGCAGGGCGCGCAGGCGGGCCTCGATCTCGCCGAGTTCGATGCGGTGGCCGCGGATCTTGACCTGGTGGTCGACGCGTTCGAGGAACTCCAGTTGTCCGTCGGCGCGTTGCACGACGCGGTCGCCGGTGCGGTACATCCGGGCGCCCGGCACCGGGGAGTAGGGGTCGGGCAGGAAGACCTGTCCGGTGCGACGGGCGTCGGCCAGGTAGCCCCGGCCCACGCCGATGCCGCCCACGTACAGCTCCCCGGGCATCCCCGCCGGCAACGGCTGGAGCCCGTCGCCCAGCACGTACAGGGCGGTGTTGCGGATCGCGGCACCGATCGGGGCGGTCGCGGAGTCCGGGCGGCGCTCGGTGTCGATCACCGCGTGGGTGACGTCGTCCGAGCACTCGGTCGGCCCGTAGGCGTTGACCAGCGGGATGTCGGGGAAGTACGTCAGCCAGCGGTCGCACAGGTCGGCCGGCAACGCCTCACCGGTGACGACCAGTTGGCGCAGCGAGTCCAGTACGGGCCGGGGCGCGCCGGTGTCCCACTCCTCCAGGGCGACGCGCAGCAGCGAGGGCACCACCTCCAGGATGGTGATCCGCTCGGTGTCCACCAGGGTGAACAGCCGCTGCGGGTCGGCGGCCAGCTCGTGCGAGACCACCCGGGTGGTACCCCCGGCGACCAGCGCGGACAGCATCTGCCACACGGAGATGTCGAAGGTGACCGGGGCGTTGTGCACCACGGTGTCGGTGGCGGTCAGGCCCAGGTCCTCGACCTTGGCCAGCAGGTGGTTGACCATGCCCCGGCGGTGCACCATGGCGCCCTTGGGCTTGCCGGTGGAACCGGAGGTGAAGATCACGTACGCCAGGTCGTCGTCGCCACCAGCCGGCCACTCCCAGGACCGGGTGTCGGTGCCGGCCATCTGACCGTCGAGCAGGAGCCGCACCGGTGAGGTGCCGGCCTCCTCGCAGATCTGCTCGGCGTAACCCCGCTGGTCGTTGGCGTACAGCAGGAACCCGGCGCCACTGTCGGCCAGCAGCCCGCCGCTGCGGGCCACCGGCGCCCGTACGTCCAGCGGAATCCAGGCCGCCCCCGCCGTCAGCACGCCCAGTACGGCGGTGACGAACGGCACCCCGGGGCCCGCCGCCACGCCCACCAGCGAACCCGGCCCGGCACCCTCACCGGTCAGACGCTGCGCCAGGGCGCCCGCGCGGCCGACCAGTTCGGCGTAGGTCAGTTTGGTGGTGCCGTCCTCCACGGCCACCAGGTGCGGCGCCCGGGCGGCGACCGCGTGGATACGGGCGACGGTGTCGGTGAACCCCGGGTTGCCCCCGGGCACGGCGGCGAACCGCTCCCGCTCCACCGGCAGCAGCGCCTCCACCGACACCAGCGGCGCCTCGTCCGGCAGCTCGGCCAGCTCGGTGAGGTAGCCGGCCAGCCGGTGCAGGTGGCCGTCCAACTCGTCCTGGGTGTACAGGCTGGGGTGCCCGTCGATCCGCAGCTCCCACCCGCCTCCGGGAATGTCCAGGAACACGATCTGCATGTCCGGCACCGGGCCGGTCGACAGGTTCCACAGCCGCGCCGGCAGCTGGTCGAAGCGGTACTCCGCGCCGGACTGCAACACGTTCACGCTGGGGCCGTAGGAGTAGCCGGCGTCCCCGGTGAAGCCCAGTTCGCGCCGCAGCCGGTCGCCCCGGTAGCACTGGTGCTTCACGGCGCCGCGCAGTCCCTCGGCGGTCTGCCGCAGCAGCTCCGACCGGGTCGCCCCGGCCGGCAACGACAGGCCCAGGGGCAGGAAGTTGGCCCGCATCCCCGGTACGGCCTTGGCGGTGGTCCCCACCCGGCCGGGCACCGGCAGGGTCAGCAGCACCTCGCCCTCGCCCACGACCTGCCGTACGTATCCGGCCGTCGCGCCGATCAGCATGGTCGGCCAGGTCACCCGCTCCTGCCACGCCAACTGGCGCAGCCGCTCCATGGTGTCGGCCGCCAGCCGGGCGCTGGCCCGCAGGGTGTGGTCCGCCCGCCCCGGGTGACGCTGGCTCAGCCGCGTCGGCTGCGGCGACTCGGCGAACCGCTCCGACCAGTACTCACGGTCCCGTTCGGCACGCCGCGAGCCCGCGTACGCCGTCTCGTCCTCGGCCAACTCCGCCAGCGGCGGCGGTGGTTCCTCGGCCGTACCGGAGTACAGGTCGGCGAACCGCTGGTAGAACAGCGAGCGGCTGTAACCGTCCATCAGGATGTGGTTCGCCCGCAGGAACAACCGGGTCAGGTCACGTTCCAGCAGGTGCACCTCGGTGAGGAAACCCCCCTCGCCCAGCGACGACGGCTCGGCCAGCCCCTCCGACATCCGACGCCGCGAGGCCGCGTCCGGGTCCTTCTCGTCCCGGAAGTCGCACACCGGCAACGGCGTCGGGCTGACCGGGTGGATCGTCTGGACCGGCTCCCCGTCGCGCTCGGTGAACCGGGCCCGCAGACACTCGGTCTGCTCGACCAGTCGCCACCAGCTCTCCTCCAGCCGGCCCAGGTCCACCGACCCCTCAAGGTCCAGGTGGTCAGCCATCGTGAACACCGGGCTGCCCGGGTCGAGTTGCTGGGCGAACCACATCTCCCGCTGCGCGCCGGAGAGCGGAACTTCGAAGGGGGCCTCACTCATGCTCAGTACGCTCCAGTGACGGCGGCGTCGGAACTGACATCCGGGGTGGAGTCCAGCCCGTAGATGTCCTGCACCCACGCCGACCGATAGACAGTGTCCAGATAGCGATCACCCAGGTCGGGCGAGACGGCCACGGCCACCACGTCCTGGTCCTTCCGGTGTTCCTCCAGCCAGGTGCGCGCGCCGTGGACGACCGTCCCGGTGGAGCCTCCGAACAGGAAGCCCCTGCGGGCCAGCGCGTGGCAGGTGCGAATGGTGTCGACCTCGGACACCAGCACCGTGTCGTCGACCAGGGAGGGGTCGAACAGGGCGGGGCGCACGCCCGCGCCGAGACCCGGGATCATCCGCCGCCCCGGGGGCGTGCCGAAGGTCACCGAGCCCTCGCTGTCCACGCCCACGACCGTGACCTTGGAACCGGGCTGGTCCCGGAAGTACCGGGCGCACCCCATCAGGGTGCCGGTGGTGCCCGCGCCCACGAACAGCACGTCGAGGTTGGGGAACTGCTTCTCGATCTCCGGGCCGGTGGTCCGGTAGTGGGCCTGCCAGTTGTTCTCGTTGGCGTGCTGGTTCAGCCACAGGTAGCGGCTGTCGGAGGCGCACATCTGGCGCACGTACTCCAGCCGCGCCTCCAGGAACCCCCCGGTGGGGTGGGGCTCGGTGATGATGTGGACCTCGCTGCCCAGGGACTGGATCACCTGACGGGTCGACAGGTTGGTGCGGGAGTCCACCACGCACACGAACCGGTAGCCCTTCGCCGCCGCGATCATGCTGAGCGCCATGCCGAGGTTGCCGGAGGAGGACTCCACCAGCACCGAGTCGGGGCCCAGCCGCCCGGAGCGTTCGGCCGCCTCGACCATGGAGGCCGCGGCCTTGAGCTTCACGGAGCCCGCGAAGTTGAAGCTCTCACACTTCAGGTGGAGCGGGTATCCGTAGAGCTGCCGCAGGTCCACGAAGAGGCTCTCCTCGTTGTACTCCTGCGGCGTCGTGATGATGGGCACGAGTTCCCCCCGACTGTGTCCGTACTGGATCGGCACTTCCCCCGGCCCGGTGTCCGGCGGGCCTCGACACGGTGCACGGTCCCTGCCGTGCGGTGGGTCACTCCCAGCCGATGAGGGCGCTCTGGGTGTCCGTCAGCTCCCAGCCGATGCGGACGGCGCGCGGAGCGGCGGTGAACTCCCAGCCGATCCGGCGTGCGAGAGAGGTCAGCGAGCCGTGGTCGAGGCGGCTGGTACTGACGTTGGAACGGTTACGGCAACGGTCAACAGACCGCATGGTCATCCCCCCGGATAATCATGGTCGATCGAATTTTAGCCTGTAGAGCGAGGAGGGGTTTACTCCGCTTGTGCGGCCTCTCTCTGCTCCCGTGCAGGAATTCTGGCCTCTGGGGTTGAGAGGTGTCATTGGTCGTCCGTGTCAGGGTCCTGCGTTGGCAGGTCTTTGCCAGAGGGATTCTGAGTAATGATGGCGGGATGTCCAATTCAACCCAGGTTGACCTGGGCTCGTTCCCAACCTTGCAACTCGTCCCTTTCCAGCAGTCGTGCCATGATTCGGTGGGCGGCCGACCGGGCGCACTCGTGGGACGTGGCGCGGAAGAACAGGACGGCGTGCACGCCCTCCAAGTCCCCCTCCGCGTAGACGTGTTCGAGGCCGTCCTCAGCGGTCGCGGCGGCCTCCAGCAGCTCCTGGATCTGAGTGGCGTCCATGACCGTTCGGCCGCGCAGCATCCGCTCGGCGACGAGGTACATGGCCATCCTTTCTGGGTAGTCGGTTTCCACTTCCACGTGGCGGAATGGCGAATTCCTTGCGTGGTATCCGTGAGCTTCGTAGCGCCCCTCCGCTTCGTAGTAGCATCGCGGATCGACCATTCACGCAGCTATCAGTTCAGATCGCGTTCCGGGGGGAAGCGTGCTGGAAGTATTGGGTGTGAGCGCGGAAGCGGAGGCGGTGTACCGAGCTATGCTCGGACAACCGGAACTAGGTGTTTCGGAACTCGCCGAGAAGCTTTCGCGGACGACCGACCAGGTGAGGATGGCTCTTGACGAGCTGGCTCGGCTGTCTCTGGTACGCACCTCGGGGCAGTACCCCGGGGAACTGCTCCTGGTGAACCCGGAAGTGAGCCTGGTGTCCCTGCTGGCGCACCAGGAGGACGAGCTGGCGCGCCGTCAACAGCAGATCAACCACGGCCGGTTGGCGATCAGCGAACTGGTGGCCGAGTACGCCGACACCGTGCAGAACCGCAGACGCGTCGAGATCGAGGAACTCCGCGGCGTGGAGATGGTGCGCGCCGTACTCCAGGACCTCACCCACGGCTGTGTCAGCGAGGTGATGGAGCTGAGCACGGGCGGAGGCCAGTCCCGGGCGACCATCGAGGCCAGCCGTCCGCTCGACCAGAGCGCCGTCGACCGGGGAGTGACGCTGCGTTCGGTCTACCAGAGCAGCGCCGGCAACCACCCCGACACCGTGGAGTACCTGAACTGGCTGACCAGGCTGGGCGCCTCGGTACGTCTGGCGCCCTCGCTGCCCCTGCGCATGGTGATCTTCGACCGGGAGGCGGCCGTGGTGCCCAGCAACCCGGACGACACCGCGGCCGGCGCCCTGGTGCTGCACGGGGCGGGACTGGTGTCGGCGCTGTGCGCGCTGTTCGAGCACGTGTGGGAGGGCGCCAGCCTGTTCGGCGAGGCACCCGCGCCGGACCGGGAGACGGGTCTGACCAGTCAGGCGCGGGCGGTGATCGGTCTGCTGGCGCAGGGCTACACCGACGAGGTGGTGGCCCGGAAGCTGGGCATCTCGGTGCGCACCTCCCGTCGGATCACCGCCGAGCTGATGACCCAGCTCGGCGCGCGGAGCCGTTTCCAGGCGGGTGTCATCGCCGGTGAGCGGGGCTGGTTGAGGGGAGCCCGCGACGCGGCCGTGTTGTGAGAGCGGAGGGAACATGGCTCAGCGCACGGATGCCTTGGCGAAGGTACGGAAGCAGATCGGGACCAGCACCACGATCATTCCCAGCACCGTGATCCAGGCCACCAGCACCGGGTGCTGCACGGCCACACTGCCGTCCACGTTGGCCGGCGCGTTGCCCCACAGTTCACGGCAGGCGGCCGAGACCGAACTGACCGGGTTCCACTCCCCGACCAGGCGCAGCCAGGTGGGCAGGCCCATCAGGGGCATGAACGCGCTGGACATGAACGAGAAGATCACGATCACCAGGCCGGAGATCCCGTTGATGGCCTCCATGTTGCGCATCACCATGCCCAGCAGCGCGCCCAGCCAGAGCATCGCGTAGCAGAAGGTGAGCAGCAGCCCGAAGCCCGCGACCAGCGACATCACGTCGGTGTCCACCCGCCAGCCCACCAGCAGGCCGACACCGGTGACCACCACCATGCTGATCATGGCGGGTACCAGGTCGGCGGCGGTGTGGCTGACCAGCACCACCGGGCGGGCCATCGGCATCGAACGGAACCGGTCGATCAGGCCCTTGCTGAGGTCGGAGGCGACCCCGAGGGCGGTGATGCCCACACAGGTGAGGCCGACCTGGGCGAAGACCCCGGCCATCACGTAGTCGTGGTACTTCACGTCGCTCTTGAGGGTCAGCACGGTGGCCATGAGGTAGCCGAGGATGACCACCATGGCGACCGGGGTCAGCGAGACCGCGATGATCTTTTCCGGCGTTCTCTTCAGATGCCGCAGGTGACGGCCTATCAGGGCGGCTGTGTCGTCGAGTGCCGTGATGACCTGGGCGTTGCTGCTCATCGCGTCCTGCCTTGGGGAATGTCGGTCTCTTCCACGTGCCTCATGCCCGCACACCCTCGGGTTGGGGTGCCTGCTGCTGGTGGGTGGAGTTCGACTGCTGGGTGAGGTGGAAGAACACGTCGTCCAACGAGGGCTTCTGGAGCGCGAAGTCGAGCACCTGCACTCCCGAGGTCCGCAGGGTCGACGCGACCGCGGAGATGGTGCCGAGCCGGTCGGTCAGGGTGACCGACAGGGCGTGCCGGTCCTCGCTGGGGCGGGGGGTGGCGTGGGCGACCGGGCCCAGCGCGTACAGGGCCCGCGCCAGGTCGTCCTGGGTGGCGACCGAGACCTCCAGCCGCTCGTCACCCACCGAACGCTTCAGCTCCTCCGGGGTGCCCTCGGCGCGCACCTGCCCCTTGTCGAACACGGTGATGCGGTCGGCGAGGAAGTCCGCCTCCTCCAGGTACTGGGTGGTCAGCAGCACCGTGACCCCCTGGCGTACCTGTTCGCGGACCATCTGCCAGAGCGTCATACGGCTCGCCGGGTCCAGCCCGGTGGTGGGCTCGTCCAGGAACAGCACCGTGGGGGAGGCGATCAGGCAGGCGGCCAGGTCCAGCCGGCGCCGCATACCGCCCGAGTAGGTCCCGGCGGGGCGGTCGGCCGCCTCCTCCAGGTCGAACGCGGCCAGCAGCTCCTCGGCGCGCGAACGCGCCGCGCGGCGGCCCAGACGCAGCAGGGTGCCGAGCAGGGCCAGGTTCTCCCGCCCGGTCAACAGCTCGTCCACCGCCGCGTACTGGCCGGCCAGGCCGATCCGGGAACGCACCTCACGCGGCTGCTTCACCACGTCGTACCCCGCGACCATGGCGTGGCCGGAGGTCGGTTCCAGCAGTGTGGCCAACAGGCGCACCGTGGTGGTCTTACCGGCACCGTTGTGGCCGAGCAGCCCCAGCACCGAACCCGTACGAACCTGAAGATTGACCCCGGCAAGCGCCTGGTGATCGCCATACCGCTTTCCCAGGCCAGCGGCCTGAATAGCGAATTCCACGGACCCCTCCCCCCGAATAACTCGCAGTTGTGACATCCCGAATCGCCCCTGAGCTGGGGGGAGTTCGGTCGGCTGACGGGGAATGTAGCAGCGCCCGCCGCCGGTCGGAGTCCAACATGTCCGTTTCTGCCTGGCAGAGCCCTGCCGATGCAGGTTGCTGCAATCTCCCGAGGCGGCGGGCGCGTTCGCCCGCGTCCTAACGTCAAGGCACCCCCGGGCTCCGCGGGCCACGGGGCTTGGCCGTAGACCGCAGGAGTGAGTAATGGCAAGCCAACGAAATTTCGCCGCCACACTTGGTGATTGGAGTGTGAGGCACCGTAAGACAGCCGTGTTCGGCTGGTTGATCCTGGTCGTGCTGGTGACCGTGATCGGTGGCGGCATCGGTCAGCAGACCATGACCGAAGCGGACTACGGCACCGGCGACTCCGGGCGCGCGGAGCGCATCCTCCAGGACGCCGATCTCGCGCCGCCGGCCAACGAACTGATCCTGGTGCACAGTGACAACCTGACCGCGGACGACCCCAAGTTCCAGTCCGCCGTCAAGGACACCATCACCGCCCTCCGCGACTCCAAGCTCGCGGAGAACATCGCGGACCCGGCCCAGACCCGGGCGGTGTCACAGGACAAGCACTCGGCTCTGATCTCGTACGACGTCAAGGGCGACCGCGAGACCGCCCCGGACCGTATCGAGCCGCTGATGGACTCGGTCCAGAAGGTCGAGGACTCCACCACGGACCTGACCCTCGGTCAGTTCGGTTCCGCGACCGGCTTCAAGGCCGTCAACGACAGCCTCGGCGAGGACTTCGTCAAGGCCGAACTCACCGCCCTGCCGGTTGCCCTGGGCATCCTGCTGGTCGTCTTCGGCGCCTTCGTCGCCGCCGTACTGCCGGTGCTGCTGGCGGTCACCGCCTGCGTCGGCGCCATGGGCCTACTGGCCCTCAGCAGCCAGCTCGTCCCGGTGGACGGGATGACCAACTCGGTGATGTTCCTGATGGGGCTCGCCGTCGGCGTCGACTACTGCCTGTTCTACCTGCGCCGCGAGCGCGAGGAGCGCTCCGCCGGCAAGACCGGCCCCGACGCGCTGAAGATCGCCGCCGCCACCTCCGGCCACTCCGTGCTGATCTCCGGTCTGACCGTCGCCGTCGCCATGGCCGGCATGTTCCTGTCCGGGCTGACCGTCTTCGAGGGCTTCGCCATGGCGACCATCGAGGTCGTGTTGATCTCCGTGGTCGGTTCCATGACCGTACTGCCGGCGATGATGTCCATGCTGGGCGACAAGGTCGGCAAGGGCCGCATCCCCTTCGTCACCCGCCGCCGGGAGGCCGCCGCCGCCCGCCGCGAGCCCGGGCGGAACAACGCCCTGCTGCGCGGCGTGATGCGCCGTCCGGCCATCTTCGCCGCCCTCGGCGCCGCCCTGCTGATGCTGCTGGCCGCGCCCGCGATGGACATGAAGACCGAGAAGCTCGGTGTCGACAAGCTGCTGCCCGCCGACGACCCGATGGTGGACGTCGCCGAGCGCATCAGCAAGGAGTTCCCCGGCGCCCCCGCACCCGCGGAGGTCGTGGTCGAGTCCAGCGACATCAGCTCCCCGGCCATGAAGCGGGCCATCGACGACTTCAAGAAGAAGGCTCTCTCCTCCGGTGAGACCGGCAAGTCCATCGGCGTCAAGCTGCACCCGGACGAGAACATCGCCGAACTGAGCGTCCCCCTCGCCGGCAACGGCACCGACTCCACCTCGAAGCGGGCCCTGGAGACCCTCCGTGAGGACCTGATCCCCAGCACCCTGGGCAAGGTGCCCGACACCACCTCGCTGGTCCGTGGCGAACTCGCCTTCTCCGAGGACTACAACGAGCAGCTCGGCGACAGCATCCTGCCGGTCTTCCTCTTCGTCCTCGGCGTGACCTTCCTGCTGATGCTGTTCTGCTTCCGCTCGCCGGTGATCGCGGTGACCTCCATCGTGCTCAACCTGCTGTCCGTCGGCGCCGCCTACGGCGTGATGGTGGCCGTCTTCCAGCACGGCTGGGGCGACGAACTGGTGGGCACCGAGGCGGTCGGCGCCATCGAGTCGTGGATGCCGCTGTTCGTCTTCGTGGTGCTGTTCGGCCTGTCGATGGACTACCACGTCTTCGTCGTCTCCCGTATCCGCGAGGCCTACGACAGCGGGGAGCCCACCCGGGAGGCGATCGCCACCGGTATCCGCGCCACCGCCGGTGTGGTCACCAGCGCCGGCCTGATCATGGTCGCCGTCTTCGCGGTCTTCGGCACCCTGGGGATGCAGGACTTCAAGCAGCTGGGCGTCGGCCTGGCCGTCGCCGTACTGCTGGACGCCACGGTGGTTCGCGCGGTGCTGCTGCCCTCGGTGATGGCCCTGCTGGGCGAGGCGAACTGGGTGCCCAAGAAGTTCAACCAGCGCCCCGACCGCCCCTCCGCGCCCACCGGCGCGCCCCAGCCGCAGCCGGAGTTCGCCCACGCGGGCGCCGCGCAGGGCAGTGCCCCGCAGCCCGGCCACGGTCAGCAGCAGCCCCCCGCCGGTGGCGGTTACGGTCAGCAGCCCGGCGCCCCCCAGGGCCACCCGCAGCAGGGCGGCAACTGGGGCCAGCAGCCCCCGCAGGGCGGACCGGCCGGGCAGCAGCCCCGGCAGCACGCCGACCCCCGGTTCAACGACCTGCCCCACTCCTACTGACGTAGGACCACGAGGACCTGAGAGGACAACGTGTTCGAGTTCAGCGTCATCGGCGGCAAGACCGCCCGTGACCTCATCGCCCGCAACCGCCCGCAGATCGTGGACGCGGTACGGGAGACCTACCTGACGCACGAGGCGGGCGACTCCGTCAACCCCGACAGCTACTTCCTGCGCTTCCCCGAGAAGCCGGACGCCCGCATCATCGCGCTCCCCGCCTACCTGGGCGGCGAGACCAACGTGGCCGGCATCAAGTGGATCGGCAGCTTCCCGGCCAACATCGAGCAGGGCATCCCCCGCGCCTCGGCCACCCTGCTGCTGAACGACTACGCCACCGGCTACCCCTTCGCGGTGCTGGAGGCGTCCCAGATCAGCGCGGCCCGTACCGCGGCCTCCGCGGTGCTCGCCGCCGAGCAGCTCACCGGGGGCCGCAGCGCCGGCCGGATCACCGTGGTGGGCGCGGGCATCATCGCCCGCAACATCCTGGAGTTCTTCCACTCCCAGGAGTGGCAGGTCGACGAACTGGTCGTACACGACCTGAAGTTGGAGTACGCGGAGGCGCTGGCCTCCCACGCCACCTCCGAACTCGGGATGAAGTCCCGCACCGTCGACGGGCTCAAGGAGGCCATCGACGGCGCGGACGTGGTGGTGTTCGCGACCGTCGCCGGTGAGCCCTACGTCACCGAGCCGGACGCCTTCGCCCCCGGCCAGGTGGTGCTCAACATCTCCCTGCGGGACATCGCGCCGGAGATCGTCCACGGCGCGTACAACATCGTGGACGACGTCGAGCACTGCATGAAGGCCAACACCTCCCCGCACCTGGCGGAGCAGAAGTACGGCAACCGTGACTTCGTGACCGGCACCCTCGCCCAGCACATCCGCGGCGACATCACCACCGGCACGGACAAGCCGGTGATCTTCTCGCCGTTCGGCCTGGGAGTGCTGGACCTCGCGGTCGGCGCCTTCGTCTACCAGAGCGCGCTGGACAGCGGTGACGCCGTGCAGATCGAGGACTTCTTCGGCGAGACCAGCCGCTGGTAGTCCCGGCCACCCGTCCCTCGCCGCCCCCGGTCACCTCACGGTGCCGGGGGTGGCGGTCTCTGGTGCGGGGGTGAGGCCCGTGCCGTTCCGACGGTGCCGAGGAGGCATCAGCCCGCCCCCGACGGGGGCGAGTTGCCCGCCCGGGGCGGTCCCCTCCCCGGGCTTCCCTTCGACACCCGCCGGGCCTACGCTCAACCTCCCCCACCGAGAGGGGACGGCGCTGGGAGCCTCCGTGGTCAAGAGGTCGTATCGAATCGGTCGCGGTACGCCCCGGCGCGGAACCAGGGAGAGCCTTCCCACGTTTCTCCGTATGCACTAGCGTGCGGACTTTGCTTACGCATTACGCTTGAGGCGAGGCCGCGCCCGGCGGCCATGGAGGAGTGAGATGAGGAGCAGCAACCCGGTCTTCTCGCGACGGGGGTTCAGCCGCAACGGCAACGCCGGCTTCGCCGGCGGGCAGCCGCAGGCCGGGAACCCGTTCGCCACCGGCGGTACGGGGGCTCCAGCGGCCAACCCGTACGCCAACAACCCCTACGCCCCGCAGACGGGCTACCCCGCCCCGCCGATGGGCCCTCCGGCCACCGGCGTGATGACCATGGACGACGTGGTGATGCGCACCAGCATCACCCTCGGCGCGGTGGTCGCCGCCGCCGCCGTGTCCTGGCTGATGAACCTGCCGATGGCCGTCGCCATCGGCGCCGCGCTGGTGGCGATGGTGCTGGCGCTGGTGCAGTCCTTCAAGCGAACTCCCTCGCCGGCCCTGATCCTGGCCTACGCCGCCTTCGAGGGCCTGTTCCTCGGGGCGATCAGCAACTTCGTCAATCAGTGGGTCAACGGCGCCGCGATGCAGGCGGTGCTGGGGACCATGGCGGTGTTCGTGGCCGTCCTGGTGATGTACAAGACCCGCATCATCCGGGTCAACCAGCGCTTCATGCGCTTCGCCATGGCCGCCGCGCTGGGCTTCATCCTGCTGATGGGCGTCAACCTGCTGTTCGCCGTCTTCGGCGGCGGTGACGGCCTGGGGCTGCGCACCGGTGGGCTGGGCATCCTGATGGGCGTCCTCGGCATCTGCATCGGTGCCATGTTCCTCGCCCTGGACTTCAAGCAGGTCGAGGACGGCATCGCCTACGGTGCCCCGCGCGAGGAGTCCTGGATGGCCGCCTTCGGCCTGACGGTCACCCTGGTGTGGATCTACCTGGAGTTCCTGCGTCTGATCGCCATCCTCCAGGGCGGCGACTGACCGGGAGCGGCCCTCACGGGCGGTTGACCGGGCGGTTCGCCGGGCCGAGTCGAACAGCGCCGGGTGACCCCGAGACGGTGAACAGGCGGGGCCCGGAAGGTGGGAACACCTTCCGGGCCCCGCCTGGTGCGTGTGCGGGGGGTTCTCTGGCCGTCGTGGTTGACCTCAGAACTTGCGCGCGGCGCGGCGCAGGTCGTGTTCGTGGACGATGGCCTTGGCGTGGCCGTAGGAGAGGTTGTGTTCGCCGCGGAGCCAGTTCACCTTCTCGTCGAAGCGGAAGAAGGCCGGCCCGTCGTCCACCGTCCGAAGCCACTCGGAGATCTCACGGCCGGTGCAGCGGGGAATGCGGGAGAGGAGGTTCTGATGGGTCTCGGGAGAGAACACTTGGGACATCGGCGCCTCCGGTGACGCGACTGAAGGAGTCCTTGACGCCAAGGTGCCCCAGGTGGGCGCCGATGGCAACAGGCCCTCCCCGATGCGTAGGCTGACGCGATGATCGAGACCACCGCCCTGACCACGGCGGCCGAACGGCTGGCGGACCGGCTACGGGCGATGCCGCACAGCCGGCTGCGCCGGGGCGCCGCCGCCCAGGGGCTGGCGCTGGCACGGGAGTTGGCCGACCGCGCCCAACTGCTGGAGTGGCCCGAGCGCGAGCCGTTGACCATGCCGGACGCGGGACCCTTCGCGGTCGGCGACCAGCTGTCGGTGGCCGCCGGTGAGCTGGCCTCGGCCCTGGACCGGTACGCCCCGCCTCCGCGAGCGGAGGACCAGTTGGCCTGGGCGCTGCGCAGGGTCGCCGAGGTCGGGCGGGACTGCCACTGAGCCACCCCGGTGTACGTCGGCCCACGCGGGACCGTTCCGGGGACGGGGTACGCGCGCCCGGGGCGCGGCGGGTGCGGGTCGCGGGACCTTCCGGCACCACAGGTACGTCCTCGGGAGCCGCGACCTTCCTACGGTGCCCACCGGCCGGTGCTGGCCGGGCCCGGCGGGCAGCCGTCGGAGTAGCAGGGGCCGTGGCTGGCCGTCGCGGGTGTGGGGGCCCCGCGTCGTTCGAGGCCGCGGGTGCCTCTGGACGTGGCCCCGGGGGGTGGCCCGGCCCCTGCCGGTTGATCTCGGTGTACGGAAGCCCGACGGGTGCGCCCACCCCCACCCCGAGGGCAACCGCTCCGCCCACCGGGGACGCGGGGAGGCCCTCCCTGAGGGCCGGGGCCCGGTCCGTGGCCGGTGGTCCCCCCCCAGTTGGGCGGGGTGGACTGTGTGCGGTACGGACAAGGGCGCGGCACCCGGGCCGGGGGACTGGTGTGGTGTGGGTCAGCTCCCGGGTGGGGAACCGTCGCGGGGGAGGGGGCACCCCAGGTGGTCGGTGGCCGGGACCGTCCGGTGGGGGCCTGGTCATGGCCCTCGTCGTGGGTGCCGGAGTGCGGCCGGTGCCCGAGGGCCGGGTGCCTGGGGGTCGGGGAGCTGTGTGTCCCGTGGACCCGTGGCCGGGTCGGGGCGTGACCTTCGCCGGGGTACGGGCCGCCGGGGCGAGCGGTCACGGGACGCCGGGCGCGCGGTGCGGGCGGGTCCCCGGCGGGGCCTTGGCCCCGAGCCGGGTCAGATGCTGGCGATCAGCCGGTCGGCCAGTACGTAGACGCTGCGTTCCCGTCCCTGACCGCGCCGGCCCTCCTGGTAGGTGAAGGTCAGCGAGTAGGCGCCGGGGGAGCCGGAGCCGCCCAGCAGTACCGGGGGAGTGCCGCAGCGTACGGCGTCGGCCAGCAGTTCGGCGGTCTCCCGGTGGCCGGGGGAGGCGCACAGGGTGGTGCCGTCGGCGAAGACGTACATGTCCAGGGTGCCCAGCGGGCCGGGGCGCACGTCGGCCAACGGCACGGCCTGCTCGGCGAGTTCGGCCAGCCGGTCGATGGCCCGCTCGTGGTCGGCGAGGGTGGGCGCGCTGGCCGGGGCCGGGGAGGGCACCGTCGGCTCGCCCCGCAGGTTGAAGTCGGGGTGCGAGGGGTGCCGGCGACGGGCGGCGGACAGCTCCGGGGACTCGGTGTCGCTGTCCCCGTGCTGGGCGTCGTTGGGCGCGGAGGCCTCCAGGGCCGGTTCGCGCCCCTCGTCCAGGTTGCTCTGCCGGGGCAGGAACGGCTCGTCCTCACCGTCGGGGAGGGAGTGGTCCCAGTCGCCCCCGGTGTGCTGGGCGAGGTCGTCCAGCAGCGCCAGGTCGGGGTCCTGGTGCGGGGAGCCGGCGAGTTCGGCGCCCTGGTCGTGGGCCTCGTGGGCGGCCCAGAAGGCGCGGGCCTCGGCGATCTCGCGTTCCCGCTCGTCGGCGAGGGCCTCGGCCACCGCCGCGCGTATCTCCTCCGCCGGGGTGTGCCGGGCGGCCGGCACCTCCGGGGCGCGAGCGGGTTCCGTGTCCTGGCGGGCGCGCTGGTCGGCGAGCTCGGCGCGCAGGGCGCTGATCTCGCGGTGCAGTCCCCGGGTGGTGCGCAGTGCGGTGGCGCCCAGGGCAGTGGCGGCTGCCGCCGCCGAGAGCAGGATGAGGGATATAGCGCTCACTGGCGTACTCCTGGTTCGGATTCGCTCCCCTGAATTCCTACCTCAGCTTCACTGGGAAGGCGACTCGACCATAGGGCAAATCAATACGAATAGGACAGGGGAAAAAGATCCGCATTCCTTACGCCCCTGCTGTGATCAGCGAAAACGCAAAGCCCCCAGGGTGTATGTCACATCCTGGGGGCCTCGGGGTCGAGGTCAAGGGCAGCGAAAGTGAGCCAGGTAACAATTCCTTGCCGGCTTCGTCCCGACGCCTTTCTACAAACGTGGAAAATTCGTCCAATTCTGGATCTTCCCGGCCCGGATAAGCGGCCGGGCCGGCGCCGGACGCCTCAGCTGAGCCGCTCGATCACCATGGCCATGCCCTGTCCGCCGCCGACGCACATGGTCTCCAGACCGAACTGCTTGTCGTGCCAGCGCAGGGAGTTGATCAGCGTGGTGGTGATGCGGGCGCCGGTCATCCCGAAGGGGTGCCCGACCGCGATGGCCCCGCCGTTGACGTTCAGCTTGTCCAGGTCGATGCCCAGGTCGCGGTAGGAGGGGATGACCTGGGCGGCGAACGCCTCGTTGATCTCCACCAGGTCGATGTCGTCGATGGTCAGCCCGGCCCGGGACAGCGCCTGCCGGGAGGCGTCCACCGGGCCGTAGCCCATGATCTCCGGGGAGAGCGCGGACAGTCCGGTGGAGACGATGCGGGCCAGCGGGGTCAGCCCCAGCTCCCGGGCCTTGGTGTCGGACATGATCACCAGCGCCGCCGCGCCGTCGTTCAGCGGGCAGCAGTTGCCGGCGGTGACCAGCCCGTCCGGGCGGAACGCCGGCTTCAGACCGGACACCCCCTCCAGGGTCACCCCGGCGCGGGGGCCGTCGTCCTTGCTGACCACGGTGCCGTCGGGAGTGGTGATCGGGGTGATCTCCCGCTCCCAGAAGCCGTCGGCGATGGCCTTCTCGGCGAGGTTCTGGGAACGGACGCCGAACTCGTCCATGTCCTGCCGGGTGATGCCCTTGTGCCGGGCGAGGTTCTCCGCCGTCTGCCCCATGGCGATGTAGACGTCCGGCACCAGCTCCCGCTCGCGCGGGTCGTTCCAGTCCTCGCCGCCGTGCTCGGCGCGCCGCGCGGTACGGGCCTCGGCGTCCGCGAACAGCGGGTTGTGGGTGCCGGGCATCCCGTCCGAGGTGCCGTTGACCTGGCGGGAGACGCACTCCACGCCGGCCGAGACGAACACCTCGCCCTCGCCGGCCCGGATGGCGTGCAGCGCCATCCGGGAGGTCTGGAGGGAGGAGGAGCAGTAGCGGGTGATGGTGGCGCCCGGCAGGTGGTCCATGCCCAGCTGTACGGCCACCACCCGGGCCAGGTTGTGCCCCTGCTCGCCGCCGGGCAGTCCGCAGCCCAGCATCAGGTCGTCGATCTCGCGGGGGTCCAGCTCGGGCACCCGGTCCAGCGCGGTACGGACGATCTCGGCGGTGAGGTCGTCGGGCCGTACGTCCTTCAGCGAGCCCTTGAAGGCGCGGCCGATCGGCGAACGGGCTGCTGAGACGATCACTGCTTCGGGCATCACACGGCTCCAGTACCAGGCTGTCGAGGGGCTCCGCGCGGGCGGAGGGGGCTGGACTCCTGGAAGCTACCGCTCTGTAGGACCCGGGTCACGTTTTGTACGGTGTGACACCGACCTCTTTTCTAAGCGCCCGCTCAGGGGTGTGCCCGCCCGTCACGTACCCCACGGGAGCGGGGCGCACACCCCGGGCGCGCCACCCCGCCTCCCCGCGAACCGTCCCGGCCGACACCCGGGGCGGGCGCCGGCCGGAGCGCGTACCAGGTGCCGGGAGGCGCCCCGGGGCGCTACGAGCTGCCCGCGCCCTCCGGCACCCCCGGCACACCAGCGCCCCGTACCCGTACCGGGCCGGGGCGCCGCCTGTGGCGTCCCGCTGCTCCACGCCTACACCGGCTACGCCCCGTCCTCGGCGCAGCCCGCCCCGGCCTCCTCCCCGGCGGTGGCCGCCACCTGCGGGGTGCCGGTCGGCACCGGCTCCTCCGCCTCCGGCAGCCGGCGCCGGCGCCGGTGCTTCAGCAGCGCCCAGGGGCCGCGTACCGCCGCGACCTCGGTGCCGCCCTCGGCCGCCGCCTCGGCCGCCGCGCGGGCCACCGGCAGGATGCCCTCGCGCCGGGCCGCGTCCGGCCGCTCGTCCTCGGTCGGCCACAGCCCCAGCGACGCGCAGAGCGTCGGCAGGATCGCCATCGCCGCGGTGGCGTACCCCTCGGCCGAGGGGTGGTAGTGGTCCGGGCCGAACAGCTCCCGGGGATTGGCGGCGAACTCCGGCCCCAACAGGTCGCCCAGCGAGACCGTACGGCCGCCGTCCTCGACCACCGCGATCGTCTGCGCGGCCGCGAGCTGGCGGCTCAACCGCCGCGCGATCCAGCGCAGCGGCTGAGCGACCGGCTCGATGGTGCCCAGGTCGGGGCAGGTGCCCACGACCACCTCCGCCCCGGTGGCCCGCAGCCGGGTCACCGCCTCCGACAGGTACCGCACCGAGTGGGCCGGAGGCATCCGGTTGGTGACGTCGTTGGCGCCGATCATGATCACCACCACGTCCGGGGTGTAACCCCGCACCCCGCACAGCGCCGTGACCTGACGCTCCAGGTCGTCGGACTGGGCCCCGGACAGGGCCACGTTCCGCAGCTCCACCGGGCGCTCGGCCACCGCCGCCAGCCCGGAGGCCAGCAGCGCCCCGGGGGTCTGCCGGGCCCGCCGCACCCCCTGTCCGGCGGCCGTGGAGTCACCCAGGAACGCCAGCCGCAGCGCCCGCCGCTCCTGCCCGTGGGCCAGCGCGAAGGGCGCGCCGTACACCCCGTCCGCCTTCGGCGGTACCTCCTCCGAGCCGCCCACCCGACGCTTGGCCAACTGCGCCTCGGTGAACAGCACCCCCACCAGGGCCCCGCCCAACAGCCCCACACCGCCGCCCCCGTAGGCCGCGGCGGTGGCGATCCGCCGCGCTACTCTGGCGCTCGCCGCTCTGGTCATCTTCATACTCCTGCCTCTCGCCTCCACGCCCGTCTGTCACGCCCGCCCTGTGAATGCGGACGGTAACCGAACCTGTCGTTCTGGCTACTGTCTCTATGACTGTGTTGCCCCGCCGGGCGCCCGGTGCAACGCCCTTGCGGTGTGCGCGTGTTGCACGCAGAGGAAAGCCGGGGGATCGCTGGCCCCGAGGGGCAATAGGCTGGTGTCACGGGGTACGCGACGAAGCTACCCCGTTCCATGCGCAGACTGCGGAGACCAAGGTGCGGTATCACGAGTCCATGATCGAGCTTGTCGGCAACACCCCGCTGCTCAAGCTGAACAGCGTGACGGAGGGTATTCAGGCCACCGTTCTCGCCAAGGTCGAGTACTTTAACCCCGGCGGGTCCGTGAAGGACCGTATCGCCGTGCGGATGATCGAGGAGGCCGAACGCTCGGGCGCACTCCAGCCCGGTGGCACCATCGTCGAGCCGACCTCCGGCAACACCGGTGTCGGGCTGGCCATCGTCGCCCAACAGAAGGGCTATCGCTGCCTGTTCGTCTGCCCCGACAAGGTCTCGACGGACAAGATCAACGTACTGCGCGCCTACGGCGCCGAGGTCGTGGTGTGCCCCACCGCCGTCGACCCAGACCACCCCGACTCCTACTACAACGTCTCCGACCGGCTGGTCACCGAGACCCCGGGAGCCTGGAAGCCGGACCAGTACAGCAACCCCAACAACCCCCGGTCCCACTACGAGACCACCGGCCCGGAGCTGTGGGAGCAGACCGGGGGGAAGATCACCCACTTCGTCACCGGCATCGGTACCGGCGGCACCATCAGCGGCACCGGGCGCTACCTCAAGGAGGCGTCCGAGGGCCGGGTCGAGGTCGTGGGCGCCGACCCCGAGGGCTCCGTCTACTCCGGCGGATCTGGCCGCCCCTACCTCACCGAGGGTGTCGGTGAGGACTTCTGGCCCACCGCCTACGACCCCGAGGTGACCGACCGGGTCGTGGCCGTGTCCGACAAGGACTCCTTCCAGATGACCCGCCGACTGGCCCGCGAGGAGGGCCTGTTGGTGGGCGGCTCCTGCGGCATGGCCGTGGTCGCGGCCCTGGAGGTGGCCCGCGAACTGGGCCCCGACGACGTGGTCGTGGTGCTGCTGCCGGACTCCGGGCGCGGCTACCTCAGCAAGATCTTCAACGACGAGTGGATGAACGACTACGGCTTCCTCGACGGCGAGCCCACCACGGTGCGGGTCGGCGACGTGCTGAAGGACAAGGAGGGCGCCATCCCCTCGCTGGTCCACATGCACCCCGAGGAGACCGTGGGCCAGGCCATCGAGGTGCTGCGGGAGTACGGCGTCTCCCAGATGCCCGTGGTCAAGCCCGGCGCCGGCCACCCCGACGTGATGGCCGCCGAGATCGTCGGCTCGGTCGTCGAACGGGAGCTGCTGGACGCCCTGTTCACCCAGCGCGCCTCCCTGGAGGACCCCCTCGGCAAGCACCTCAGCAGCGCCCTCCCGCAGGTCGGCGCCGGGGAACCGCTGCCGGACCTGATGGCCGTGCTGGAGGACGCCGACGCCGCCGTGGTCCTCACCGAGGGCAAGCCCACCGGGGTCGTCAGCCGGCAGGACCTCCTGGCCTTCCTGGCCCGCGACAGCCACTGACCCGGCGGTCCCCCAGCAGCCCGCGAGGCCCCCGACCGGTATGGACGCGCACGGTCGGGGGCCTTCGTCGACAAGGGTGTCCAAGCCGTCATCAGCCGGCAAAGACGGGTTAACACACGTGGGCCACAGTGGAGTTCGCGACGTCGACGGAACCTCTGGAGCGGCTCCCGGAATCCCTCGGACGTCGCCTGAGGACGCGGACCGGTCTTCTCACCCCGGCCGTCCTCCCGCGGGGACCGTCGTCGTCCCGCCCGGTGGCTCACCGGGTGCGACGGTCCCCGCCCTCACACCCGCGACGGCCACCCGCCAGGCACGGCTCAGTGGTCGTCCAGCCCCGACCTGCGGGCGAAGACCGTACGACCGGCGTGCACCATGTTCACCCCGAGTACGCCGGCCCAGCACACCATCAGGCCCACCGTCCCGGCGTTCACCACCGCGATCGCCGAGGCCGGGATGGCCAGCACCAGGGAGGCCACCGCCAGCCCGATGTGGGCGCCCAGCCCGGACGGGTAGTGGAACGACTGCGCGTTCGCCGGGCGGGCACCGCCCCGGGCCACCACCATCTGCTGCTCGGCCATCTGGCGCCGGACCCGGCGCTCCACGGCGGAGTCCACCCGCTGCTCGACCTTCTCCAGGAACGAGTCCACCAACTCGTCCTCGTACTCCGGGCCCAGCTCCTTGCGGGTCTGCAGGGTGGCCTGGAAGTCGCTCTTCAACTCACGGTCCGACGCGTCCATACCCCGAAGGTACGTGGCCCCGGGCGGCGGCACAGTGGAGCTAGCCCCACTCTTGCCCACCGGTGACGTCCACCCCGAGCCGGCCGGGGCGGCACAATGCTGTAAGAGGTCATACAGCCGGCCGCCGCGATGAATAGACGCCCGGCAGTTCCGAACCCGAGACGGGAGCGACGATGGGCAGCGCCAGCGCACGGCTGCTGGAACTCTTCGAAGGGCGGCGGCTCACCCCCACCCAGCGGCGCATCGCCCACTGCCTGGTACGGCAGGCCGGCGAGGCCCCGTTCCTGTCCAGCGTCGAACTGGCCGAACTCGCCGGGGTCAGCCAGCCCTCGGTGACCCGCTTCGCGGTCGCCCTCGGCTTCGACGGCTACCCGGCGCTGCGCCGCCACCTCAGGGAGAACGCCCCCGAACGCGACGTGGACCCCGAGGAGGGGAGCGACGGGCACAACGAGTACCAGCAGGCCGTACTCGCCGAGATCGACAACCTCCGCCAACTCGCCACGCTCCTCGCCGAGCCGGCACCGGTGAGCCGGGCCGGGCAGCTCCTCGCCGCCTCCCGCCCGCTGCCGGTACTCGGCCTGCGCGCCGCCTCCGCCCAGGCCCGGGGCTTCGGCTACTTCGCCGCCAAGGTCCACCCCGACGTACGGGTCCTCGACGAGGGCGGCTCCATGCTGGTCGACCGACTCAACGCCTGTGTACGCGCCGGGGCCACCGCCCTGCTGTGCTTCGCCCTGCCCCGGCACCCCCGCGAGTGCGCCGAGGCCCTCCACCACGCCCGCGCCCAGGGGCTGCGGGTGGTCACCGTCGCCGACAGCGCCTTCGCCCCGGTCGCCCACCCGGACGACCTGCTGCTGCCCGCCGCCGTGGGCACCGGCCTCGCCTTCGACACCCCCTGCGCCCCCATGCTGCTGGGGCGGGTACTGCTGGAGGCGATGTGCGACAACCTGCCGGACGCGCAGGCCCGGCTGGAGGACTTCGACGCCCGCGCCGCCGAACGCGCCCTCTTCCTCGACTGAGGCACCCACGCCGCACCGGGCCTCACCGGCCGCCAGGTCACCACCCGGCGCCGCCGGGCGGCGAGTCCCGTGGCCCGACCTCAGTCGACCGCCACCCCACGCCGCCACACCCGCCGCACCAACGGCACCCCCGGCCGGTACGCCAGGTGCACGTGCGAGGGCGCGTCCAGCAGGGCCACGTCCGCCAGGCACCCCGGAGCCAGCCGCCCCACGTCCTCGCGCAGCAGCGCCCGCGCGCCCCCCGCGGTGGCCGACCACAGCGCCTCGTCGGGCGTCATGCCCATCTCCCGTACCGCCACCGCCACACAGAACGGCACGGACGAGGTGAAGCTGGAACCGGGGTTGCAGTCCGTGGACAGCGCCACCGTCACCCCCGCGTCCAGCAGCCGGCGGGCGTTCGGATACACCGCCCGGGTGGAGAACTCGCAGCCCGGCAGTAGGGTCGCCACCGTCGAACCCGAGGCCAGCGCGTCCACGTCCGCGTCGGTCAGATGGGTGCAGTGGTCGGCCGAGGCCGCGCCCAGCTCCACCGCCAGCCGTACGCCGGGCCCCTCGCCCAACTGGTTGGCGTGCACCCGGGGCACCAACCCCCGCTCCACGCCGGCAATCAGTACCGCCCGCGCCTGGTCGGCGTCGAAGGCCCCCCGCTCACAGAACACGTCCACCCACCGGGCGTACGGGGCGCAGGCGTCCAGCATCGGGCCGGTCAACTGGGCCACGTAGCCGTCCGGGTCGTCGGCGAACTCCGGGGCCACGATGTGCGCCCCCAGATAGGTCACCTCCTCGGTGTGCCGGGCGGCGATCCGCAGCGCCCGGGCCTCCTGGTCGGGAGTGAGGCCGTAACCGGACTTGGTCTCCATGGTGGTGGTGCCCTGCCGCAGCGCCTCCGCCAGGTGCCGCACCAGGTTGGCCTCCAGCTCCTCGTCACCGGCCGCCCGGGTCGCCGCCACCGTGGTACGGATACCGCCGGCGGTGTAACTCCGGCCCGACATACGGGCGTTGAACTCCTCCGTACGGTCACCGGCGAACACCAGGTGCGAGTGGCTGTCCACGAACCCGGGGATCACCGCCCGCCCCCCGACGTCCACCCGCTGGTCGGTCGCCGGCACCCGCGCCGAGGGCCCCACCCAGGCCACCCGCTCACCCTCCAGCACCAGCGCCGCGTCCCGCAGCAGCCCCAACGGGCCCTCCCCGAGGGAGGGTTCGTTGGTCACCAGGGAGCCGATACCGGTCAACGCCGTACTGCCACCGTCCACGCGCTTCCCCGTCCCGTCCGTCATCGCCGTCACCGGCCCCACTTCCCGATCGTCTCCGCCAACTCACGCGCCGGTTCGGCCACCGACAGGTGCCGCCCCTCCCACACCACCGGCCGCCCGGCCACCACGGTGTGCCGCACGTCCGCACTGGTCCCCGCGAACACCACCGCCTCCGCCGCCAACCGGGGAGCCGGCCCGGCGGTACGCACCGAGTCCAGCGCCACCGTGGTCAGGTCCGCCAGGCTCCCGGCCTCCAACCGGCCCGCCTCCGGCCAGCCCAACGCCGCGTGCCCCCGCTCCGAGGCCGCCCGCAGCAACTGCGCCGCCGTCCAGTGCCCCCGGGTACGGCTACGCAACCGTTCGTCCAGCTCCATCGCCCGGGCCTCCTCCAACAGGTCGATCACCGCGTGCGAGTCGCTGCCCAACGACAACGGGCTGCCCGCCGCCCGCAGCTGCGGCGCCGGCCCGATACCGTCCGCCAGGTCCCGCTCGGTCGTCGGGCACATGCACACCCCGGTGCCCGAACCCCCCAACGCCCGGATGTCCTCCTCGGTCAGATGGGTCGCGTGCACCGCCGTCGTACCCGGCCCCAACACCCCGTGCTCGGCCAGCAACCCGGTCGGGGTCAGCCCGTGCGCCCGCAGGCAGTCCTCGTTCTCCGCCACCTGCTCCGACAGGTGCACGTGCAACGGCGCGCCCCGCTCCCGCGCCCAGGCCGCCACCGTGCCCAACTCCCGCGCCGGCACCGCCCGCACCGAGTGGATCGCCGCGCCCACCCGGGCGTGCGAACCCCCCGGGCGCAGCGCCGACACCCGCGACGCCCAGGCCTGAGCGTCCCCGTCACCGAACCGCGACTGGGCCGGCGACAGCGGCTCGCCCCGCCCGTCCGGGCCCAGCCCGGACGACAGGTAGGCGGTGTCCAGCAGGGTCACCCGGATACCCGCCTCCTGGGCGGCGGCGATCAGCGCCTCCCCCATGGCGTTGGGGTCCGCGTAACGGGAACCGCCCGGGGCGTGGTGCAGGTAGTGGAACTCGCCCACACAGGTCACCCCCGCCAACGCCATCTCCGCGTACACCGCCCGCGCCAGCGCGAAGTAGCTGTCCGGCGTCAGCCGCGACGCCACCCGGTACATCACCTCCCGCCAGGTCCAGAACGTGCCCGAACCCACCTGCACCGTGCCGCGCAGCGCCCGGTGGAAGGCGTGCGAGTGCGCGTTGGCCAGCCCCGGCAGGGTCAACCCCACCAACACCCGCGCCCCCGGCGGGGGTTCGGCCACCCCCGCCCGCACCCGCTGCCACAGCCCGTCCCGGGCCTCCAGCAGCACCCCCGGCTCCACCGTGCCGTCGAGCCAGCCGTACTCCGCCCAGTAGGTGGCGTCACTCACGAGGTCAACAGTCCTTCCAGTACGTCGGCCAGAGCACCCACGCCCGCCACACAGTCGTCCTCCTCCGCGAACTCGGCGGGGGAGTGGGACACCCCCGTCGGGTTCCGCACGTACAGCATCGCCGTGGGCACCGACGCCGACAGGATCCCCGCGTCATGGCCCGCCCCCGTCGGCAGCACCGGCACCCGGCGGTCCCCGCCGTCACCCAGCAACTCCAACAACCGGTTCCGCAGCGCGTCCTCGAACTCCGTCACCGGCGTGAACGACTCCCGGGTCACCTCCAGCCGCACCCCCTCGCGCCGCGCCTCCTCGGCCGCCGCCCGCTCCACCTCCTCCACCAGCTTGCCCAGGGTGCCCTCGTCCGGGGCACGCGAGTCCAGCCACCCCCGCACCAGCGAGGCGATCGCGTTGACCCCGTTGGGCTCCACGCTCACCTTGGCGAAGGTCGCCAACGCCCCCGTCAACCGGGCCTGTTCCCGCGCCGCCCGCACCGTCTGCGCGTAGCTGAGCATCGGGTCCCGACGGTCGGCCAACCTGGTGGTGCCCGCGTGGTTGCCCTCCCCGTGGAAGTCGAACCGCCACCGCCCGTGCGGCCAGATCGCCGACGCCACCCCCACCGGCGCCGGCCCACCACCCCGACCGTCGGGATCGTCGGTGGCCAACGCCCGCCCCTGCTCCACATGCAGCTCCACGAACGCCCCGACACCCGCCCACCGCTCCGGGTCGGCACCGATACCGTCCGGGTCGTACCCGGCACGCTCCATGGCGGACGCCAGACCCACCCCGTCCGCGTCCCGCAGCCGGTGCGCCGCCTCACGCGACAGCTGCCCCGCGCTCAGCCGCGACCCCACACAGGCCAGGCCGAACCGGGCGCCCTCCTCGTCACCGAAGTTGACCACCCCCAGCGGGCGCCGCGCCCGCACCCCTCGGGCCAGCAACTCGTCCAGCGCCGCGAAGGCCGACACCACCCCCAACGGCCCGTCGAACGCCCCGCCGTCCGGCACCGAGTCCAGATGGGAACCGGTCACCACCGCGTCCCGCCGACCCTCCGGGTCCCCGGCCCACGCCCACTGGTTGCCGTTACGGTCCACCTCGTACCGCAGCCCACGGTCCGCCGCCTGGCGCCGGAACCACTCCCGGCACTCCAGGTCGGCGCCGGTCCAGGCGTAACGGCGGTACCCGCCACTGTCGGGATGCCGACCCACCGGCAGCAACTCCCGCCACATCCGGTGGAAGGAGTCCCCGCCCGACAGCCCCTCGGGAAGCCCGGTCACGCCCCGCCCTCCTGGCCCTCGCGCATCGGCACCCGCACCCCGCGTTCCTCCGCCACTCGTTCGGCGACGTCGTAGCCGGCGTCCACGTGACGGATCACGCCCATCCCCGGGTCGTTGGTCAGCACCCGCCGCAGCTTCTCCCCGGCCAGGGCCGTACCGTCGGCCACCGTCACCTGCCCGGCGTGGATCGACCGGCCCATGCCCACCCCGCCACCGTGGTGCAGCGACACCCAGGACGCCCCGGAGGCCACGTTCACCATGGCGTTCAGCAACGGCCAGTCCGCGATGGCGTCCGAACCGTCCAGCATCGCCTCCGTCTCCCGGTACGGAGAGGCCACCGAACCGCAGTCCAGGTGGTCCCGCCCCAACACCAGCGGGGCCGAGATCTCCCCGGCGGCCACCATGTCGTTGAACCGCTCACCCGCCCGGTCCCGCTCCCCGTACCCCAGCCAGCAGATCCGCGCCGGCAACCCCTGGAAACGCACCCGCTCCCCGGCCATCCGCAGCCAGCGGGCCAGCGACTCGTTCTCCGGGAACAGCTCCAGCAGCGCCCGGTCGGTCGCCGCGATGTCCGCCGGGTCACCCGACAGCGCCGCCCAGCGGAACGGGCCCCTGCCCTCGCAGAACAGCGGCCGGATGTACGCCGGCACGAACCCGGGGAAGTCGAAGGCCCGCGCGAACCCCGCCGTACGCGCCTCCCCACGGATCGAGTTGCCGTAGTCGAAGACCTCCGCGCCGGCGTCCATGAAGCCCACCATCGCCTCCACGTGGCGGGCCATCGACTCCTGCGCCCGCCGGGTGAAGTCGGCCGGCTTCTCCGCCGCGTACGCGGCCATGTCCTCGAAGTCCACCCCCACCGGCAGGTACGCCAGCGGGTCGTGGGCACTGGTCTGGTCGGTCACCACGTCGATCGGCGCCCCCTGGGCCAGCAACGCCGGCAACACCTCGGCCGCGTTCCCCAACACCCCGATCGACAGCGGCCGTCGGGCGTCCCGCGCCTCCACCGCCAACCGCAGCGCGTGGTCCACCGAGTCCGCCCGCACGTCCAGGTAACGGTGCTCGATACGACGCTCGATGGCGCGCGGATCACAGTCGACGCAGATCACCACCCCGTCGTTCATGGTCACCGCCAGCGGCTGCGCCCCGCCCATGCCGCCCAGCCCCGAGGTGAGGGTGATGGTGCCGGCCAGGGTCCCCCCGAACCGCTTGGCGGCCACCGCCGCGAAGGTCTCGTAGGTGCCCTGGAGGATGCCCTGGGTGCCGATGTAGATCCACGAACCGGCCGTCATCTGCCCGTACATGGTCAGGCCCAGGGCGTCCAGCCGGCGGAACTCCTCCCAGTTGGCCCAGTCGCCCACCAGGTTGGAGTTGGCCAGCAGCACCCGGGGCGCCCACTCGTGGGTCTGCATCACCCCGACCGGCCGGCCGGACTGCACCAGCATCGTCTCGTCCTGCCGCAGCGTGCCGAGGGTGCGCACCATGGCGTCGAAGGAACGCCAGTCCCGGGCGGCCTTGCCGGTGCCTCCGTAGACCACCAGCTGGTCCGGGTGCTCGGCCACCTCCGGGTCGAGGTTGTTCTGCAACATCCGCAGGGCTGCCTCCTGGGGCCAGCCGAGGGTGGTCAGCTCAGTGCCGCGCGGGGCTCGTACGGGCCGGGGTCCTGACATCGGGGCCGCCTCTCTGGATGGTGACTTCCGCCTGGGTGCTGTGGATGGGGCCGTGGGTGTCGCGAAGGTGTCGCTGTAGCCGTACCTCATGACGTCCGGGTACGGAGCGCCGCTCGCCCGGAGGGCGCGTTCCGTCGGGGTCGGGACGCTGCCGCCGCGTGCCCGGGCAGCGGCAGACTAGGGCTATTCACGGAGTCTAAGGGTGAATAGGGCTAGTCACCAGGGGGCCGGGTGCACCACCCCCGGCACGCCCGTGCTTGGCTGGATCCATGCAGCACCTCAGACGCCCCACCACGGCCACCACCCGTACCCAACGTCGTGACCTGGCAGTTCGCGCGGCCGTCAGCCAGGGCCTGGTCACCGACGACGCCAACCCCCTCGTCGGACTCCTCGACCTGGAGACCATCCGCGAAGCCGCCGCGTCCCTCCACGACGCCTTCGCCCAGGTCGCCGCCCCCGGCCAACAGGTGCTGCACACCTTCGCCATCAAGGCGTCCTCACTCGTCCCCGTACTCCGCTACCTGGACCACCTCGGCATCGGCTGCGAAGCCGCCAGCCCCGGCGAACTCGCCCTCGCCCACGCCGCCGGCGTCAGCGCCGAACGCACCGTCCTCGACTCACCCGCCAAGACCGTCGACGAACTCCGCGAGGCCCTCCAACGCGGCGTCGCCGTCAACGCCGACAACCCCCAGGAACTCGTCCGCCTCGACGCCCTACGGGAACAGACCCGCAGCGACTCCCCCCTCGGACTGCGCGTCAACCCCCAGATCGGCAGCGGCACCATCGGCGCGATGAGCACCGCCACCGACACCTCCAAGTTCGGCTTCCCCCTCCGCGACCCCGGCGCCCGCGAAGCCGTCATCCGCGCCTACCGCGAACGCCCCCACCTCACCCGCCTCCACGCTCACGTCGGCTCCCAGGGCTGCCCCCTGGAACTGATGGCCCAGGGCGTCCAGGCCACCCACCAACTGGCCGAGGAGATCAACGCCACCGTCGGCCGCCAGCAGATCACCACCCTCGACATCGGCGGCGGCCTCCCGGTGAACTTCGACACCGAGGACGTCACCCCCAGCTACGAGCGGTACGCCCGCCTCCTCGCCGACACCGTCCCCGCCCTCTTCGACGGCCGCTACGGCCTGGTCACCGAGTTCGGCCGCTCCCTGCTGGCCAAGGCCGGCACCATCCTGGCCCGCGTCGAGTACGCCAAGACCGCCGGCGGCCGACCCATCGCCGTCACCCACGCCGGCGCCCAGGTCGCCACCCGAACCGTGTTCGCCCCCAGCTCCTGGCCCCTGCGGGTCACCGGCTACGACCCCCACGGCCACCCCAAACAGGGACCCGCCGTCGCCCAGGACGTCGCCGGCCCCTGCTGCTTCGCCGGCGACCTGGTCGCCACCGCCCGGGAGCTGCCCCCGCTGGAGGCCGGCGACCTGGTGGCCCTCCTCGACACCGGCGCCTACTACTTCTCCAACCCCTTCGGCTACAACAGCCTGCCCCGCCCGGGGGTGTACGGCTTCACCCTCCCCGAGGACGAGACCGGTGCCGGGCCCGGAACCGAGCCCGCGGCCGAGAACACCCCGGCCACCCCGGGCGGCATACGGTTCGCGACCGTACGGGAACCCCAGTCCATCGCCCAGGTCGTCGCCGAGTCCGGCCTCGACCAGCGGGACGCCCTGCTTCCCCGCTGAGGCCTCGACCCTCGCAGCGCCCCCGGGCTTCTTCCCCGGAACGCCGTGGGGGGGGTACCCGAGCTGTCTCGGGTACCCCCCCCACCTCCGGGCCGCGCCGGGCCGCTCAGGCCACGGCACCACCCGCCGCAGTACCGGACCTCAGCCGGCCGAACCGGTCACCGGATAGTGGTCCGACAGGTTGCTGTACTCCTTGCCGTCCGGCGCCGTCCACGGAGCGCTCTGCTCCTGGTACACCTCGTTGGTCCACCCCTCCGGCTTCGCGTGCCCCTTGCGGTGCAGCACGTAGTCCAGGTCCCGGGGCGGGTTCTCCGCACCACGGGCGTGGGCGATGGTGTTCTCCTGGGTGTCGAAGGAGTACGCGTGCCCCGTACGGTCGTCCGCCCCCTCCAGACCGGCGTCGGCCAGCATCTTCGGGTACTCGTCGCTACGGGAGTCCACGTTGAAGTCACCCGCCACCAGCACCTGCTCGTCGGTGGGAATGTCCTTGGCGTCCAGGAAGGCGTTCAGCTCACCGAACTGCTTGCTGCGCACCTCCGCGGCCTGACCCTCCGAACACAGCTTGTCGTCGGACTGCACGTGCGTCCCCA
Source organism: Streptomyces sp. NPDC005438 (assembly GCF_040606315.1). NCBI lineage: Bacteria > Bacillati > Actinomycetota > Actinomycetes > Kitasatosporales > Streptomycetaceae > Streptomyces > Streptomyces sp. NPDC005438. The sequence goes on from NZ_JBEXEP010000007.1 coordinate 294,481, forward strand.
CCACGTGCACCGGCTCCCCGTTCACCTCCAACTCCACATAGGCGAAGCCCTTGTTGGCGAGGTCGTCCACCCCGCACCCGTCCTTGTAGACGTACTGTTCCTTGCGCTTGATCGGCCACTTGCTCAGCACGGTGACCCCGCCGTCCTCCAACGTGGTCGCGTACGAGCCTCCCGTGGCGTCCCACCCGTCCTTGGTACGCCCGACCACCGGAGTCTGGTGCGGGTACTGGGACTTGGCGCTCTCCATCAGGTTCTCGGAGGTGCCGTTCTCGTACATCTCCTGGAGCACGACCACGTCGTTGCCCTGGAAGAAGTCGGCCTGCGGTATCTCCTCGGCCCGGTGGTCCTGCCCCAGGTTCGGGTAGATGAGCTTGTTGAACAGGAAGGTGTTGTAGGTGAGCACCTTCGGGCTCGCCGCTCGGGGGGCCTCCTCGGCCGCCTGCCCGGGAGAGGCGGAGGCGGTCAGCGCGGTCGCCGCGAGGGCGGCCACGCTCAGGCCGGCCGCCCATCTCCGTGCGCCCGGCCGCCGGCCAGGGCCTCCATGGTCCGGGCTCCCGGTTGCCGACCGCGCCGGCTCGGGGCTCACTGCGTCGTTCGTCCGTCGGTGCGTGGGTGCGACCATGTGGCGGCTCCGTCACTGTGGGGGGCGGTCGATGTCGCCGCCCATCCAAGCAGGTTGGGCTCCGTAGGCCAGGGGTTCGCCCCAACCCGTCCCGAGGAGGCCGGTCAACCCCGCCGGTGTTGCGGTGACTTGCCCGGGGATGGGGCGGTGGTGGGCGTGCGTAGTCCGGTTGTTGGTGGGTGGGGGAGTGGTTGCGTGGGTGGTGCGTGGAGCGCGGTGAGGCGGGGGTGCGGTGATGTGTCTGGGGGGCGCATGGTGCGGTGGCGTGGGTGGGGTCGCGGCGCCTGTGGGTGCGGTGAGGTTGCGGTGATGTGGATGGGGCGGGGTGAGTTGGGTTGGGGCTCGGGGAGGTGGGCGGGTTGAGTGGGGGGCTTGCGCGTCGGGCTCGCGCTGGCGGGCCTGGGTGGGGCTGGGGCTACGTGTCCAGTTGTGGGTGGGGGCGGGTGCGGGTGGTGGTCGGGTGCTGGGCCGGGCCGGAGGTGGGTGGGCTTCTGTCAGTCGATGTCCGGTGTGATCTGTCAGGGGCTGCTGTGGATAACTTCGGCCCGTTTTCCGGGGGTTGAGGCATGATGGGCTCTGCCGCGGTGGTCCCCGAACCGAGCACCGTACGGGCCCGTTGTGACCGGCCGTAGCTCCTCCTGGAGCCTCGGCGTCGTGGACAACGGGTGGTTTCGGGTACCCCTTCTCGCCTGGGAGTCGGCGCGCGCTCCCAGGCGTCTCGGAGGTGGTGGCGGAGGGTGGGCATGGGGAGGGGGGAGGGGCCCCGAACAGCTCCCCGCCACAGCCCGGCCATGGCCACCGGGCGCGAGGGCCCCGTACATCGCGGGCCAGCGGGGCCACCTCGGAGGAGCCGGCGCCTCTCACCTGACCGGGAGGATGCGCCGGATGCTGGTCGGACCCGGCCCCCGGATACCGGTCGGACCCAGGCCCCGGATGTCGGCTGAGCCCGCGCCCCCGGAGGCTGGGCGGGCTCGTGTTCCACGGGGTGCCGGACGGGCCCGTGACCCGCCCATCCAAGCCCCCACCCACAAGCCCCCGCCCAAGCCAAAGGGCCCGGTTCCCGAAGCTCGGAAACCAGGCCCCTCGTACGGAACGGCACACGACATGGGGCCGTCGCCCCGACCGCCTGCGCGGTGGGCGCGCCCTCGTCCTCCGGCTCGCTTCCTCGTGGTTGTTGTCGGGGCCCCTCCAGGGGAGAGTGCCCGCACCACTGTCAGGAGCGTGGTGGCGGAGGTCCGTGCGCCGTGCCGTGAGACACGGCTACGCGTCGACTGCTTCCTCGACCTACTCCTCGACCATCAGGCCCTTCCGCAGGCGACCGAGAGTGCGGGACAGCAGCCTGGAGACGTGCATCTGCGAGATGCCCAGCTCCTCGCCGATCTCGGACTGTGTCATGTTCGCCACGAACCGCAGCGACAGGATGTGGCGGTCGCGCGCCGGGAGGTCGGCGATCAGGGGCTTGAGGGACTCGACGTACTCGATGCCCTCCAGTCCGTGATCCTCGTACCCGATGCGGTCGGCCAAGGCGCCCTCGGTGTCGTCCTCCTCGGGCTGGGCGTCCAGCGAGCTGGCGGTGTAGGCGTTGCTCGCGGCCATGCCCTCGACGACCTCGTCGGTGGTGATGCTGAGCCGTTCGGCCAGCTCCTCCACGGTCGGGGCGCGGTCCAGCTTCTGGGCGAGTTCGTCGCCGGCCTTCGCCAGGTCCAGGCGCAGTTCCTGGAGGCGGCGGGGGACCCGTACGGACCAGGAGGTGTCCCGGAAGAAGCGCTTGATCTCGCCGACGATGGTCGGCATCGCGAAGGTGGGGAACTCGACCCCGCGCGACAGCTCGAACCGGTCGATGGCCTTGATCAGGCCGATGGTGCCGACCTGGACGATGTCCTCCATGGGTTCGCTGCGGGAGCGGAACCGGGAGGCCGCGAACTTGACCAGGGCCAGGTTCAGTTCGACCAGGGTGTTGCGTACGTAGGAGTACTCGTGGGTGCCCTCTTCCAGGGTCTCCAGGCGCTCGAAGAGCGTCTTGGACATCGCCCTGGCGTCCACCGGTCCGACCTCGTCGAAGGGCGGCATCTCCGGCAGGTGAAGCTGGTCGAGGAGCGCTTCCAGCGTCTCGTGGTGCTCGCCGGACGAGGTGGAGCTGCTGTGCGTCACCTCAGGGGTCGCGTACTGCGGGTCGGTATCCGATATCCCGGGATCATCGAGCCTGGGTGACATGCGGGGTGACATGCTGGTGTCCCTCCATCATCTCGGCATGTGGCTGCCGAAGCCTTGACGTGCACTACGGGGTGCGGCGCCTCCAGAGCCGACTGGAATTGTCTGCCTTCTAGGCCTACCTGGTTCTGTGTACGCATGGCAAGTGCGCCTTGTCTGAATTTGCCCCAATGTGTTGGTTGTTCGTCTACCGGAGGTCCCCAGGAAGGCGTAGGGTTCGAGGCGGCCGTCAGGGGGTGTCGTGCACGGCTGGTGGGAAGATCTGGAGCGACCTGAGATGGGGTGTGCATGGACCGCGGAATGCCCGGCAGTACGAGCCGTGGCCGGCTGACGGTCGACGTACGGCAACACGGCGCGAGCATGGTGTTCACGCCCGAGGGTGAGCTGGACCATCACACCGCCGAGTTGTTGAGCGAGCCGTTGGAGCGCAGCGTCGACGAGGGCTTCAGCCGGCTGGTGGTGGACTGCTCACTCCTGCAGTTCTGTGACTCCACGGGGCTGAACGTGTTGCTGGCGGCTCGTCTGAAGGCCGAGGCCGCCGGAGGCGGCGTACATCTGGCCGGAATGCAGCCGGTGGTGTCCCGCGTCTTCACCATCACGGGCGCTGACATGGTGTTCTCGGTGCACGAGGATCTTGGCGCCGCGCTGGCGAACGTGACGGAGGCCTGACCGTTCGCGGTGGTCTCCGGCCTGTTCGCCGGTGTTCCTGGGCATGTCCGGGGCGCTTGGTTACCTGCGTCACAACAGTCCGCTCAGATCGATGAGTGTTCTCCCGCTCTCGCAGGGCAGGAGACCCACTGAATCGGTGCGGGCCTCTGGGCCCCGGTCCAGTCGGGCGGCTGTGATCAGCTCCGATGTCCATTCGTTGATTCGGTCAGTCAGTGATCGGTGAGGTGAACCGCTGATGAGCACCACCCGGCCGTACTCGGCGGGCGACCGCGGCTCCCAGTCGGATGACGTGGCGCCTCGCTCCGTCATTCCGGTGAACGGGGCTGGTGGGCCCTTCGAGGCGAACGGTGACCAGCCGGTGGACCTGGAGGAGGGCCCAGTGTTGCGTCAGGTGCGAAGACTGCGGCTGTTGGGCGCCAGCGGCGTGGTGCCCCGTGCCCGTGACTTCACCCGTCAGGCGTTGCACGACTGGGGCTGGCTTCCGGCGGCGACCGGGGACCAGCGTGCCGCGGCCGAGGACGTGCTGCTGGTGGTGTCGGAACTGGTCACCAACGCCTGTCTGCACGCGGACGGCCCGGAGGAGCTGCGTATCGGCAGCGGCCCCAAGGTGTTGCGGCTTGAGGTGGTGGACCAGGGGTCCGGTGCGCCGGCTCCCCGGAGTCCGCACCGCGCGGGCCGGCCCGGTGGGCACGGGATGTTCATCGTGCAGCGGCTCTGCCTGGACTGGGGCGTGGTACGTAACCCCCTGGGGTCGGGGAAGACGGTCTGGGCCGAACTGGCCGCGCCCGCCTGACGGTTGGGGCCGGGCCACCGCGCCCGCGCCCAGCCGCCCGGCCCGGCGACCGTGGGTGGGGACGCCGCCGTGGCGCCCCCACCGGCAGACCGACCGCCCCTCCGCTCCCTCGCCGGCACCCGGCTGTACGTGACCGGAGCCGTACGTGACCGCGCCGCACGCGGAGGACCGCGCCCGGCGCTCCCCTCTCCACGAGTTCCCGCGGATTCCACGGGTCCCCTTCGGGAGCCGCGCCCGTGAGGGCCGGCCCCTCGAAGCCGTCCCGTAGGGACGCGGCGCCCCTGGGGCCCCGGCCCGCACCTGACCTGCGACGTGCCCCCTGGGGCTCCGCGTGCCCGGCTCCTGAGGTCACCGCGCCCCCGAGGCGCCGTACGGAGAAGGCGGGGTCGGGAGTGGGAGAACCCCGGAGGGTCTCCCCGCCCGACGGCGAACGCCCCCGCTGAACGCTTCAGTCGTCGATGCCGGTGCGTTCCACCCCGGCCACGATGTGGCGCTGGAGGAGCAGGAAGACCAGCAGCAGCGGCAGGATCGAGACGATCGCCGCCACGAACAGCTGGTGGATGTTGACCGTCTGCGCGGTGGTGAAGGTGGAGAGGGCGACCTGCACCGTCCAGGAACCCCGGTCCTGGCCGATCACCAGCGGCCACAGGAAGGCGTTCCAGGCGCCGATGAAGACGATGGTGCCCACGGCGGCGAACACCGGCCGGGAGTTGGGCACCACGATGCGCCAGTAGGTGCGCCAGTAGCCCAGGCCGTCGACGCGGGCGGCGTCCTCCAGTTCGCGTGGGAAGCCGAGGAAGTACTGCCGGAAGATCAGGCAGGCGATGGCGCTGAACAGGGTGGGCACGATCAGTCCGCGCAGGGTGGAGATCCAGCCCAGCGAGGAGACCAGTACGAAGCTGGGCACGAAGGTCACCGCGGCCGGCACCATCAGGGTGCCGACGATGGCGTAGAAGACCAGGTCGGCGTGCCGGTAGGGGATACGGGCCAGACCGTAGCCGGCCAGGGAGGCCAGCAGCAGGGTGCCCAGGGTGGTGAGTACCGCGATCACCGAGGAGTTCAGCAGCGAACTGGCCATCGGCACGCTGGAGTCGGAGAACAGCTCGCTGAAGTGGGACCAGCGAAGTTCGCGCGGGAGGAGGGTCCACCCGGGGGCGGTGATCTCCTCCTCGCTGGCGAGGCCGTTGCGCAGCAGCAGGTAGAAGGGGATCAGGAACAGGGCGGCCAGGGCGCAGAGCAGCACCAGGCGTACCGCCCGGCCGACGCGGACCAGGGAGTCGTCGGTGGCCGTCGCGGGGTGGTGGGGCACGGGTTCAGTCCTCCTTCCTGCCCAGCCCGAACCAGCGGGACTGGACGACGGTGGCCACCGCGATGATCAGCGCGAGGATGACCGCTCCCGCGCTGCCGATGCCGAGGTTCTGCCCCTGCCCGAGGGCGGTGTAGTAGAGGTAGACCAGGGGTGGGCGGGCGTACGGGGGGTAGCCGCGGGCGTCGGAGAGCAGGTTGTAGAACTCGTCGAAGGCCTGGAAGGCGTTGATGACGAGCAGCAGGACCACGGCGACCGAGGTGGGGCGCAGCGCGGGGAAGGTGATGTGGCGGAAGGTCTGCCAGCCGGGGCGGGCGCCGTCGACGGCGGCGGCTTCGTAGAGGTGTGGGGGGATGCGTTGGAGGCCGGCGAGGAACAGCACCATGTAGAAGCCGGTCTGGAGCCATAGTCGGAGGGTGACGATGACCAGCCAGTACCAGGGTGGGTCGGTGGTGGACAGCCAGGCGATCTGGTCGAGGCCGACCCAGCCGAGGACGGTGTTGGCCAGGCCGAAGCGCACTCCGTTGAAGAGGGAGAGTTTCCACACCAGGGCGGCGACGACGTAGCTGCAGGCGGTGGGGAGGAAGAAGACGGAGCGGAAGAAGGCCTGGGCGTGCCGTAGGCGGTTGACGCCCAGGGCGAGGGCGAGGGACAGGGCGAAGGTGGTGGGGACGATGAACAGGGAGAACAGGGCGAAGGTGCCCAGGCTCTGTCGGAACGCGGGGTCGCCCAGCAGGGTGCGGTAGTTGTCGAGGCCGACGAACTCGGTGGGGGAGACGGTGTTGTAGGCGTCGAAGAAGCTGAGGTAGAGGCTCCAGAGCAGGGGTACGTAGGTGAACAGGGCCAGGCCCAGGGCGAAGGGGCCGACGAAGATCCAGAACCACAGGGTGCGGTTCCGGGTTCCTTGTGGCCGGCGTGCCCGGGGGGTGTTCCCGTGGGGGGACCGTGGGGTCCGTGACGGGGTGGGGTGGGCCTGGGGCTTGGTCGGGTGGGCGTCGGTCTTCAGTTCCCGCTCCGGTTCTTCCGCTTGGCCACTCGGGCCAGTTCCCGTTCCACTTCGCGGATCACGGCGCGCAGTTCCTTCTCGGGGTTGGCGCCGTTCTTGATGATGCGGTTGAGCGCGTCCTGGTAGGCGGTGCGGGAGCGGGAGGTCCACAGCAGGGGTTCGGCGTGGCCGTTGTCGGTGGCCAGTCGTACGGCGTCGGCGGCGGGGCCCTCGCGGAGGCGTTCGGCCTTCTTGGCGAGGGACAGTCGGGCGGGGATGTGGAAGCCGTAGGAGAGGGCGAAGTCCTCCTGGTAGGAGGTCTTCTCGATCCACAGCCACCTGACGTAGTCCTTGGCCTGGGTCTTGTGGGCGCTGCGGGCGCTGACGGCGGCGGCGTAGGCGCCGACGGGGACGGCGGGTTGGCCGTCGGTGCCGTCCTTGGGGAAGGCCAGTACGCCGAAGTCGTCGCCGAGTTGTTTCTTGACCTGGGGGAGGGCCCACAGTCCGGTCCACTGCATGGCGGTGAGGCCCTGGACGAAGGCGGAGGGGTCGGACCAGTCGGCGGGTGCGCCCAGCAGCAGGGACTTGTCGGTGTACAGGGTGCGGAGTTTGCCGAGGGCGCGGGCGGCGGCGGGGTCGTCGAAGCCGACCTTGCCGTCCTTGGTGACCAGGGAGAGTCCGGCGGCGTGGAGGGGTACGCCGCCGAGGACGCCGGCGCCGCCGTCGTTGCCGAGGAAGAGTCCCTTGGTCTTCTTGGTGGTCAACTCGCCGGCGGCGTCGACCAGTTCGTCCAGGGTGCGTGGGGGTGTGACGCCGGCGTCCTTGAGGAGGCTCTTGCGGTAGTAGAGCAGTTGGGTGTCGATGACCTGGGGGATGCCCCAGATTTTGTCCCGGTAGGTCTTGGGTTCCAGTACGGCCTGGTTGAAGTCCTCGCGGACGCCGTCTATCAGGGAGGTCAGGTCGACCACCTGGCCGCCCTGGATCTGGTCGATGGTGGGTCCGTTGACCTCGAACACGTCCGGCCCGGAGTCGGTGAGCAGGGCGGCGGCGGTCTGCTGGTCGTAGTTGCCCGGCCGCCACTGCACGCGGATCTGGGCGTCGGGGTAGGCCTTGGCGTAGCGGCGTACGGCCTGTTCGGTGCCGTCCTCGCCGTACTGGTGGTACCAGTGGGAGAGCTGTTCGCCGGAGCCTCCGCCCTCGCGGCCGGTGTTGGAGCCGCACGCGGCGAGGGCTCCGGCCGCCAGCAGTCCCCCACCGGTGGTGAGCAGTCCGCGTCGGCTGAGCGGGCTGACGGATGGTCCGGGCATGGGTGATCCCCCTCGGTGGTCGCGTGGCGGGGCCGGACGACAGGGTGTCGCCGGTGGTCGCGTGCCGCCGCCCGTGGGGGGACGGGGCCTGCGCTGGCCCCACACTATGCGGGGTGGGTACGACCGTGTCGTTGCGGGAATGTGTCAGCCTTTCCGGCCCGACGGTCGGGCCGGGCCGGGGGCGTTCCGGGGCGTGGTCCGGCGGTGCTCCCCGGCGCCTCCGGCCGGTCGGGGTCGGGTGGGCGGGGGTGGCCGTACGGCTGTCGCTTCCGCTGGCGCCGCCGTGGGGGCGGGCCGGTCGGCGGGTGTGGGGGCCGGAGGCCGGGAACTGCCCTTGGGCGCTCGCTGAGGACTACCATCAGGCCATGACCCGAGTACTGCTCGCCGAGGACGACGCCGCCATCTCGGAGCCCCTGGCCCGCGCGCTCCGCCGGGAGGGATACGAGGTGGAGGTGTGCGAGGACGGCCCCGGCGCCCTGGACACCGGTCTTCGTGGCGAGGTCGACCTGGTGGTTCTCGACCTGGGCCTGCCGGCCATGGACGGGCTGGAGGTCTGCCGTCGGCTGCGGAACGAGGGGCTGAGCGTGCCGGTGCTGGTGTTGACCGCCCGCGCGGACGAGGTGGACACGGTGGTCGGTCTGGACGCCGGCGCCGATGACTACGTCACCAAGCCCTTCCGGTTGGCCGAGTTGTTGGCGCGGGTGCGGGCGCTGCTGCGCCGGGGGGCGAACAGCGCCGAGCCTCCGCAGCCGCCGGCCCCGCAGGGGGTGCGGATCGACGTGGAGTCGCACCGGGCGTGGATGGGGGAGGAGGAACTCCAGCTCACCGCCAAGGAGTTCGACCTGTTGCGGGTGCTGGTGCGGGACGCGGGCCGGGTGGTCACCCGGGACCAGCTGATGCGGGAGGTGTGGGAGACGACCTGGTGGTCGTCGACCAAGACTTTGGACATGCACATCTCGTGGTTGCGGAAGAAGTTGGGTGACGACGCGGCCAATCCCCGGTACATCGCCACCGTGCGGGGTGTGGGCTTCCGTTTCGAGAAGAGCTAGGCGGGCGTGCGTCGGCGGCTGATCCAGTCCACCCTGGCCGTGGTGCTGGTGGTGATCTCGGTGTTCGGTGTGTCCCTGGTGCTGGTGGAGGCGCGGACCATCGAGACAGGTATCCGGGACAACGTGAACGCCGAGGCGGTGCGGCTGGTGTCGGCCGTGGAGAACCGTATGGCCGCTGGTGAGGAGATCACCGCGGCCTCCCTGCGTCCCCAGCTGACCGGCCGCCGGTACGCCCGGATCAAGGTGCCCGGGCAGCGGGTGGTGGAGGTGGGGGCCCGTCCCGGGGGTGAGGTGATCGAGTCCCGGCAGTCGGGGGGCCGTGGGGCCACGGTGGTGGTACGTCAGTCGCGGGACGTGGTGACCTCGGAGCTGGTGCGCAGCCTGTGGGCGATCCTGGCGGTGGCGGCGCTGGCGGTGTGCGCGGCGGTGCTGTTGGCGATGCGGCAGGCGCGCAGGGTGGCGGCTCCGCTGGTGGATCTGGCGGAGACGGCGGAGCAGCTGGGGTCGGGGGATCCACGTCCGAGGCAGCGGCGGTACGGGGTGCCGGAGCTGGACCGGGTGGCGGACGTGTTGGACGCCAGTGCGGAGCGGATCGCCCGGATGTTGACGGCGGAGCGGAGGTTGGCGGCGGACGCCTCGCACCAGTTGCGTACTCCGTTGACGGCGCTGTCGATGCGGTTGGAGGAGATCGTGGAGGCGGCGCCGAGGGAGCCGGCGGCGGAGGGGGAGACCTCGGTGCGGGAGGAGGCGATGATCGCTCTGGCGCAGGTGGAGCGGTTGACGGACGTGGTGCAGCGGTTGCTGACCAACTCCCGTGATCCGCGTAGTGGCTCGGCGGTGGCCTTCGAGCTGGACGAGGTGATCCGGCAGCAGTTGGAGGAGTGGATGCCGGCCTACCGCAGTGAGGGTCGGGCGTTGGTGTGGTCGGGGACCAAGCGGCTGCGGGCGGTGGGTACGCCGGGGGCGGTGGCGCAGGTGTTGGCGACGTTGATCGAGAACTCGCTGATGCACGGCGGGGGCACGGTGGCGTTGCGGACCCGGGTGACCCGTAACCAGGTGGTGGTGGAGGTGTGGGACGAGGGTCCGGGGGTGGACCCGTCCCTGGGGTCACGGGTGTTCGAGCGGACGGTGAGTGGGCGCAACTCCACCGGCCTGGGGTTGGCGGTGGCCCGGGACCTGACGGAGGCGGACGGGGGCCGGTTGGAGCTACTTCAGCAGTTGCCGGCGGTTTTCGGCCTGTTCCTCAGCCGGGACGTCGAGGAGGTCCAGCGACGTTCCTGAGGGGGTGGGCCGGCCCTGGGCCTGGGGTTCGCCGTGGGGGCGGGGGAAGGTGCCGAGGGGGTCGGCGGGGGTGTCGGCGTCCTGGTGGGCGGGTTCGGGCCGGGAGGCGGCCGGGTCCTCGCGGAACACCCAGGTGCGGTAGGACCAGAAGCGGAAGGCGGTGGCCAGGCCCAGGCCGATGACGTTCTTGGCGACGTTGTCGGCGAGGGAGGAGGTGTAGCCCAGGCCGTAGTGGGACAGGGCGAGCATCCCGTTCTCGATGACGAGGCCGAGGCCGCTGAAGAACAGGAAGAGGGTCAGCTCGCGGTGCAGCCGGCTCTTGTCGGCGTGCCGGTAGGTCCAGTACCGGTTGCCGACGTAGTTGGTGCAGATGGCCGCCGCGGTGGCGAAGACCCCTGATCTGACCGGGGCCAGCTGGTAGGTGTGGATGCACAGGTTGAACACGGCCACGTTGACCAGCACACCGAAGGCACCCACGGTGCCGAACTTGGCGATCTCTCGTGCCAGCTGAGTCAGCCGGGTACGCAGCCCCGGCCCGTCTCCCCTACCGATCGCGCATCGCCCCGTTCGTCGTGGTTCTCTCCACCGCCGCTCCGGCTGGTGGCCGGTGCCTCGCGGTGGTCGTCCGTCGGGCCATGGTAGCCAGAGCGCGAGCGGGGTCGCGCGCCGAGCGGCAAACCCTCACAGGACGGGGACATTCCCCGCGCTCCCCCCGTCGTTCACCCGCCGGCCGGCTCGCGTGCTCCGGGTGTTCGCCGGGCCACGGTGGGTGGGCGTCGGCCCGGGGTGCCGTAGCGGGCGGATGGCGGGGGCCCCGGGGCGTCAACGTGCCGGTGCGGGGCGGAGGTTGGGGCGCGGGCCGGTCGCCGGGTGGGCGGGCGCGCCGGTGGGGTGCCGCCCCGGCGTCGGGCGCCGTGGCCGGCGGATACGCTGTGGCGCGTGACATTCCCGGTAGTCGGCATGGTGGGCGGCGGCCAGCTCGCCCGGATGACCCACGAGGCGGGCATCCCCCTCGGTGTGCGGTTCAGGCTTCTCTCGGACGGTCCCAGGGACTCGGCGGCCCAGGTGGTGCGGGACGTGGTGGTCGGTGACTACCGCGACCTGGACACCCTGCGGTCCTTCGCCCGGGGCTGCGACGTGGTGACCTTCGACCACGAGCACGTACCCACCGAACACCTGCGCGCCCTGGAGGCGGAGGGGGTGGCGGTGCGGCCCGGCCCGGACGCGCTGCGGTACGCGCAGGACAAGGGGGCGATGCGGGCCCGGCTGACCGAGCTGGGGGTGCCCTGTCCCCGGCACCGGATCGTGGCGGACCCGGCCGAGGTGACGGCCTTCGCCACCGTCGAGGAGGGGGCGTCGGGGTTCCCGGTCGTCCTGAAGACGGTGCGTGGCGGCTACGACGGCAAGGGCGTGTGGCTGGTGCGCGACGAGGCGGAGGCGGCCGAGCCGTTCCGTGCCGGGGTGCCGGTGCTGGCCGAGGAGCGGGTGGACTTCGTCCGGGAGCTGGCGGCCAACGTGGTGCGGTCGCCGCACGGGCAGGCGGTGGCGTATCCGGTGGTGGAGTCGGTCCAGGTGAACGGGGTGTGCGACACGGTGATCGCGCCGGCTCCGGGGCTGTCGGAGGAACTGTCGGCGCGGGCTCAGGCGTTGGCCCTGGGGATCGCCCGGGAGCTGGGGGTGGTGGGTCATCTGGCGGTGGAGCTGTTCGAGACGCCGGACGGGCGGGTGCTGGTGAACGAGTTGGCCATGCGCCCGCACAACTCGGGCCACTGGACCCAGGACGGGGCGGCCACCTCGCAGTTCGCCAACCACCTGCGGGCGGTGCTGGACCTGCCGCTGGGGGACCCCAGGCCCCGGGCCCGGTGGACGGTGATGGCGAACGTGCTGGGCGGGGACTACCCGGACATGTACGGGGCCTATCTGCACTGCATGGCGCGGGACCCGGGGTTGAAGATCCACATGTACGGCAAGGACGTGAAGCCCGGGCGCAAGGTCGGCCACGTCACCACCTACGGCGACGACTTGGACCAGGTGCGGGAACGCGCCGCCCATGCGGCCGGCTATCTACGAGGGACGATCACCGAGTGAGCCACCCACAGCGCGAGCGGTCCGAACCGTCCGAACGACCCGGTCCCCTGGTCGGGATCGTGATGGGTTCGGACTCGGACTGGACGGTCATGGAGGCCGCGGCCCAGGCCCTGGACGAGTTCGAGATCCCCTACGAGGTGGACGTCACCTCCGCCCACCGGATGCCCCGGGAGATGCTGCGGTACGGGGAGGAGGCGGCCTCCCGGGGGCTGCGGGTGATCGTGGCGGGCGCCGGGGGCGCGGCGCACCTGCCGGGGATGCTGGCCTCGGTGACCCCGTTGCCGGTGATCGGGGTGCCAGTGCCGTTGAAGTACCTGGACGGCATGGACTCGTTGCTGTCCATCGTCCAGATGCCGGCCGGGGTGCCGGTGGCGGCGGTGTCCGTGGCCGGGGCGCGGAACGCCGGGCTGCTGGCGGCGCGGGTCCTGGGCGCCCATGACGCCGATCTGCGCGAGCGGTTGGAGCGGTTCCAGCAGGAGCTGGGGGAGCGGGCCGCGGAGAAGGGGCGCAGGCTGCGGAGCCGGGTGGCCGGTAGCGGCGGCTTCGGCTTCGGCGGCTGAGCACACGGGTACGGATCACCGGCCGGCGTCCTCCTGGTGGGGGCCGGCCGGTGGCGTTGACGGGCGAGTGGAGACGGGAGACCGGTATGACCCTGGGCGAGGACACCCTGCGGCGGGCGCGTGAGCTGTTGGCCGAACACCCGGTGGTGGACGGGCACAACGACCTGCCGTGGGCGCTGCGTGAGCAGGTCGGCTACGACCTGGACCGGCGGGACGTCTCCCAGGACCTCAGCGCCCATCTGCACACCGACCTGCCCCGGTTGCGGGCGGGCGGGGTGGGCGCCCAGTTCTGGTCGGTGTACGTGCGTACCGACCTGGCGGGGGACGACGCGGTGAGCGCCGTACTGGAGCAGGTGGACGTGGTGCGGCGGCTGGTGGAGCGCTACCCGGACGACCTGGCGCTGGCGTTGACCGCGCGGGAGGTGGAGGAGGCCCGGGCCGCCGGGCGGATCGCCTCCCTGATGGGTGCCGAGGGCGGGCACTCGATCAACAACTCGCTGGCCACCCTGCGGGCGTTGTACCAGCTGGGGGTGCGGTACATGACCCTCACCCACAACGACAACGTGCCCTGGGCCGACTCGGCCACCGACGAGCCGGCGGCCGGTGGGCTGACCCGCTTCGGTGAGGAGGTGGTGCGGGAGATGAACCGGCTGGGGATGCTGGTGGACCTCTCGCACGTGGCGGCCTCCACCATGCGGGACGCGCTGCGGGTGAGCGAGGCGCCGGTGATCTTCTCGCACTCCTCGTCCCGGGCGGTGTGCGACCACCCGAGGAACATCCCGGACGACGTGCTCCAACTGCTGGCGGACAACGGGGGCGTGGCGATGGTGACCTTCGTGCCCAAGTTCGTGCTGCCGGAGGCGGTGGAGTGGAGCGACCGGGCGGACGCCCACCTGCGGTCGCTGGGTCTGCACCCGCTGGACGGTACGGAGCGCGGGGTGCGGGCGCGGCGGGAGTTCGAGGAGGCGAACCCCCGGCCGGAGGCGACCGCTTCCACGGTGGCCGACCACCTGGACCACATGCGCCAGGTCGCCGGGATCGATCACCTGGGTATCGGCGGGGACTACGACGGGGTGCCCTTCACCCCGGCCGACCTGGGCGATGTGTCCTGCTATCCACGGCTTGTGGGCGAGTTGTTGGCGCGTGGCTGGTCCGAGACGGACATCGGCAAGGTCACCTGGGGGAACGCGGTCCGTGTCCTGGGCGAGGCGGAGGGGGTCGCGCGTGAACTGTCCGCGCGGCGCGGACCGTCGATCGCCACCCTCTCCCAACTCGACGCTCCGAGCGCCCAGAACGGGTAATTCGGACTCCCGTGACGCAATTCACCCCGCCTTCGGGCGGGGTGATGTCCGTTGCGCGCCGTTTGTTTTCCTCCCGCGCCATTCCCCTTGCTGGGGGCGGTAGTTGAGGAACGGCTTCCGTTCGTGCCGGTGGCCGCGCGTCGGCGTCGTCCGCCGTTCGGTCACTCCATCGGGTCGTCCTGGGTTAAATGTCTATTTCGCTCTCACGTTCAACTTCCCCGAGCCGCTTGTTTCGTCGCATTTTCTGCGTTTAACGTTCAGCTCCGCCGCTACCCCAAAGTGGCGGTCCGCTGCCGGACGCCGAATCCTGCCGGCGGCAGCGGATCCCAGACGTCACGTCTAACGGCAGGAGCGGGGGACCCAAGGTAAGTGCCGGACCCACGGGCCGGCTTGGGGTGAAGCCACCGAGAGGTGGCCGGGCAACTCCAGCCCGAACCCGACAGCTCACCTCGCAGGCGTCGGAGAGGAGCACCACTATGTCCGGACGCGGACGCCACCGGCGGCCACGCGACAGCCGCCTCAACAAGAACGTCACCCGCATCTCCGTGGTCGCCGCCGCCGGCGGGGTCACGACCATGGTCGCCGGCGCCAACGCCCAGGCCGCTTCCGTCAGCACCTGGGACAAGGTCGCCGAGTGCGAGTCCAGCGGCGACTGGAGCATCAACACCGGCAACGGCTACTACGGCGGGCTCCAGTTCGCCCAGAGCACCTGGGAGGGCTTCGGCGGCAGCAAGTACGCCTCGCGGGCCGACCAGGCCAGCAAGTCCCAGCAGATCGACATCGCGGAGAAGGTGCTGGCCGAACAGGGGCCGGGCGCCTGGCCGCTGTGCGGTCCCAAGGCGGGGCTCGCCAAGGGCGGTCCCGCCCCGGGTGTCGACCCGGGTGGCGAGTCCAAGCCCACCACGCCGGCCAAGCCCAAGGCCCCGTCCAAGCCCGAGCGGCCCAAGGGCGACCAGGCCAGCAGCCACGGCCGCAACGGTGAGTCCTACACCGTGGCCAGCGGCGACACCCTGTTCAAGATCGCCAAGGCCCAGGACGTACAGGGCGGTTGGGAAGCGCTGTACGAGGACAACCGCCAGGTCATCGGCGGCGACCCCGACGTGATCATCCCCGGCCAGAAGCTGAGCGTCGACGGTGGCCCGGCCAAGTCGGAGTCCAAGGCGACCCCGAAGAAGTCCGGTCCCAAGCACGCCAAGCCGAAGCAGTCCAGCGACCAGGCGTCCGCCCCCAGCGGCAACTCCTCCGGCTTCCAGGCTCCGGTGAACGCCCCGACCAGCACCGCCTACCGCGCGTCCGGCGGCTCCTGGTCCAGCGGTTACCACACCGGGGTGGACTTCTCGGTCTCCAGCGGCACCAGTGTCAAGGCCGTCGGCCAGGGCACCGTGGTGTCCGCCGGCTGGGGCGGCTCCTACGGCAACCAGGTCGTCATCAAGCACTCCGACGGGCGCTACAGCCAGTACGCCCACCTGTCCTCGCTGTCCGTCAGCGCCGGGCAGACGGTCAGCGGTGGCCAGCAGTTGGGGCTGTCCGGTTCCACCGGCAACAGCACCGGTCCGCACCTGCACTTCGAGATCCGTACCGGTCCCGACTACGGCTCGGACATAGACCCGCTGGCCTACCTGCGCGGTAAGGGCGTCTCGCTCTGACCCACGCCGGGAGGTCGACCGCTCCTCTCCGGTGCGTCGAGGCCCTCCCCGCCCTTCCCAGGGCGGGGAGGGCCTTCGCGTGCGCCGGTGGCCCGCCCGATCCGGTACGGGTCCGGTGAGGGAGCAGGTGTACGAGGGCCCCCGCCTGGTACCCGCCCCGGTGGGCGACCGGCCGACCCGGTCCGAGGCTCCCGTGTGGCGTCCCCCGTACCGCGGGGCGGATTCGGGGGCTTGGCCCGGACATCCACGTGCTTGGCACGGATAGTCGCAACCTTGAGACGTGGACGCCCCGGGCAGAATGCCGGCACAGCCGGACACGTACACGTGAGCGACCGGGAGACGGGAGTGGGGCCATGTCTCTGGCGGACCGCATGGGCGGCGAGGGCGGTGGGCCGAAACCCATCAAGGGGGTGAACGGCCCCGGCGGCCTCGGGGGCGGCGGCCTCCGGGACACCGCGGCCCGGTACGCCCTGCTCCCCCTGCGCCTCTTCCTCGGAGTCACCTTCGTCTACGCCGGCCTGGACAAGCTCACCGACCGCGCCTTCTTCGCCTCCTCCGGCACCGGCTCCCTGGCCGCCACCCTGGACGGGGTCCGCGACACCGCCGCCCTCCCCTTCCTGGTGGAGCTGGCCCAGCGGAACCCCGAGGGTTTCGGGTACGCCATCGCCCTGGGAGAACTGGCCGTCGGACTGGGCACCCTGCTGGGCCTGTGGTCCCGGGTGGCCGCCCTCGGGGGAGCCCTGATCTCGCTCACCTTCTGGCTGACGGTGAGCTGGTCCACCGAGCCGTACTACCTGGGCAACGACCTGGCCTACCTGATCGCCTGGCTGCCCCTGCTGCTCGCCGGAATCCCCCGCCACTCCGTGGACGCGGTACTGGCCGCGCGCCGGAGGCGGAAGGGGAGGGTCATCTTCGGGTAGGGCGTACGGGGTGGACCGCCTCCGGTTACCGTGACCGCATGGGAGGCAGGGGCGGGGCGGGAACGACGGACACGGCCGGACCCGGGGAGGGCCGGATCGGCGGACAGCGGGGAGCGGCCGGTACCGGTGCCGGCTCCCCGGACCACAGCGACGCGTCGGGCGATGCCGGAGCCGCCTCGGCCGCCGCGACCCTCGCGCGCCTGACGGCCGGCCCCGAACCGGTCGCCCGGGTACTGGACTGGCTCGGCCGCCGCTGTCCGGGCACCGCGACCCTGCTGTACGCCGACGGCACCCCCGCGTACCCCGCGCACCACACACCCCCGGAGGAACTGGCCGACCTGGTGCGCGCGGTACACCGCCAGCGCACCCCCTCCACGGTCCGGGGACTGGGCCGGGACACCGTCCACGTGGTCGCCCTGGGCACCCCCGCCGACAGCGCCCAGCGCCCCGACCTGCCCTACCTGACCCTGGTCGAGGTAGCGCCCAACACAGCGCCCGGTGCGCTGACCAGGTCGGAGGGGGCACCCCGGGGCGCCCCGCTCGCCGAGGCCGCCCGCGCCCTGGGCGTGGCCTGGCGCCTGGAGGAGGCCGACCGGCGCTGGCAGCGGGCCTGGCACGCCGAGGCCAACAGCCGGGAGACGGTGCTCCAGTTGCTGATGGCCGGGCAGATCGTGATGGCCCAGCGGGTCGCCCGGATAGTGGACCGCGGACTGCCGGAGCTGTGCTGGCTCCAGGTGATCGAGTGCCCGGACGGCGACCGTGGCCGGATGGCGCTGCTGGTGGAGCGGGCCAGCGAGGGCCGGGCCTGGTGGGCGCCCTGCTCGGTGCGGCCCCGCCACCTGATCACCCTGGTTCCCGCCTCGGAGGGCGGCGACGTGGCCGTACTGGCCCGGCGACTGTTGCACCTCGAACCGCACTGCCGGATCGGCGCCAGCGAACCCTCCACCCTGCCCGAGGCCCCCCTCGCCTACGAGCAGGCCTTCCACGCCCTGGCCGTGGCCCGCCAACTCGTCGACGGCCACGCCCGGTTCAGCCCGGACGCGGCACCGATGCCCCGGGTGAGCGCGGAGGCCCGCCGCTGGGCGGACGCCCTGCTCCAGCCGGTCGCCGGCCACGTGCCCCCGCGCCGCGCCGACCCCGACGGTGGGGAACTGATGGCCACCCTGGCGTCCTGGCTGAGCTTCGCCGGGGCCGCCAACCACCACCTGAAGATCCACCGCAACACCCTCAGCGCCCGGGTACGGCTGCTGGAGCACCTGTTGGGGAAGGACCTGGTCGGCTCCCTGGCCGACCAGTCCGCCTGCTGGCTGGCGCTACGGCTGCTCCAGGCCCCCTCACCGGCGCCATCCACCGGACCGGATGTCGACCCGGACGCCGACGCGGGTGCCGACGCGGGTGCCGCGCCGGACGTTCCGGCGCCCACCCTGGAGGCGTTGCTGTCCACCCCGGAGGTCGTCAAGTGGGCCCGTACCCAGGTGGCCCCGCTCTCCCCGGAGGCGTTCACCACCGTCCGGGAGTGGCTGCGCGCGGACGCCCGACTGCCGGTCGCCGCACGGGAGTTGGGGATCTCGCTGCCGGGGGCCCGCAAGCGGCTGGCCCGGGTGGAGGAGCGGCTGGGGCGCTCCCTGCTGCGGGCTCCCAGCGCCCGGCACCAACTGTGGCTGTCGATGCGAGCACTGGGGCAGCTGTGACCCCGGTGGCCCTCACTGTTCGGGAAGAAACCGCCGGTCCCGGTCACTGTGCGAACTGTTCCTGGTGACCGCCGGCCCGCCCGGTCTACCTTCGTGGTGGCCCTCTTCGGGCCTACCCGGGCATCCAGACCCGTGCCACCGCCGGTTCTGTCAGGCTCCCCTCGGTACGGGTCTGGAGGCCTCACCGTGGCGAGCGGTCCGCCCACCGGTCGCGGTGGCGTGGGGTCGCCCGCCTCCCCCGGTCCGCAGCGCGGTGACGGGGGTGCCGCGCTGCGGGCCTTCGCACCGCCCGGTCAGCGGCTGGCCGACCCCGGTCCCGTCTTCCCGTCGCGCTGGCCGGACACCACCCGTCCGACCAGCCAGCCGAAGACCACCAGCAGCCCGGAGGCCAGCACCCCCGCCGGGGCCAGCAGCCACAGCAGCGGCTCGGACGGGTGGAGCACCCCCGTGGCGTCCAGGACGTAGACCAGCCCCACCGTTGCCAGCAGCAGCCCCACCAGCAGCCGCGTCGGTCGGAAACCCCGCCGCCCCATCAGCGCCCCACCCTCTCGTCCCTGGTGATCGGGGTGATCCGCTCGCCCTCGCGGGCGAGGGACACCTGGCCCCAGGACACCTCGGCGTCCAGCCGCAGCACCCCGTGCGGCTTCTCCCCGCGCTGGGGGCTCAGCCGCAGCCCCTCGTGCTCCACCCGGGGGCCGTTGCGGAACCCGTGCCGCCGCTGGGCGTCCTGGGGGAGCCGCAGGTCACCGAGCCCCACCCGTACGTCGAGGATCACCGTCATCTCGTCCGGCACCGTGACCAGCACCTGCCCGGCGCCCACCCGCATCCGGGTGCGCACGGTCTCCTTGGCGCCGGCCCGCAGGTCGGTCAGGTCCAGTTCGGCGACGCCGGTGCCCACCTCGTAGCGCGGGCGTACCTGCTCGGTACGGGTCGGCGCCCAGTGCGCGTCCCGTACGTCGGTGGTGACCGCCTCCGGGATCAGGGCGGCGCCGGCCAGCAGCCCACTGGTCACCACCACCACGAACACGGTGCCCCCGCCGACCCTGCCGACGAAGGCGCTCAGCGCCAGCCCCAGGCCCAGCACCACCAGGGCGCTGCCCAGGCCGACGGCCAGGGTGGCGCCCAGCGGGCTGTCGTGCCAGGTGGTGCCGGTGCCCACCACGGCGGCGGCCAGGGCCAGCAGGCACAGCGGGCCGCCGATGCTCAGCCGCTGGGGGCCGCGCTCCCGTTCGGGGGCCGAACCCTTCGGGGGCGGTGGCGGGTTGGCCTCGGTGGCGGTGGCGTCCGGTGGGCCCCACAGGTAGCCGGTGGAGGCGCCCGGTTCCTTGGTGAGGGGCTCCCGCCACCAGGAGGGCCCGGAGGGTACCGGCGGTGCCTGGGTCTCCGGGGGCGCCACCGCCACCGCCTGCGCGGTGGCCCCGCCCATCTCGCCGCCCCCGGCCCCGAACCGCTCGGCCCGGTGCCGCCGCCGCGACCACACGGCCGCGCCCCCCACGGCGGCGGCCAGCATCATGGCGAAGGGGGTGCCGGCTCCCGAGGAGGCCAGCGACAGTCCGCACCCGGCCAGTGCCAGCAGTACGGCGGCCAGACCGTTGCCGCCCACCCGGCCGGTCAGCAGCTTGCGGCCCTCGTTGTCCTCCTCGCCCTCCAGGGGGAGCAGCAGCCAGGCGAACCCGTAGCCGATCAGCCCCAGGCCACCGGTGACGCTGAGCACGCCCACCGCGATGCGGAAGATCACCGGGTCCAGGTCGAAGTACCGGCCCATACCGCCACACACGCCACCGGCGACCCTCAGGTCCCGGCTGCGGGTGAGCCGCCCCGTGTCGGGGGGCGGCGTTCCGGCACCGGGGCCCGGGGGGCTGTCGGTGTCGGTTCCTCCCCGCTGCTCCTCGCTCATGGGTCCATGGTCCACGGTCGGCGGGCCGCTGGGCACCGTGGGTGACCCTGGACGGTCCCTGAGATCCGGCGGCCTCGTCCCGGAGGGGCGGTGGGGGCCCGGGGTTCGGGAGAATCGCCCACTGTGGCCCACGGTGGCTCCCGGCTAGGGTGACCTCCGCACACAGGGGAGTCGTGGATGGCGGAACTTGCTCAGATAGGACGGCTGATCGCGGACCGCTATCGACTGCGGGCGCTCATCGGCCGGGGCGGTATGGGGACCGTCTGGCTGGCCGGGGACGAGTTGCTGGGGCGGGACGTGGCCGTCAAGCGGCTGCGGTTGCCGGCTGAACTGTCCGCCGAGGAGCGGGAGCTGAGCTTCGAGCGCACCCGCCGGGAGGCGCAGAGCGCGTCCCGGATCACCCACCCGCACGTGGTGGCGGTGCACGACGTGGTGGATGACCCGGACACCGGCGGCCCCTGCCTGGTGATGGAGTACGTGGAGTCCACCAACCTCGCCGAGGTGCTGCGGGCCGACGAGCGGCTGCCGGTGGAGGAGGTGGTGCACATCGGCCTGGGCATGGTGTCGGCCCTGGCCGCCGCGCACGCCGCCGGGGTGCTGCACCGCGACATGAAGCCGGGCAACGTGCTGTTGTCCCCGGCGCGGCCCCCGGCGACCGGACGGTGGGGGAGGGTGGTCCTCACCGACTTCGGCATCGCCCGTACCAACGACAGCACCACCCTGACCCGTACCGACGAACTGTTGGGCTCCGTCTGCTACGTGGCCCCGGAGCGGGTACGGGGCCTGAGCGTCGGCCCTCCCTCGGACCTGTACGGGCTGGGCGTCACCCTCTACCAGGCGTTGGAGGGGCACCTGCCCATCGACCGGCCCGGCCTGATGGAGACGGCCATCGCGGTCACCGAGGAGGAGCCCCCGGTACCCCAACGAGCCGGCCCGCTGGGCCCGTTGCTCATGGCGCTGCTGCGCAAGGACCCGGTGTCCCGCCCCTCAGCCCAGGAGGTACGGGCCGAACTGCACGCCCTGAACGGGGCCCGCCACTCCCCGGCCCGTACCGACCGGGTGACCTCCCGGGCCAGCGGCCGGGTCACCCCGGGCGGCACCCCCGGTCGCGGCCACCGCGCCGGCGCGCGAACCGCGCTGCCCGACCGCGCGCCGGTGCCGGCCCGTACCGCGCAGCCCCTGCCCCCGGAGGCGCCGCCCCCACCGGAGCCCGTCGGGGCGGCCGTGGAGGGGGCCACCGGCGGTGCCCCCGCCCGGGTCCCCTCGACGGCGCTGGTACCGGTGGCCCGTGGGCACCGTCGCCGCGCCGCCCGCAGCCGGGCCCGGCGTCGCGCCCTGCTGTGGAGCGTGGCGGTGCTGGGCGCCGCCCTGGCGCTGTTCGCCGGCGTGCGGTGGCTGGTGTAGGGCGGGACCGTCCCGCGCCTCGCCCGCCCACGTACCCCACGGTGTCGACCCGTGCTCGCGGGGTGCCGGGTTGGCGGGTGCGTGTGGGGGTCGATCCGGGGCCGGGCCTCGGTGTGGGGTCGCGGTGCTGGGTTGTCGGGCGGGTGTGGGGCCGATCCGGGGCCGGGCCTCGGCGTGGGGTCGCGGTGCTGGGTTGGCGGGTGTGTGTGGGTGTTCGTGGTGGGTTCGGTTCGGGGTCGGGGTGCTACGGGGTTGTTGTTCGGGTCACGGTCACGGGGGTGCGTGCCGCACTGTGCGGGGGCGCTGCTCGGGGAGTGGTGAGCCGTCCGGGCCCTGGTGGGGTTCGGTTCGGGGCTGGGCCTCGGCGTGGGGTCGCCACGTGATCGCCGTGTGGGCACCGCACCGGCCCCCGCTCCACTCCGCCTTCCTCCCGCGGCGTACGCCACCGGAACGCGCTCACCGATCCCCCCGCGTGCCCCGGCGGGCTGGAGCGGGGGCGCCACCCCGGCCCGGCGGCCCCGCGAGTCCGGCCGGATGTGGAGCCGTCCGGGGTGGCGGGTCCACCGGACCCGTTCCCCTCCCTCCCCTGATGAGGAGTCAACTCTTTTGTGGCGCGCCCCTGTTGTGGAATGCTGATCGGCCCTTCGTTCGAGCGGGAGCGGGTCCGGCCGGGCCGTGGACGCCAGGCCCCGAGCACCGGGCCGGCCTCCCGTACGGGGCGGGAAGGCGGAGGGTTCGGGGGGAGGGAAGGGGAACAGGAAGTGGCGTGACCAGCGGGGGCGGGCGTACTGCTGCACGACGGCCGACCCCGCTCACCGGGTTCCCGGCCCCGGACGACCGCTGCCCCCATCGCCCCTCACGGCACCCCAGACGGAACGAGCGCCCCCGACTCCACGGTCCCGCCAGGAGCGGGTACGGCAGACGGAACCGACCGAAAGCGTGAGCATGAGCGACATCGTCACCACCGGAGCGCCACCCACCTGTTCGTTCCTCCCCCAACAGCCCTTACACGGCGGGGTGTTGGGCGCCGTCCACTTCGGTGACCGGGCCGCCGGACCGTCACTGACCGCCCCCGTCGGTGCCTCGCCCGACGCCGGCGCCGGTGTCTCGCTGGCCCTGCACACCGGCGGGGCCTCCGGCGCGGAGGGGTTCACCGAGACCTGGGCGGCCGAGGGGCCGGTCACCAGTGGCACGTACCAGGGCATCCACTACGCCCACGACGAGCGGAACCTCTTCTGCGCGGTCCGGGTGCCGGCCTCCCCGCGCTACGCGGAGTCCACCGAGCGGGTCTACGAGGGCTGTCTGAGCCTGGTGGAGTCGCTGGGGTTCGACTCGGTCTACCGCGTCTGGCACTACATCAGCGACCTCAACGGCGACAACGCCGACGGGCTGGAGGTCTACCGCGACTTCTGCCTGGGCCGGGCCCGGGCGCTGGAACGGCACGGCAGGACCCGTTCGATGCCGGCCGCCACCGTGATCGGCACCCATGGCGGGGGCCTGGTGCTGTACCTGCTGGCCCGTCGGGGCCCCGGCGCGGTCAACCTGGAGAACCCGGGGCAGACCCCGGCCTACGAGTACCCCGCGCGGTACGGGCCCCGCTCGCCCAACTTCGCCCGGGCCAGCTGGTTGCCGGGCACCTGCGGTTCCAGGGGGCACATGTACGTCTCCGGCACCGCCGCGATACTCGGTCACGCCACCATGCACCAGGGAGACGTCACCGCCCAGTGCCACCTCGCCCTGGACAACGTTGCCAGGGTGATCGGCCCGGACAACGCCACCCGGCACGGCCTCGACCACGGCTTCGCCCTGGACGACCTCCGCCTGGCCAAGGTCTACCTCCGCGCCGCCGAGGACCTGGAGACCGTACGGGGAGTGTGCCGCCAACGGCTCTCCCCGGGCACCGAGGTGCGCTACGTGGTGGGCGACGTCTGCCGCGCGGACCTGCTGGTGGAACTGGAGGCCGTGGCCTGGTGAGCGGGTGTGGTCCCGGCCCGGGAAACGCGGCCCCAAGAGGGGCGACCGTACCGGGGGTTGATCGTCCCCTCGGGGGTTCCTCGGGGGTCGTCCCTGATGTGCGGTGACCGGGACACGTGTGACGATCAGGGCATGAGCGTCCCCTCCGGTCTGACCACTCCACCGCCGGCTGAGGCCACCCCTCCCCGGAAGCTGTACCGCAGCGCGGAGGGGCGGATGCTGGGCGGGGTAGCCCGGGGGCTGGCCGGCCACCTGGCGCTGCCGGTGTCCTGGGTACGGGTGGTGATGATCGCCCTGACCATGGCCAACGGCCTCGGTGTGCTGGTCTACGCGGCGTTCTGGTTCCTCGTACCGCTGGGCACCGGAGGGGTGCAGCCACCCGGGCGGGACCGCGCGGACCGCTCGCAGAAGCGGGACCGGGGCCAGCTGCTGGCCATGGTGATCCTGCTGGTGGGCACCGGGGTGTTCGTCGACGACCTGCGCACCGGCTACCCCCGCATCTACCTCTGGCCGCTGCTGCTGATCGCGGCCGGCGTGGCCCTGGTGTGGCGGCAGGCCGACGACGCCCGGCGCGCGCACTGGGCGGACGTCACCCGCCGCAAGGGGCTGCTGCCCCTGGCCCGTAACTCGGCCGGGGTCGTGCTGGTGTGCGCCGGGGTCGTGGCGATCATCTTCATCCAGGGCAACTTCGCCCAGCTCGGCAGCGTGCTGACCGCCGCCGTGGCGATCCTGGTGGGGGTGGCGCTGCTGGTCGGCCCGTACCTGGTGACGATGGTGCAGGACCTGTCCGAGGAGCGGCTGATGCGTATCCGCGCCCAGGAGCGCGCGGAGGTCGCCGCCCATGTGCACGACTCGGTACTGCACACCCTGACCCTGATCCAGCGCAACGCCGACGACCCCGGACAGGTACGCCGGCTGGCCCGGGCGCAGGAACGGGAGTTGCGGGTGTGGCTGTACAAGCCGGAGGGCACCGGCAAGGACGAGGAGGACGAGGAACCGGACACCCTGGCCGAGGCGGTACGGGTGACCGCCGCCGAGGTGGAGGACCACCACGGGGTGCCGGTCGAGGTGGTGTGCGTGGGCGACTGCCCCCTGGACGAACGGCTGACCGCCCAGGTGCAGGCGGCGCGTGAGGCGATGGTGAACGCCGCCAAGTACGGTGGCGAGGGCGGGACGGTACAGGTCTTCGCCGAGGTGGAGGGCCGCACGGTCTTCGTGTCGGTACGGGACCGGGGCCCCGGTTTCGACCTGGACGCGGTGCCCGAGGACCGCATGGGCGTGCGGGAGTCCATCATCGGCAGGATGCGGCGCAACGGCGGTACGGCCAGGCTGCGTTCGGCGCCCGACGGTGGCACCGAGGTGGAGCTGGAGATGGAGAGGGCGGAAGCGTGAGCGAGCAGACGTCGGAGGCGCGTGAGGACGGCCGGGTGAGTGTGGTGCTGGTCGACGACCACCGCATGTTCCGGGCCGGGGTGCGCGCCGAGATCGGCCAGACCGAGACCACCGGGGTACGGGTGGTCGGGGAGGCCGGAGACGTGGACGAGGCGGTGGCCGTGATCCAACAGCGCCGCCCGGAGGTGGTGTTGCTGGACGTCCACCTGCCTGGTGGCGGCGGGGTGGAGGTGCTCCGTCGGGCCAGCGCGCTGACCAGCGCGGCCGAGGAGCCGGTACGGTTCCTCGCGCTGTCGGTCTCGGACGCGGCCGAGGACGTGATCGGGGTGATCCGGGGCGGTGCCCGGGGCTACGTCACCAAGACCATCACCGGGGCGGACCTGGTGGACGCGATCTTCCGGGTGGCCGACGGCGACGCGGTGTTCTCCCCGCGTCTGGCCGGCTTCGTCCTGGACGCCTTCGCCTCCACGGACGCCCCTCCGGTGGACGAGGACCTGGACCGGCTCACCGGCCGCGAACGGGAGGTGCTGCGGCTGATCGCCCGGGGGTACGCGTACAAGGAGATCGCCAAGCAGCTGTTCATCTCGGTGAAGACGGTGGAGAGCCATGTGTCGGCGGTACTGCGGAAGTTGCAGCTGTCCAACCGCCACGAGCTGACCCGCTGGGCCACCGCCCGCCGGTTGATCTGACCCGCGCGCCCGGTGCTCGGGGGTGGCCCACTTCGGCGTTGCCCCCCCCGGGCGCGCACGGTTTCAGCCCTTGAGGCCTCGCACGAAGGACGACCAGGCGCTGGGTGGGAAGACCAGAGGAGCCCGGCGCGTGTCCTTGCTGTCGCGGACCGGCACGACGGGGAAGCCGTCAGCGACCTCGACGCACGCGCCCCCCGAGCTGTTGCTGTGACTGGACTTGCGCCAGGCGGTGGCACTGAGGTCAGGACGGGGGAACATGAACGCCCTCCAGAAGGTCATGGATGAACTGTGCTGACGCAGCCGGCATCAGGCAGTGGTCGCGCAGGCGATCGTACATCCGCTGGAGGTACTCCACGGATGCGGATTTCTCTACCAGTTCGCCACCGTGCGTGTTCTCCACCCATGCCACCGTGTTGCCGGAAACCTCGCGCAGGAGATGCAGGTCCGTGGCGTTCAGCTCGCGGATGCCGGCGGAGAAGGGCAGGACCTGGATCGTGACGTTCGGCAGTTCCATGACGTCCAGCAGTGACCCCAGTTGTTCACGCCACCATTCGGGACGCGGCAGGGTCCGGTGGAAGATCGCCTCGTCCAGGATGGCGCGGACGTGGGGGGCGTCTTCGCGGGTCAGCAGTTCCTGGCGACTCATACGGGCTTCCACCTGCTGGGCGAGAGCCTCTGGCGCGATCTTTTCTCCCTCGTCCAGCTTCATTACCGTCTGGGCGTAACTCTCGGTCTGGAAAAGGCCTGGAACGAGTACGGGGGCGTACAGGTGGATGGCGCGAGCTTCGGATTCCAGCTGCATGAAACGCTGGTACTCCTCTCGGAACTGGGTCGGCACCGCCAGTTCCCAGAGTGAGAGGAGTAGAGGAGCTGAGCTGTAGTGGTGATCCAACGCTTCGACGATCTCGGGGGAACCAAGTGACTCGCCCCGTTCCACTCGGCTCAGGGTGGACTTGTCCCAGCCGAGACGTTCGGCGAGCTGACCGAGAGTCTCCCCGCTCTGGCGGCGCAGGATGCGTACCTGTTCGGCGAACCTCCGGCGAGGCTCGTTGCTCAGTCCCGTGATGGTCTTCCTCGGTGGCATCGGTCGCCGTCCCTCGCCGTGAGTTGCGTCTGTTGCGTTACCGGTCATCCTGGTGCGGTACGAGGCCAGTCGCTCCCCGAATTCCGAACCGTGCCGCATATTGATAGCACGTGGGTGTGGGCGGCGGTCCAGCTCTCACTCTTCTCCCATCGAAGGGTGGAACGCCGCAGGCTCTGGAAGCGTTCGGGGCCTGCGGTGGGAAGGGGAGAGAGGAGTGACTCTCCTCCGCCGTTCCCATGCCTGGAAAAGTCTCTCGATGGCGAAGGAGTTTCCTTGAGTGACACCCTGGAGCGTTCTGCGCTTTCTCTGGTAGACCCGGAACTGGCGGCTCGTCTCACGAGTCATATCCGCGGTGAATTTCCACAGCTGCCGGAAGGGTATCCCGAGAGGATCCTGGAACAGGCGCTTGCCTATCTCAAGGCGTGTGCGGGAAGTCCTGGTTCGGTGCTTTCCCCGTCGCCTCTGGTCGACATCGGCTGGCACACCTTCATTCTCCACAGTCGAGAGTATTCCGAGTTCTGCGACGAGGTGGCCGGCCACTTCATCCATCATGTCCCCGAAAACGAGTCGAATCCTCCGCCCGGCGATCCTGATGAAATTCGCCGTCGCACGATGAAGGCGATCGAGGAATGCGGTTACCGGGTGGACCCCGAGCTGTGGGCCTCCTTGGACCACAAGTGCAAGGGAGGCGGGGGCCCGGGAGGTCCGGGTGGCGGTTGCCATCAGGGGTGTCACGACAGCGCGTAGCCTGACCGGACAACCGGCCGCCACCCCGCTCATGGGGTGGCGGCCCTGCTCGCCTCGGAGAAGCCCGTGCACCTGGACTGGCCAGACCTCCCTGCCGGATTGCGCGCCCGTGTGGACCAGGCGTGTGGGGCCCCGGTTGTTCGCGCTTTCGCGGCGAGTGCCGGCAGCAACTCCGCGATCGCGGTCACGCTGTGTCTGATGGACGGTCGGCGGGTGTTCTGCAAGGGGGTGCCGATCGAACCCGGCAGGCGTCTGCGGATGCTGCGTACGGAGGCTGAAGTCGCCGTCGCGATACCGGGGTTGGGGGCCGATCTGCTGTGGAGCGTGGAGGCCGACGGCTGGCTGTGTCTCGGCTTCGCCCACCTCGACGGTCGTTCGGCCGAGTGGGGCCCGGGCTCCTCGGACCTTCCCCGTATCGCGGAACACCTCAGGGCGATCGACCACGTGCGCACCCCCTCTCCGATTCCGGCCCAGCCACTGGGAGAGCGCTGGAGGCTGAGCTACTGGGAGCGGTTCGGCGAGTGTGGGTCGTGGAGTCCCCACGAACTGCGCACGCTTCGCGAAGTGGAGAGAGCCACCCCCGCGCTGGTCGCCGGCCACTCTCTCCAGCACACCGACATGACCCGACACAACTTCCGCGTGGGCGACGGGTTCGTGAGGCTGGTCGACTGGTCCTGGCCGGCGATGGCCGCGCCATGGGTCGATGTGGCCCTGCTGGTTCACCGGGTGATCGAGGCCGGCCATGCCCCGGACGCGGCGGAGGCGTGGGCGGCGACCGTGCCCCTGTGGGCGGACGCTCCGGGTGAGGGGGTCACGGCGTTGGCGGTCACCATGCTCTCCGTGTGGCAGGGGCGCGAGCGGTCCCACACGGCCGCACCGCACCACCGGGGTCTGGCGCGGGCGGCTCGTGTCTGGGTCCGCCACCGTCTGGGGCTGGTGGGGGAAAGGCGGCAGGCCGACGTGTGGTGAGAGCCGCCTCCACCCGACCCGCGCACTCGGGCTTCGCCGGGGGCGTGCCGGTCGGAGACTTTGGTCGGGGGGCCCGGTCCCTTGGCCTACAGAGGGGGATCCGGTGGCGTGGCTAGCGTGCCGGGCATGAAGGGTCTTCTCGGGTTTCTCAGCTTCGCCTTCCTCGCTTCGGGTGTCACCGGGCTGCTGCGGCAGTGGATCGACTGGATGCCGACGGTGTTCGGTTTCGTGCGCTTCGCGCTGCCGGACGGGTACGAGATCCCCGGCTACCTGTTGCTGATCTCGGTCGGGGTCGGGCTGGTGCTGGTCTACTCCCGGGTGGAGGAGGCCGAGAGCACCTCCCCGGACACCTCTGACAACTCCTGACCGGGCCGTCCGTTCCCAGGTGCCCCACCCGGAGGGCCGGGTGGGGCACCTGGGGTTTCCGGGGGTGTCCCGGGCTTCGCCAGTACAAGCACGCTTGCTTGTTTTCCGTTCTGCTGTCACGCTCACTTCCCAGTGGACGGCCGAGGAAGCCGCCGTACACCGGTGCGCCCCGGCGTGCCCCGGGGCGGAGAGGGAAGCGGATGAGCGTCGGTGAACCGGACGTCGACCCCCGGGTCGCGGTGGTGGACGACCTACGGGCCGAGGGTGACCAACTCGACCTGCTGGTGGGCGAGTTGCCCCCCGAGCGGTGGGGTACCCCCACCCCGGCCGAGGGCTGGACGATCGCCCACCAGATCGGCCACCTGTGGTGGACCGACCAGCAGTCGTTGCTGGCCCTGGACGACCCGGAGGCCTTCCAGGAGTCGGCCCGCCAGGCGATGGAGCACCCGGACTCCTTCGTCGACCTCGGGGCGACGGAGAGGGCCGACCGGCCCCCCGAGAGCCTGCTGCACCAGTGGCGCGAGGCCCGCGCCACCCTGGCCGTACGGCTGGCCGAGCTGCCCCGGGGGCGGAAACTGCCCTGGTACGGGCCACCGATGAGCGGGCCCTCGATGGCGACCGCCCGGCTGATGGAGACCTGGGCACACGGTCAGGACGTGGCCCAGGCCCTCGGGGTGCGGCCCGAGCCGACCGCGCGGCTGCGCCACGTGGTCCGACTGGGCGTCCGTACCCGGGACTTCGCCCACCTGGTGCGCGGCCTCACCCCGCCCCAGGAGCCGTTCCGGCTGGAACTGCGCGCCCCCGACAGCGGGTTGTGGACCGAGGGGCCCGAGGACGCCGCCCAGCGGGTGACCGGTTCGGCGCTGGACTTCTGCCTGCTGGTGACCCAGCGGGTGCACCGGCAGGACACCGACCTGACCGCCCAGGGCCCGGACGCCGAACGGTGGTTGGACATCGCCCAGGCCTTCGCCGGTCCACCCGGACCCGGCCGACCGCCACGGGGCACCGCGACCGGGGCGGGTGACCGATGAGCGTGGGCGCCCGTACCGACCGGTTGCTGGTGGGCAACGCCTCCGGGTTCTACGGGGACCGTTTCTCGGCCATGCGGGAGATGCTCCAGGGCGGCGAACTGGACGTGCTGACCGGGGACTACCTGGCCGAGTTGACCCTGCTGATCCTCGGCCGGGACCGGATGGCCGACCCCGAGCGTGGCTACGCCCGCACCTTCCTGCGCCAGTTGGAGGACTGCCTCGGGCTCGCCCACGAGCGGGGGGTGCGACTGGTCGCCAACGCCGGGGGTCTCAACCCCGGCCGACTCGCCCGGGACGTGCGGGAGTTGGCCGGACGTCTGGGGCTGCCCACCACGGTGGCCTGGGTGGACGGCGACGACCTGTCCGACCGTGACTGGGGCGAGGGGGTGCTCACCGCCAACGCCTACCTGGGCGGTGCCGGCATCACCACCGCCCTCCGGGCCGGGGCGGACGTGGTGGTCACCGGACGGGTCACCGACGCGGCCCTGGTCAGCGGGGCGGCGGTGGCCCACTTCGACTGGGACCGGCTGGACGATCCGGGCGCCCGCCGGGACCGGCTGGCCGGCGCCGTGGTGGCCGGCCACGTACTGGAGTGCGGCACCCAGGCCACCGGCGGCAACTACTCCCGTTTCACCGAGCTGTCACAGCCCCTGGAACACCCGGGCTTCCCCCTGGCCGAGCTGTACGAGGACGGCACCGCCGTGATCACCAAGCACCCCGGCACCCAGGGGGCGGTGACCGTGGGGACCGTCACCGAGCAGTTGCTGTACGAGACCGACGGCGCCCGCTACCTGGGCCCGGACGTCACGGCACGGATCGACACCGTACGGCTGGAGCCCTGGGGGCCGGACCGGGTGCGGGTGCGCGGGGTGCGGGGCGAGGAGCCGCCGGAGCGGTTGAAGGTGGGCCTGACCCGGCTGGGCGGGTACCGCAACGAGGTGGAGTTCGTCCTCACCGGGCTGGACGTCGAGGCCAAGGCCGACCTGGTACGGCGTCAGATGGAGACGGCCCTGGCCGAGGCCGGGCCGGCCCACCGCGCGTGGACCCTGGCCCGTACCGACCACCCGGACGCCCCGGTGCAGCAGGAGGCCGCCGCCGTACTGCGGCTGGTGGTCCGCGACCCCGACCAGCGCCGGGTCGGCCGCGCCGTCAGCTCGGCGGCGGTGGAACTCGCCCTGGGCAGCGTCCCCGGGTTCCAGCTGACCGCCCCGCCCGGCAAGGGCAGCCCGTACGGGGTGTTCGAGGCGGCCTCGGTGGAACGGGACCGGGTGCCGCACCGGGTCCACCTGCCGGACGGCACGGTCCACCAGGTGCCGCACCAGCCGCTCCCGGGCGACCGGCCCCAACCCCTGGAGCCGGACCCGCCACCGCGCCCCCTGCCGGCGGGCCCCACCCACCGGGCCCCGCTGGGCCGGGTGGTGGGCGCCCGTAGTGGGGACAAGGGCGGTGACGCCAACCTGGGGGTGTGGGCGCCGACCGAGGAGGGCTGGCGGTGGCTGGCCCACCACCTGACCACCGAGGAACTGCGGCGGCTGCTGCCCGAGATCGGGGAGCTGACCGTGGAACGCCACCCGCTGCCCCACCTACGGGCGGTCAACTTCGTGATCCGGGGGCTGCTCGGCGAGGGGGTGGCCTCCCAGTCCCGTTTCGACCCACAGGCCAAGGCCCTGGGGGAGTGGCTGCGCTCCCGGGTCGTGGACGTACCGGAGGTACTGCTGTGACCGTGCTGCGCAGCGCCCTGGACACCGCCGGCGAGGGATACCGCCGAGCCCGGGCGGCCATGCTGGAGAAGCTGGAGGCGTTGGAGGGCGAACACGCCAAGGCCGTGGCCGGGGGAGGGGAGAAGTACGTCCAACGGCACCGCGACCGGGGCAAGTTGACCGCCCGGGAACGGGTGGAGCTGCTGGTGGACCCGGACACCCCGTTCCTGGAGCTGTCCCCGCTGGCCGGCTGGGGCAGCGACTACCAGGTGGGCGCCTCCCTGGTCACCGGAATCGGGGTGGTCGAGGGGGTGGAGTGCCTGATCACCGCCAACGACCCCACGGTGCGCGGCGGTGCCAGCAACCCCTGGACGCTGCGCAAGGCGCTGCGGGCCAACGAGATCGCGTACGCCAACCGGCTGCCGGTGATCAGCCTGGTGGAGTCCGGGGGCGCGGACCTGCCCAGCCAGAAGGAGATCTTCATCCCGGGCGGCGCCCTGTTCCGTGACCTCACCCGGCTGTCGGAGGCGGGCATCCCCACCGTGGCCGTGGTGTTCGGCAACTCCACGGCCGGCGGGGCCTACGTACCGGGGATGTCGGACCACGTGGTGATGGTCAAGGAGCGGTCCAAGGTGTTCCTGGGCGGGCCGCCCCTGGTGCGGATGGCCACCGGCGAGGTGTCCGGCGACGAGGAGCTGGGCGGGGCCGAGATGCACGCCCGCACCTCCGGGCTGGCCGACCACTTCGCGGTGGACGAGCCGGACGCGCTGCGTCAGGCGCGGCGGGTGGTGGCGCGGCTCAACTGGCGCAAGACGTACCCCGATCCACCGGAGGCCGAGCCGCCGCGCCACGCGCCCGAGGAGTTGCTGGGCATCGTCGGGGAGGACCTGAGGGAGCCCTTCGACCCCCGGGAGGTGATCGCCCGCCTGGTGGACGGTTCGGACTTCGACGAGTTCAAGCCGTTGTACGGGTCGAGCCTCACCACCGGGTGGGCCCGGCTGCACGGTTATCCGCTGGGCATCCTCGCCAACGCGCAGGGGGTGCTGTTCAGCCAGGAGTCGCAGAAGGCCACCCAGTTCATCCAGTTGGCCAACCAGCGGGACATCCCGCTGCTGTTCCTGCACAACACCACCGGCTACATGGTGGGCCGGGAGTACGAGCAGGGCGGCATCATCAAGCACGGCGCCATGATGATCAACGCGGTCTCCAACTCCCGGGTCCCGCACCTGTCCGTACTGATGGGCGCCAGCTACGGAGCCGGCCACTACGGCATGTGCGGCCGGGCCTACGACCCGCGCTTCCTGTTCGCCTGGCCCAGCGCCAAGTCCGCCGTGATGGGCCCCCAGCAGTTGGCCGGGGTGATGTCCATCGTGATGCGGGAGTCCGCAGCCGCCAAGGGCAAGCCCTTCGACGAGGAGGCCGACGCCCAGCTGAGGGCCCTGGTGGAGCAGCAGATCGAGACCGAGTCCCTGCCGATGTTCCTGTCCGGCCGGCTGTACGACGACGGGGTCATCGACCCCCGCGACACCCGGACCGTGCTGGGCGTCTGCCTGTCCGCCCTCCACACCGCCGCCATCGAGGGCGCGCGCGGTGGCTACGGCGTCTTTCGGATGTGAGCCCCGTGACCGACACCCCCAGCCCCGTCGCCGCCCTGCTGGTCGCCAACCGGGGCGAGATCGCCCGCCGCGTCTTCGCCACCTGCCGCCGCCTGGGCATCGGCACCGTGGCCGTGCACTCCGACGCCGACCGCGACGCCGCCCACACCCGGGAGGCCGACCTCGCGGTACGGCTCCCCGGGGACGCCCCGGCCGACACCTACCTGCGCGTCGACGCCCTGGTGCGGGCCGCCCTGGACACCGGCGCCCAGGCCGTACACCCCGGGTACGGCTTCCTGTCCGAGAACGCCGACTTCGCCCGCGCGGTGACCGACGCCGGCCTGGTGTGGGTCGGGCCGCCCCCGGAGGCGATCGAGGCGATGGCCTCCAAGACCCGGGCCAAGCGGCTGATGGCCGAGGCCGGGGTGCCGTTGCTGGAACCGCTCGACCCGGAGCGGGTCACCGCCGACGAGCTGCCCCTGCTGGTGAAGGCCGCCGCCGGGGGCGGTGGCCGGGGGATGCGGGTGGTGCGTCGACTGGACGCCCTGCCCGGGGAGTTGGAGGCCGCCCGGGCCGAGGCGCGGTCGGCGTTCGGGGACGGCGAGGTGTTCCTGGAGCCCTATGTGGAGCGGGCCCGCCATGTGGAGGCGCAGGTCCTCGCCGACGGCCACGGCACGGTGTGGGTGCTGGGCACCCGTGACTGCACGCTCCAGCGCCGCCACCAGAAGGTCGTGGAGGAGGCGCCCGCCCCCGAGCTGGCCGAGGGCGTGGAACGGCGGCTGGTGGAGGCCGCCGAGCGGGCCGCCCGCGCGGTGGACTACGTGGGCGCGGGCACCGTGGAGTTCCTGGTGGACGGGGAGCGGGTGTACTTCCTGGAGATGAACACCCGCCTCCAGGTGGAACATCCGGTCACCGAGGCGGTGTACGACCTGGACCTGGTCGCCTGGCAGATCGCGGTCGCCGAGGGGGAGCGGTTGCCGGCCCGGCCTCCCGAGCCGTACGGGCACGCGGTCGAGGCCCGGCTGTACGCCGAGGACCCGGCCGAGGACTGGCGGCCACAGACCGGCACCCTGCACCGGCTGCGCGTCCCGGGTGCCGTGGCGGGTCCGGCCGGCCGTCGGGGTCTGCGGCTGGACAGCGGGGTGGAGGCCGGGGACGAGATCGGTGTCCACTACGACCCGATGCTGGCCAAGGTCGTCGCCTGGGCGCCCACCCGGGCCGCCGCCGTACGGGCGTTGACCCACGCGCTCAGCCGGGCCCGGGTGCACGGGCCGGTGACCAACCGCGACCTGCTGGTGCGGGTGCTGGGGCACCCGGAGTTCCAGGGTTCCCGGGCGGACACCGGTTTCCTGGAGCGGGCCCTGCCCGAGCTGACCGGGGAGCGGCCGGAGGAGGAGTGGCGGCTCGCGGCGCTGGCCGCGGCCCTGGCCGACGCGGCCCGGCGTCCGTCCCGGTTCGGCGGTTGGCGCAACGTGCCGTCGGTGCCGCAGACCAAGCGCTACCGCGCCGAACCCTCCGGCCGGGAGTACCAGGCCCGCTACCGCCTCACCCGGGACGGACTCCACGCCCCCGACCACCCCGGGGTGCGGCTGTGCGCGTCCACCGGGGAGCGGGTGGTGCTGGAAGTGGCCGGCGTGGAGCGGCCGTTCACGGTGTACGCCCACGGTGACCAGGTGTGGGTGGAGGCCCCGGGGGCCGACCCCGGCCGGCTCGGCTCGTACGCCCTCACCGCCCTGCCCCGGTTCACCGACCCGGCCGACCGTGACGAGCCCGGTTCCCTGCTGGCCCGGATGCCCGGCACCGTGGTCCGGGTCGCCGAGGGGCTGACCGTCGGGTCGGCGGTCCGGGCCGGTACGCCGCTGCTGTGGCTGGAGGCGATGAAGATGGAGCACCAGGTGGTGGCCCCCGCCGACGGTGTGCTGACCGCCCTGGAGGTGGAGGTGGGCCAGCAGGTCGAGTTGGGCGCCACCCTCGCCGTGGTGGCCGAACCCTCCGATGACGCCTGACCGCGCCGACCGATCCGACCGCGCTGACCGTCCCGCTGTTCGTCCCGTGTCGAAGGAGTACCCATGAGCACCACGAGCACCTCCCACGCCCTGTTGGAGTCCGAGGAACAGCGTGCCCTGCGGGAAGCGGTGGGTGCGCTGGGCCGGCGTTTCGGCCGGGAGTACTTCCAGGACGTCGTACGACGGGGTGAGCACACCCGCGAACTGTGGGCCGAGGCCGCCAAGCTGGGCTTCCTCGGGGTCAACCTGCCCGAGGAGTACGGCGGTGGCGGGGCCGGCATCAGCGAACTGTCCCTGGTGCTGGAGGAGTTGGGCGCCGCCGGCTGCCCGCTGCTGATGCTGGTGGTGTCCCCCTCCATCTGCGGCACCGTGATCGCCCGGTTCGGCACCGAGGAGCAGCGGCGGCGCTGGCTGCCCGGACTGGCCGACGGCAGCACCATCCTGGCGTTCGGGATCACCGAGCCGGACGCCGGCTCCAACTCGCACCGCATCACCACCACCGCCCGACGGGACGGGGACGGATGGGTGCTCAACGGCCGCAAGGTGTTCGTCTCCGGGGTGGACATCGCCGACGCCACCCTGATCGTGGGCCGCACCGAGGACGCCCGTACCGGCAAGCTCAAGCCCTGCCTGTTCCTGGTGCCCCGGGACACCCCCGGCTTCCAGTACCACCACATCGGCATGGAACTGGCCGCGCCGGAGAAGCAGTTCGAACTGGTCCTGGACGAGGTGCGGCTGCCGGACGACGCCCTGGTGGGGGAGGAGGACGCCGGACTGCTGCAACTGTTCGCCGGCCTCAACCCGGAACGGATCATGACCGCCGCCTTCGCGATCGGTATGGGCCGGTACGCGGTGGAGCGGGCCGTGGAGTACGCCAAGGTGCGGCAGGTGTGGAAGGAGCCCATCGGCGCCCACCAGGCCATCGCCCACCCCCTGGCCCAGTCCCACGTCGAACTGGAGCTGGCCCGGCTGATGAACACAAAGGCCGCCGCCCTCTACGACGCGGGTGACGACGCCGGCGCGGGGGAGGCCGCCAACATGGCCAAGTACGCCGCCGGGGAGGCCTGTGTCCGCGCGGTGGACCAGGCCGTGCACACCCTGGGCGGCAACGGCCTCACCCACGAGTACGGCCTCGCCTCGCTGATCACCGCCGCCCGGGTCGCCCGCATCGCACCGGTCAGCCGGGACATGATCCTCAACTACGTGTCCCACCAGTCCCTGGGCCTGCCCAAGTCGTACTAGGGGCTGCCAGGGGCGCGTCGTTCGGATCACCGCGAGGTGCCGGTGCGGTGCCACCGCGCGCACCGTGCCCCGCCGGGGTCGCTACCGGGTGGGCGCCGATGTCTCGCGCTGTCCCACGGCCCACGACGCCGGAACGCGCACCGCTCTCACGCCGCACGAGACCCGAACGACCCCGGCGCTCCCGCCACACCGGGCGCCCGCGAGCCGACAGGGCCCCCGCCCCACCCGGGCGCCCCCCCCAGACGGCGCCCGCCCTCCGTACGACAAGGTCCCCGCCCGCCACCCGTAGTCCCGCACCCCTCAGGGAGCAGCAGATGAGCCCCGCCGCGACCGACGCCCCCCTGGTACGCCGCACCCGGCACCGGGGGGTCACCACCCTCACCCTCGACTCGCCGCACAACCGCAACGCCCTCTCCACCCGGCTGGTCGCCGAACTCCACGGGCAGCTGGACGCCGCCCGCGAGGACACCGACACCCGGGCCGTGGTGCTCACCCACACCGGCCGGGTCTTCTGCTCGGGCGCCGACCTGACCGAGGTCGCCGGCGCCGAACCGGTCGACAGCGCGCGGGAGTTGGCCCGGTTGCTGCACACCCTGGTGACCCATCCCAAGCCGGTACTGGCCCGGGTCACCGGCCAGGCCCGGGCCGGCGGGCTGGGGCTGCTGGGCGCCTGTGACATCAGCGTCGCCGGACCGGACTCCGGCTTCGCCTTCACCGAGGCCCGTATCGGCGTGGCACCGGCCGTGATCTCGTTGCCCCTGCTGCCCCGCCTCGACGCCCGGGCGGCCAGCCGCTACTACCTCACCGGGGAACGCTTCGGCCCGGCCGAGGCCGCCCGCATCGGCCTGGTCACCCTGGCCGCCGAGGAGGTGGACCATGCGCTGGAACCCGTACTGGACGGGCTGCGGCGCGGTTCCCCCCAGGGCCTGGCCGAGTCCAAGCGGCTGGCCAACGCCGAGGTCGTACGGGCCTTCGAACGGGACACCGATATGCTCGCCCAGCGCTCCGCCCGCCTCTTCGCCAGCGAGGACGCGAGGGAGGGCATCACAGCGTTTCTGGAACGACGGGACCCCTCATGGCTCTTGTGACCGGCCCGCCCTCGGAGGACGGCAACGGCAGGAGAGGCGACGCCCGGGGCGCCGAGCCCAAGCAGGACCGCAGCCGCGCCACGCGCCAGCGGCTGCTGGAGTCGGCGGTGGCCTGTCTGGCCGAACACGGCTGGGGCGGCAGCACGGTGAGCGTGGTCGCTGAGCACGCCGGGGTGTCCCGGGGCGCCGCCCAGCACCACTTCCCCACCCGCGAGGACCTGTTCACCGCCGCCGTGGAGTACGTCGCCGAGGAACGGTCGCTGGCGCTGCGCCGCTCCACCCACCGGCTGGCCTCCTCGGGGCCGGCCAGCGACCCCGAGCGGGTGGCCGCCGCCGTGGCGGCCCTGGTCGACCTCTACACCGGCACCCTCTTCCGCGCCGCCCTCCACCTGTGGGTGGCGGCCACCCACGAGCCCCAACTCGGTACGCGGGTCACCGACCTGGAGGCCCGCATCGGCCGGGAGTCGCATCGGATGGCCGTGGAACTCCTGGGCGCCGACGAGTCCCGCCCGGGCGTACGGGAGACCGTGCAGGGCTTCCTCGACATGGCCCGGGGCCTGGGGCTGGCCAACCTGCTCACCGACGACCGGGAGCGTCGGGAGCGCATCGTCGACCAGTGGGCCCGGCTGTTGTACCGCCAACTGCACGGTGACGGCTGACCGTTGACACCCGGCCGCTGAGGCCACGTCCAGACGCGGCTGCCGCGTCGAGGGCTGTCAGGCCCCCGAAGGGGGTGACTACGGCGACGAAGGCGGCCACCACGACGTTCGGTCGCCAAGGGCCAGCCGGGCCGGAAGCCGCCCACCAGGCGCCATGACTGGAGGGCGCGCGGGCACCCGCACCAGGTTCGTGGCCGCCGCTGCCCCGCGAGGGCGGCCGGCGTCCCCGGCGCCCCGAGCACACCGGAGCCGGAGGCCCAGGGTGCCGGGGTTGCCAGGGGCGCCGGGAACCCCGGGAAAGGGGTCCGCCACCCCGGAGCGTGCGGTCGGGGTGGCGGTGTCGAAGGCGGGCCGGTGGTGTCCCGGCCCGGGAGGTCACGGTGGTCGGAACCCCCGGGTGACCCGTTCTGTTCCGTGACCGGTGCCGACGCGCGGGCCCCTCGGGCCGTACCGGTCCCGGAAGGCGTGGACGGCGGTCAGGGTGCCCGGCTCGTGGCAGCGGGGGAAGCGGCGGGGGAACCCGTGCGCCCGCCTCCGGCCGCCCCGGGTGGGGTGGTCGCGGCCCGTGCTCGTGGGCCCGGAACGTCGGGCCGGTGCCGCCCGGGCCGCCGAAGCCGCCGGGAACGCCGACCCGGTGCCGGCCGCCGTACGGGGCTCGGCGGGGACGGCGGGGAGCCGCGCCACACCGTTGACCGTCGCGGTCCCGATTCCCGGCGACGGATCAGGGCGCCCCGCGACCCGGGCCCGGAGGGGCCGCTCCCACCGTGGAACCAGCGGAAGGGACCCGCGACGGGCGCTGCGGTAGTGCGGCACTGCCGTGGAACCCCCGTCCTCCGCCGTGACTTCTGGTCAGGGACGACCGGCCTGGTCGACGTCACGTCGGACGGCGACCCGGGTCGGACCCCCGGGGGAAAGGGAACACGGTCCTCCCGTTGCTGACAAGGTGGCCGGGTAGCCGAGGGGCGGCCCAACTCCCGGACTGGGTCACGGAGTTGGGCCGCCCGTCACGACGGGTCGGGGTGGTGGGTCAGCGGTGCACCTGGCCGTAGCCCTCGATCTGCTCCGGGCCGCGCGGGCCGGGGCCGACGTACCGGGCCGAGGGCCGCACCAGCCGTCCGGTCCGCTTCTGCTCCAGGATGTGCGCGCTCCAGCCGGCGGTGCGGGCACAGGTGAACATCGAGGTGAACATGTGCGCCGGCACCTCGGCGAAGTCCAGGACGATGGCCGCCCAGAACTCCACGTTGGTCTCCAGCACCCGGTCCGGGCGCCGCTCCCGCAGCTCGGTCAGGGCCGCCCGCTCCAGCGCCTCGGCCACCTCGTACCGGGGAGCCGCCAGCTCCTTGGCGGTACGTCGCAGCACCCGGGCGCGCGGGTCCTCGGCGCGGTACACCCGGTGGCCGAAGCCCATCAGCCGCTCGCCCCGGTCGAGTTGCTGCTTCACATAGGCCCGGGCGTCCCCGGTGCGCTCGATCTCCTCGATCATGCCCAGCACCCGGGACGGCGCCCCGCCGTGCAGCGGACCGGACATGGCGCCGACCGCGCCGGACAGCGAGGCGGCCACGTCGGCCCCGGTCGAGGCGATCACCCGGGCGGTGAAGGTGGAGGCGTTCATGCCGTGCTCGGCCGCCGAGGTCCAGTAGGCGTCGACCGCCGCCACGTGCCGGGGGTCCGGCTCACCGCGCCAGCGCCGCATGAAGCGCTCCAC
Organism: Streptomyces sp. NPDC005438; assembly: GCF_040606315.1. Taxonomy (NCBI): domain Bacteria; kingdom Bacillati; phylum Actinomycetota; class Actinomycetes; order Kitasatosporales; family Streptomycetaceae; genus Streptomyces; species Streptomyces sp. NPDC005438. The sequence continues at coordinate 334,458 of NZ_JBEXEP010000007.1, forward strand.
CACGGTCTCGGCCTTGTCGATCTCCTTCTGCGGCACCATCGGCAGCCCCTGGCCGCGCGCCGACTGCGCCACGAAGGACAGCGCCATCACCGCCGCCCGGGCCAGGTCCTCGCGGGCCTGCCGCTCGTCGATGTCCAGCAGCGGCTTCAGCCCCCACACCGGGGCCAGCATCGCCAGCGCCGACTGCACGTCCACCCGGATGTCCCCGGAGTGCACCGGGATGGGGAACGGCTCGGCCGGCGGCAGGCCGGGGTTGAAGCCCCCGTCCACCAGCAGTCCCCAGACGTTGCCGAACGAGACGTGCCCCACCAGGTCCTCGATGTCCACCCCGCGGTAGCGGAGGGCGCCGCCCTCCTTGTCGGGTTCGGCGATCTCCGTCTCGAACGCGACGACTCCCTCAAGTCCGGGTACGAAGTCGGACATCTGGCGGCTCCTCGTGGTGGGGTCGGCGGGTTGGGCCGACACGGTGGCAGGGCGGCGTACGACCCGGGTGAGGTCGGTGACACGGTGGTCGGGGCAGTGTCGTCGGGCGTCGTCGGACGTCGTCGGGCGTCCTCGGACCGTACGGGCGTCAACGGCGTCGGGGCCGCCTCGTGGCACCCGTGGCCACGCGGCCGACCTCGCACCGGTCCCGGAACGATAGCCGCGCGGAGGGGACGGCACACCGCTCCGAGGCGCGATTCTCGCGCCTCGCCGGTCACCGGGGAATGGTGAGAAGCGGCACACCGCGGGATCGTGTGACGGCGGGTGTACGCGGGGGCCACCCGGGGCAGGATGGAAGCCCCCAACCCGGCCCCACGGCGCCGTCGGGGCTGCCAGACTGGGGGCCGTGACGCACACCGATCACTCCGCTCCCGTTCCTCCGCGCGGCCCCTCGAACGCCCCTCCGGGACCCGGTGGGGACGCCCCGAAGGACGGCCCCTCCTCGCTGGACCCGGCCGCGATGCGGGCCCACTACCGCGCCGAGGGACTCGCCGAGGCCGACCTGGCCCCCGACCCCTACCGGCAGTTCCGGCGCTGGTTCGACCAGGCCACGGCCAGCGGGCTGCACGAGCCCAACGCCATGGTGCTGTCCACCGCCGACGCGGGCGGCCGGCCCAGCTCCCGCACCGTCCTGCTCAAGCGCTTCGACGAGCGGGGCTTCGTCTTCTTCACCAACCACGGCTCCCGCAAGGGGCGCGAGATCGCCGCCAACCCCCGGGTGTCCCTGCTGTTCCCCTGGCACGGCGTCGCCCGCCAGGTGATCGTGGGCGGTTCGGCCGAGCACCTGGGCAGGGACGAGACCGTGGCGTACTTCCGTACCCGCCCGCACGGCTCCCAGCTGGGGGCCTGGGCCAGCGAGCAGTCCTCCCAGGTGTCCTCCCGGGAGGAACTGGACCGCCTCTACCGGGAGTTGGCCGACCGCTACCCGGAGGGGGAGGACGTGCCGGCCCCGCCCGAGTGGGGCGGCTACCGCGTCGTACCGGAGACCGTGGAGTTCTGGCAGGGCCGCGAGAACCGGCTCCACGACCGGCTGCGCTACGTGGACGTCGACGGCGCCTGGACCGTGGAACGCCTCTGCCCCTGACCCCTGAGCCCCGGCCGGGGCCCACACTCCGGCGCCTCCTTCTGGACGCGGCCCGGGGAGCGGGCCGGCTCGGGGTATCGGTTCCGGTTCCGGGGCCGGGCAGCGGAACGGCCCGTGGGCTGCTCCCCGCCGCGAGAAGCGGACGGGGCGCCGGTCGGACGAGTCCGACGAGCCCACGGGCCGGGTGACTGCTGGAGATTGGCCGGCTCTGCCGGCGGTTGCGCTGGTGCGCGACGACCGGCGGCTAGGCCGCAGCCACCTCACGCGTCCGGGACTTACTCATCTGCCGAACCACCTCCTCTCTCGTGTACGCACCACGCTAGGCAGTACGCCCACGGCGGGGCAACACATTTCGGCGGGGCAACGATTTTCCGTTTTCCGCTGTGGGGTAGGTCACGTTCGAGTTGAATGATCTCGCGTCCCCGTAGTCATGATGGGAGCGCACATACGGCCGCAGAAGCGTCCAGCCGGGAGTGACCAGTGACCGCACAGTCCAAGAAGTCCGGCGACCAGGGGGAGCCAGGCAGGATAGGCACGCCCGGGGGTTCCCAGGCACCCTCCACCCCAGCCGCCGCCGCGTCAGAGAGCCCCGACGAAGGGGCACAGCCCGACCAGTCCGCCCCCGGGCGGCAGGTACCGGAGCAACCCGACGGAGCCCGACCCCCGGGGAGCCCGACCGACTCCCCGAACATCCCCGAACAGGAGCGGCACCAGCCCCCGCCCGCCGAGGAGGGCGTCACCGAAGCCGGGGCCGACGCCCCGCTGTTGAGCACCCTGCTCAACGGCATGGACACCGCCCTGCTCGCCCTCGACGCCCGAGGCACCGTCACCCACTGGAACCGTCAGGCCCAGCGCATCCTCGGCTGGACCCCCGAGGAGGTCATCGGCCGCCGAGGCCTGGCCGGCTGGGCGGTCCGGGAGGCCGACGCCCCCGAGATCGAGGCCCGGCTGTACCGGGCCATGGAGGCGCCGGGACGCCAGGTCCAGGAGTTTGCCCTGCTCACCAAGGAGGGCAGGCGGGTTCTGGTGCGGACCCAGTGTTCGGCGGTACGCGGTGCCGGCGAGGAGGCCGCCGGCCTGTACTGCGCCTTCGGCGAGGTCCACCAGCAGATCGACCTGGAACGCTCCGTCGCGCTGAGCGACGCCCTGTTCGACGACGCCTACTGGGGCGTGGTGCTGGTCGACGCCGACCTCCGCCCGGCCGCCGCCAACGGCTACGCCTCCCGCGCCCTGCGCGTCCCGCGTACCGCCCTGCTCGGGCGCCCCATCGGGGAGTTGCTGGAACAGGGGCGGGAGGCCCTGGAGGGCGCGCTCACCCACGTACTCGCCGAGGGCACCCCACCGGCGCCCACCGAGACCTGGGTCACCCTGCGCCGCCCCCTGGCCGAGGGGGAGACCGAACTGTCCGCCCGGCGCTGCTGGCGCTCGGACTTCCTGCGCCTGGTATCACCGCTGCACACCGAGGAGCCCGCGCCGCTGGGCGTGGCCTGGCTGTTCCAGGACGTCACCGACGCCAAGCACGCCGAGCAGCAGTCCGCCAAGCTCCGGTTCCGAGGCCGGCAACTCCACCGGGCCTCCCGGGTGGCCGCCGAGTGCGCCGAGCCGATGGAGGCCGCCGCCGTCCACCTGGACTTCGCGCTCGCCGGCTTCGCCGACCACGCCCTGCTGGACCTGGTGGTCGACCCGCCCGCCCCCGGGACGGTGCGCCGTTCCGAGCAGGGGCACGGCATCGCCACCGGCGAGTCGGGGCCGACGCCCCGACTGTGCCGGGCGGTCACGGCGCCCAGCCTGGACTCGGTGGAACCGGCCGCCCCCGGACTGGACGGCTTCCTCCCGCTGTCCTACGAGCCCCACCACCCCGCCGTCCAGGCCTGCCAGCGGGGCGAGACGGTGCGCGCCGGTGTCGGTGACAGCCCCGCGCCCCCTGGCTGGGCCGAGGAACGGGACTGGCCGGAGGGCACCCAGCACGCGGTCAGCGCCGTGCTCCGCAGCAGGGGCCGCACCCTGGGGGTGGTGACCTTCCTGCGGGGCGCGTCCCGGCAGGGCTTCGACCGACTCGACGCCGGTTACGCCGAGGAGATCGCCGGCCGACTGGGGCTGGCCGTCGACCTCGGGCGCGCCCTGCGCTGAGTTCCCGAGGGCCGGGCCGGCCTGACCACCCCGACGCCGGCGCCCGCCACGGGTGCCCGGCCGGGGCCCGGGGCCCGCGCCTCCGTCAGGGCCGCTCGGGCTCCCGCAGGGTGGTCAGCGCGGCGTCGACGGTGCGGTGGACGTAGCTGGGCGGGGCCGAGGGGTCGGCGCGCCAGGTGGGCGCGGTCGGGGGCGCCTGCGAGGGGGCGACGCTGTCCTCGCCGTACTCGAAGAACCACCACAGGTTGCTCCAGGGGTCCTGAACCCGGGCGAGCCGCTGGTGGCCGTGGAAGGGGGTCGGTTCGGTGACGACCTCCGCGCCCTCGGCCCGGGCCCGGGCGACCACCGCGTCGACGTCGCGGACGTACACCTGGAGCAGCGCCGGGGTGAACGACCAGTGGGGCTTGGCGTCGCAGAGCATCACGGTGGAGGCGCCGATCCGCACCTCCGCGTGAATCAGCAGGTCGTCCGCGTCGACGGCGCGGGCCGGCGGGGTCTCTCGACCGTCCAGCACCCGCTGGAGGAAGTCGATGAACGCGGCGGCCCCGCCCGGCCCCCGTACCGCCACGAAGGGGTTCACCGTGCCGTAGCCGGGCGGTAGTTCCGCGCCGTCGAGGATTGCTGGGGAGCCGGGGGAGGCCGGGGGGCCGGTGCTGTCGCTCATCCCCCCAGTCTGGACCCGCGGGCCGGTGAGGGCCGGCTCAGTGGCCGTAGTAGAGGCGGTCCCGGTAGCTGCGCATCAGCCGGGCGTTCCACTCGTGGCCGCCGTCGACGTTGCCCGACCGCAGCAGGGGAGGGGTGATTCCCCGGTGCCGCAGCGTTCCGGCCGCGCTGGCCGTGACCGCCTGCATGATGGCGCTCACCACCACCGTGGAGGCCGGGCCGAAGGGGGCGTCCACGCCCTCCAGGCTCAGTTCGGCGTCCCCGACCGCCACCTGGTTGTCGATCACCAGGTCGGCGTGGTCCTTGAGGAAGGTCCCCGAGGAGTGCCGGGAACGGGTGCTGTCCGCGTACGCCAGGGAGGTCACCGCCACCACCCGCAGCCCCCTCTCGCGCGCGTGCGCCGCCATCTCCACCGGCAGGGGGTTGCGGCCGGACAGCGAGATCACCACCAGCAGGTCCCCGGACTCGGCCGGGCTCTGGTCCAGCACCGTGCTGGCCAGCCCGTCGACCAGTTCCAGGGCGCTGCCCAGGGTGGCGGGGCGTACGTCGACGCCCACCGCGCCCGGTACACCGAGGAGGTTCCACACCGCGAGGCCCCCCGCCCGGTACACCAGGTCCTGGGCCGGCAGGGAGGAGTGGCCCGCCCCGAAGGCGAAGAGGCGGCCCCCGTTCTCCACGGTGTCCGCCACCAGCCGGCCGGCCTCCCGGATGCGCTCGCCCTCCCGTTCGCGAACCGTCTCCAACAGCCGTACCGCCGCCTGGAGATAGCCCTCGGCCAGCCCCTGGTCGGCGGCCCGCGACTCCGCCGCATCCGGGGTGGCGGCGGCCGGATCGCCGCCCGTGCCGGGCTCCGCGTGCTGCTGGGGACGTGCGTCCATGGTCGGTTCCTCCACTGGCTGCCGGACGGGCGAGACCGGTTCACCGGTCGGTCGGTCGACGTCGGGTCGTCGAGCCAGCGCGAGTCGGCCGGTGCCCGGGCGCGGTGCGGCCTCGGGCGGCGCCACGCGGTGATCACGTTCGAGGGGCCCGGGCCGGCTGTCAAGAAGGTCGGCCGGGGAAACACGTTCACCGTCGTGATGCGTCAGAATTGGAGCCGGAGTCACCACACGAACTGACGAGGTGCAGGCATGTCCGGACTCATCGACACCACGGAGATGTATCTCCGCACCGTTCTGGAGCTGGAGGAGGAGGGCGTCGTACCGATGCGGGCGCGCATCGCGGAACGCCTGGACCAGAGCGGCCCGACGGTGAGCCAGACCGTCGCGCGGATGGAGCGGGACGGCCTGCTCACGGTGGCGGGGGACCGGCACCTCGAACTCACCGAGGAGGGCCGTCGGTTGGCGACCCGGGTGATGCGCAAGCACCGGCTGGCCGAGTGCCTGCTGGTCGACGTGATCGGCCTGGAGTGGGAGCAGGTCCACGCCGAGGCCTGCCGCTGGGAGCACGTGATGAGCGAGGCGGTGGAGCGCCGGGTGCTGGAGCTGCTGCGGCACCCCAGCGAGTCCCCGTACGGCAACCCCATCCCCGGTCTGGAGGAGCTGGGCGAGGCCCAGGAGGCCGGCCCGTTCCTGGGCGACGGGCTGGTGAACCTGATGGACCTGAAGCCCGGCGTGGACGGGATGACGGTGGTGGTACGGCGCATCGGGGAGCCGATCCAGACCGACTCCCAGCTGATGTACACCCTGCGGCGCGCGGGAGTGCAGCCCGGCGCGGTGGTGAGCGTGACCCCCGGCGGCGACGGCGGGGTGCAGGTCGGCAGCGGCGGCGAGGCGGCCGAGCTGGAGGAGGACATCGCCTCCCACGTGTTCGTCGCCCGGAGGTGACCGACCCGGGTCGGGGGCCGGAGGACCGCTGACGGCCCCGGCCCACCTACCCTGCCCCCATGCTGGTGTGGATCAACGGCCCCTTCGGCGGCGGCAAGACGGTGACCGCCCACGAACTCCGACGGCGGCTGCCGGGCAGCGTGATCTGTGACCCCGAGCACCTGGGCTTCGGGATGCACCGGATGCTGCCCCGCGCGCTGCGCGGCGACTTCCAGGACCTTCCCGCCTGGCGGCACGGGGTGGTGGAGACGCTGGACCTCGCCGCCCGCCACCATCCGGGCACGGTCATCGTGCCGATGACCGTGGTGGAGCCGACGTACTTCCGGGAGACCGTCGGTGCCCTGCGTGAACGCGGCCACGTGGTGCGCCACTTCGCCCTCCTCGCCCGGCCCGGGACCGTACGACGCCGGTTGCGCGAGCGCGAGGTGGTCCACCTGGCCCGACGTGCCACCGGACAGGTCGGCGAGAGCTTCGCCCACCGTCGGCTGGACCACTGCCTGGAGTCCCTGGCCGGCGAGGAGTTCGCCGAACACCTGTGGACCGACCGGCTTCCGGTGCCCCGGGTCGCCGAACGGATCGCGTCCCGGGCCGGGTTGACGCTCCTGCCGAACCGCGACGGCCCGGTGGCCGAACGGCTCCGCCGGGCCTGGGTGGGAGTCCGTCACATCAGGTTCGACTGAGGGCCCCGACCAGTGCTTCCCCAACCGCCTCGGTACGTCGGGCGGTTGGTCGGGAGGCGGTCGGGAGCGCTCCGGGACCGGTGCGCGCGGAACCGGCGGATCCGGCCGGATTCTCCCGTACAGATACGAAACTTATGTGAACTGTGCGACGGTGGTGTTCGGCAAAGACGAAGGCCGCCCGGCGGTCCCGGTGGGGTGGACGTGGTGTGGGGGCCTTCACTCGAAAGTGGGGAGCGGGTGCCGGAACCCGGGTTTTCGAATAGAGGTTCGATAGCCTGGGGGTGCGGGCACTCGAAACGGACGTGAAGAGGGGGTGTCGACTCGCATGGTGCGACGCGTCGATGTGAGCGGAGCGGGTGAAGTGCGGCTGGCTGCCTGGGAGTTCACGGACGAGGCGGTGAACGACCCGGTGGGGGTTCCCGGTGGACTGGACGGTCCACCTCCCGGCGTGCTGCTGCTCCACGGCCTGATGGGCCGCGCCGCACACTGGGCGGACACCGCGCGCTGGCTCTCCACCGCCTACCGCACGGTGGCCCTCGACCAACGCGGGCACGGCCGCAGCGAGAAGCCCGCCGAGGGGCCCTTCGACCGCGAGGCGTACGTCGACGACGCCGAAGCGGTCATCGAACGGCTGGGGCTGGGGCCGGTGGCCCTCGTCGGCCACTCCATGGGAGCCCTCACCGCCTGGCAACTGGCGGCCCGCCGGCCCGACCTGGTGCGAGCCCTGGTCATCTGCGACATGCGCGCCTCCGCGCTGGGCATCCAGTCCCAGCAGGCCTGGGAGCGGTGGTTCGACTCCTGGCCCCTGCCGTTCACCACCCTCGCCGACGTCCGGCGCTGGTTCGGTGAGGAGGACCCCACCCTGGAGCGCCCCAACCCCTCGCGCGGCGACTTCTTCGCCGAGGTCATGGAGGAGCGGGCGGACGGTTGGCGGCCGGTCTTCCACCATCGCCAGATGCTGGCCTCCCGTGCCTCCTGGGTGCTGGACGCCCACTGGGAGGAGCTGGCGCAGGTCCCCTGCCCGACCCTCGTGGTCCGGGGTATCGACGGCGAGTTGGGGCGTGCCGAGGCGCAGGAGATGGTGCGGGTGCTGCCACGCGGGGTCTACGCCGAGGTGCCCGCCGCCGGCCACCTGGTGCACTACGACCATCCCGAGGGCTGGCGCAGGGTCGTCGAGCCGTTCCTGCGGGCCGCGTTGCCGCGCGGGGTCGTGGGTGGCCATGTGTCGCTGCTGCGGGAACGCCATAAAGGGGGCGTCGTCGCCTAGGCCGTGTCGTTCGGATCGCCGCGAGGTCGGGGTGCGGTGTCACCGAGCGTGCCGCACCTCGCCGCGTTGTCGCTGTGGATCGCTGTGGGCCGCCGTAGAGCGCCTAGGTGTACTGACCCGCAGGGTTGTTGACGCGGGTGTCGGGTGGGTGGCCGCCGAGTGCGGTGTGGCAGCGGTGGTGGTTGTAGGTGGGGGTCGCCGACGCGCCGCGTCGACTCCTCCTCCGCCCTGCTCTGTCCCGTAGCGCACGACACCAGAACGCGCTCACCGATCTCCCAGGATCCGAACGGCACATCCTGGGCACGCCCTTCGGACGGCCGGGCGGTGCACACCACCCAGCCGCCCGGTCCTGCCACCGCGCCCTCGCTACGCGACCTTGCCTGCCGGATGACCGGCGCCGCCCATGCTCCGCGTCGGGTCCTTCTCGGCCCCGCGACCTCTGCCCTGCGGTGCGGGATCGTTCCCCCGTCGTCCTCCCCCGGTCCCCGTGCCGGGTGCACGTGGGCGGGACCGGGGTTGACGGGGGTGTCCCCGGTGGGTTTCGGTCACCCCTGGGCGGGGCGCTTCGGGTGACCTGTCCCGGGGTGCCGCTTTTCGGGCCTCCGAGGGGTGCCCCACGTCCGGGTGGGGAGCCCCGAGCGGGTCCACCCCGCGAATGGTCAACTGGTCTCGCGTTCGAACAACCCGGTAGCGTGACCGAGGTTTCGTAGTCCTGGCCAATGAGGAGCCTGTCGTGAACACGCACAACGGCCGCGGACAGGGAGATGACCCCTACCCCGCGCACTCCGCCCCGCGCGAGGGAGTTGTGCTGCCCTCCCACGGGGAGCCGTGGTATCCGGGCCAGGACTCGGAACCCGAACCCTCAAGAGCGCAGCCCTCGCAGGGGCAGCCCTGGGGCCAACCCTGGGGGCCCCAGTCCCCGCAGGACCACACCCCGCCCGCCGGGCACCAGCAGTCGGCCGGACAGCTCCCGCCCGAGGCCGGAGGCTACGGTTCCTACGGCCAGCGGACCGAGCCCGGACCGCCCACCGGCCAGTACTCCAACGGCGCGCCGCCGTCCATACCCCCGACGGCGCCCCCGCCACCGGCACACGCCCCGGGGCTTCCTGGCCAGCCTCCCGCCCAGCCGTCCCACACCGGCTCCGCGCCCCTGCCCCCGGCGGCCGGGCCCGTCGGGGAACTGCCCCAGGGGTCCGCGCCCCAGCAGGGGCACTCGACCTCCGGTTACGGCTACCCCGGATACGCCTCGCCCCCCGGTGGGCAGTACGCCGGCGGCAACCCGGACGCCGAGGCCACCGCGATGATGCCGCCCATCGACCCGGGCGCACCGCCTCCGGGCGGAGGGCAGCCCGCCATGGGCTCGCCCGACTCCGAGCAGACCCAGTTCCTGCCGCCCCAGTCCGGGGACCCTGAGTCGACCACCCAGTTGCGGGCGGTACGCCCCGGCGGTGCCCACTCCACGGGCGGGGCGGGTGCCGCGTCCATGGGGCAGGGCCCCGGCCAGCAGCCGGCCGACTCGGGTACCCGCCAGCCGCTGTCCGACTTCGACAACCTGTTCCGTAGCGAGGCGCCCCCGGCCGGCGGCGACCACACCCAGCAGTTGCCGTTGTTCGACCAGGCGGCCAACAGCCAGGGCGGGCCGGGCGCGGGTGGCCCCTCCCAGCCTTCGTACGGGTACGACGACTACGAGCCCGACGACCGTGGACGCCGTTCGCCGGCGCTGCTGCTCGGGGTGGGCGTGGCCGTGCTGGCCGCCCTCGGCCTGGCCGTGGGCGCCGCGATCAGCTTCAGCGGCGACGGCGAGGGGACGCCGGACGCTTCGGCCAGCCCCAGCGCGCAGAAGGAGTCCAAGGCTCCCGACCCGGTCAAGCCGCAGGCCAAGAAGCTGGACGCCCTGTTGGGCGACAGCAACAACAGCCGCTCCACGGTGATCAACTCGGTCAACGCCATCCGCCAGTGCAAGAACCTCCACCAGGCCGCTGTGGACCTACGGGCCGCGGCCAAGCAGCGCAACAGCCTGATCACCCGGCTCAACGCCCTGGAGAAGGACAAGATCCCCAACAACGCCAAGCTGACCGCGCACCTCAAGAGCGCCTGGCGGCACTCCGCCGCGGCCGACAACCACTACGCGGCCTGGGCGGGGGAGATGGCCGACAAGAAGCACGGTTGCAAGAAGGGCAAGTCCCGTGCCACCCAGCACGCCCTCGTCGGCAACCGCGCCAGCGGCAGCGCCACCATCGAGAAGAAGAGGGCCGCCGCCCTGTGGAACCCGACGGCCAAGAAGTACGGCCACAAGGAACGCCAGTACACCGAGCTGTGACCGCCGGGTCCTGAAGGACCGTCCGCTCGGCCGGTGTCCCGTTGGCCCCGGCCCGGGCCCGACGGCTCGCACTGTCAGGGGAGTTGTCGCTCCCTCGTGTTCCGGTACGGGGTCGTCCGGGCGTTGGCGTTCTCCCTGACGTGCAGGGACCTTCCGTACGCGGGTGGGTGGTCGCCCAGGTTCGTGGCTGCCCAGGACCTCGGTACTGCCTGACCGGGTGTGGACTGCCGGCTCAGTCCCGTCCCCTCTGTTCGGGCACCCGTCCCGAGCGGAGGCCCCAACTGCCATCCGCGCCCGGGTGTTTGAGTTGCCGTCACCTCCGGGCGATGCCCTGGGGGCCGGCGCCTTGCCGGGCCGGGGAGAAGGCCGTACGGCTCCGTGTGTGGGTGCTGGCCGGTCGCTGGTGGGCGCTGGTGTGGCCCTTGGCCTGGCCGGCCGTCTGCCGCTCCCTGGGGTTCGGGAGACTGAAGGGTCTTCGTTCACCTTGCCTGGACGCCTGTGGGTACCGCGTCCGGGGCGGTGGCCCCAACTGCCGCCCGGGCCCCGCTACTTGGGTTGCCGTCACCTCCGGGGTGGCGTCTCGGGGGGAGCCCCGTGTTCCGTGCCCGGGGTGGGTGGCGCCCTGGGGTTCGGCTCCTGTGCTGTCTGGCCGGTGGTGGGGTGTGGTGGCGTGCCCCTGGCCTGGCCGGCTGCTTGGGGCCGCCCGGGGGTTCGGCCTGCTGGAGCGCGCCCTGCTTCCCCACTGCCGTCCTTGTGAAGTTGTTTGGGTAGCCGTCGTTCGTGGGGGTCCGTGCCTTGCCTGGACGCCTGTGGGTACCGCGTCCGGGGCGGTGGCCCCAACTGCCGTCCGGGCTTCGGTGTTTGAGTTGCCGTCACCTTCGGGGTGGCGTCTCGGGGGGAGCCCCGTGTTCCGTGCCTGGGGTGGGTGGTGCCCTGGGGTTCGGCTCCTGTGCTCCCTGGCCGGCCGCTTACGGTGCCCCGGCTCGGGCCGCTGGCGCGAACTGCCTATGCGCCCTCTTGTGGTTGCGTCCGGTGGGCAGCTTCCGGCACGGCTGGTCCTTGCGACCGAGCGTCGTCGTGCCGTCGACGCCATCGGGAACCTTGCGCCATCGACGCTCCACCTGCGTCTGGACGTGGCCGCCGGCTGGAGCGCGCCCCCCTCGCCTCTGGCGGGGTGACCGTCAGGTGCCCGGTGGTACCCCGCCCCGGGCGGGGGTCCCCAACTGCCGTTCGCGTGCCGCTACTTGGGGTGCGGTGGTGGCGGCACGGGCGCCGTCACCGGACCGACCGGGCAGCGCACCGACAGTCGCCCGACGACAGGGGGGACCGCGGCGCCCCCTCCCGCTTCCGCCCGCTCTCGGGGGTGTGACCCCGCACCACGGTGCCCTGGTTGCCCGCCCATGGAGGGTGCCCCGTACCGCCCCCGGCCCCGGGTGGGGCGGATGCCGGCCCTCGGCGGTACCCCGGCCGACGTGTCCGCACCGTACGGGCCGGGTCGGGGTCGTACGGGGGTCGCCCTTACCGAGGGCGCGCGGGCTCCTCCTCGGTGCCCCCAGTGGTGGGTGAGTCACGGAACCCCGGGGGAGGGGGCGGGAGGTGGCCGTAGCCGCTTCGGACCCCGGGGAATGGCTGGAAAACACTGGTGCCCCTTGCCAGGTGGGGCGGCCCCCGTGCTCCGGGAGGCGGGGGTGACCACGGGCCGGCGCACCGTGGCGGCCGGGCCGGCCGGTTCGGGGGCCGCCCGCCGCACGGACCCTGCCTCTGCCCGCTGTTCACGGTGGTGGCCGTGGGGCCGGACGGAGGGGAACGTAGGCTCGGGGGTATGGAGCAAGGTTCCCCGACGTCTTCCCGGCGAGGTCGCCCGTCCGCCACCATGGGCGCCATGCCTGTCAAAGACATGCCGTGGTGGCGGTGGCGTAGCAACGTGCGCTCGGCGCTGCACATGCTCTCCGACCCCACCTTCCAACAGGAGTGCTGGGGCGTCGGTCGTCCCGGCTACGGGGACGTGACCGACGCCGTGTACCGGCTGGTGGAGGACACCTGGCTGGACAACTGGTCGGCGGAGAAGTACGTGGGCACCATCTTCCGCGACTCGCAGGAGGCCGCCCTGGTGGACACCGCGGTACTGCGGGTACTGCGGATCATGCACCAGGTCGGGGCGGACGCCCCGGTGGCCGCGTATCTGGAGCACCACGGGTGGCCGGAGGCGGTACGGGCGGCACGCGAGGCGCACATACGCCTGGCCACCAACGACGGCGAGAACCCGGACCTGGTGCCGGACTCCCTGGAGGTCCTGGAGGCCAAGCTGCGGGCGGTGTGAACCGTCCGACGGGCGGCCCCGGTCGACCCCGTACCCCCGGCTCCGCCGCCCGGCGGCACCTCTCGCCGTGACCGGGTGGGGCGTCCACCGGAACCGGCCGCACCAGGGTGTCGTCGGCGCTCGCGGGCCGTCGGCCCCCGGCGTTGACCGGTGGGTGGGCGTCGGCGACGTACCGGTGGTGGCCTGTGCCACGCTGAGGGCATGAGCGAGTCCAGTGACCGAACGGCCCCAGCCGCCGACCGGCCCCAGGGGGCCGAGCGGCCCGAAGAGTACGTGCTGACCCTGTCCTGCCCTGACCGCCAGGGCATCGTGCACTCGGTCGCCAGCTATCTGTTCATGACCGGCTGCAACATCGAGGACAGCCAGCAGTTCGGCGACCACGACACCGGGCTGTTCTTCATGCGGGTCCACTTCTCCGCCGAGCCCCGGGTCACCCTGGACAAACTGCGGGCGAGCTTCGCCGCCATCGGGGACGCCTTCGCCATGGACTGGCAGATCCACCGGGCCGGCGACCGGATGCGGGTGGTGCTGATGGTCAGCCGGTTCGGCCACTGCCTCAACGACCTGCTGTTCCGTTCCCGTATCCAGGCCCTGCCGGTGGAGATCGCGGCCGTGGTCTCCAACCACACCGACTTCGCGGAACTCGCCGCCTCCTTCGACGTGCCCTTCCACCACATTCCGGTGACCCGGGACACCAAGGAGGAGGCCGAGCAGCGGCTGCTGGACCTGGTGGAGCGGGAGGGGGTCGAACTGGTGGTGCTGGCCCGGTACATGCAGGTGCTCTCCGACCACCTGTGCAAGCAGTTGTCGGGCCGCATCATCAACATCCACCACTCGTTCCTGCCGAGCTTCAAGGGCGCCAAGCCCTACCACCAGGCGCACGCCCGGGGGGTGAAGCTGATCGGTGCCACCGCCCACTACGTGACCGCCGACCTGGACGAGGGGCCGATCATCGAGCAGGAGGTGGAGCGGGTCGGACACGAGGTGTCGCCGAGCCAACTGGTCGCCCTCGGCCGGGACGTGGAGTGCCAGGCCCTGGCCCGAGCGGTGAAGTGGCACAGCGAACGCCGGGTGCTGCTGAACGGCAACCGCACCGTGGTCTTCGCCTGAGGGCCCGCCCGGCCGGGCCCCGGCTCACATCCGGGACATCGAGGCGGTGGCGAACAGGACGTCGTGGATGACCTCGCGGTCACCGTCCTGACCGGCCAGCGCCTCGGCGGGGGGCACGTGACCGGCGGCCAGCCGGCAGAACTCCTGCCCGTCCAGGGCGACATGAGCCACCGGGTCCACCTCGGGGGGCCGCCGGTCCGGTGCCGACGCCGAGGGCTCCCGGACCGGTCCGTCGTCCAGGGGGACGTACCAGTCGCCGCCGCCGTTGCCCTCGACCTCCAGGTGCAGCACCCGTTCCCCGGGCTCCGGGGAGGTCGCGGCCAGCCCGGCCCGCCGACGCCGGCGCAGGGCGGTCGGCAGCATCCGCACCGCCAGGTCGATCAGCTGGTTCAGGTGACAGCTGGGCAGGGGTTCGTGCGGGTAGTCCACGGCCTGGGCGATGTCCACGGTGTGCACCCAGCACTCGAACGCGCGGTCCAGGAAGGCGTCCCGCACCGGCAGGCGGAACGAGCCGTAGGGCACGGGCAGTTCGACGGTACGGGGGGTGGCGAAGGACGCCGCTCTTATCAACTCGTGCCCCTGCCGGCGCCACTGCCGTCGCAGGGTGCGGAACCCCTCGGCCCGCTGGTCGTCTTCCCGGGCGTGACCTCGCCAGTAGCGCTCGGTCCGGGTGGCGGGATCGTGCTCGGCGTCCGGCCCGAGCGGGTCCGGGAGTCCCAGCGCGCCGGCCAACAGCCCGTCCACGGCCAGTAGATGACCGATCACCGCGCCCACCGTGGTGGACCTGCTGGCCAGCTCCCGGCCGTCGAACCACCGCAGGACGACCTCGGCCCGCCACTCGTGCTCGGCCATGTCGTGGAGCAGCGCGTCCAGCCGTGCCGCCTGGGCGTCGAGGGGGACGGCCCACCCCGGTACCGGCACCCGGGCCGGCCGTCGGTCGAGGCAGCCGCCCAGCACCCGGGCCCGCAGCTGGGGGTCCAGGTCCAGGTTCTCGGCCGGGTGCAGCAGCCCGACGGCGTCCCGGAGGCGTACCGCCTCCTCGGCGCAGCTGGCGCAGTCGGTGAGGTGTTCCTCCACCGCCTCGGTCTCGGCGGGGGAGCAGGCGGAGAGGGCCCAGGCTCCGAGGAGGGACTTCAGTACCCGGTGCTCCAGGGCGGGCCGGGCGGTGACCGGGGCTCGCTCCTCGTGGCCGAGGGAGGGCTTGGCCGGTGGGCCGCCCATGGCCCGGGGTGGGTCCGCCTCCTCGGCCGGCAGCTCGGGCAGCCGCTCGATGTCGTCGTCGGCGGCGTCCCGGGGCGGCGGGATACGGGGCGGCTGGCCGGCCCCGGGGTCCTCCCCCTCCCGGTGGCGCCCACCTCCGTCGGCCGCGTCGGTGTGGTCGCCGTCCGAGGGGAACCCCGGTTGTCCGGGGTCGGCGCAGGGGGGTTCCGCACCGTGGTCGGGGGGCTGGTCGTGGGCGCTGGGGTGGTGGTTCACCGGGTACTCCGGGGGCCGGCGGGCACGGCGGTGGACAGCAGTTGGAGGCCGAGCCGGAGTCGTCGGCGGGCCTCCTCCTCGGTGACGCCGAGTTGGGTCGCCGCCTGCCGGTAGTCCTGGCGCTGGAAGTAGGCCAGGTGCAGGGCCGCGCGGAGTGAGGCGGGCATCGAGCCGGCGATGTAGTCGGCGCGGGCGGCGGTACTGGCGGCGAGCACCTTCTCCTCGACCCGGCTGGGGGTCTCCAGTCGGCTGTGGCGTTTTCTGAGGCGGGCGACGGCGCGCTGTTGGGCGAGGTCGGCGATCCAGGAACGGAGGGTGCCGTCCGAGGGGTCGAAGGTCTCGGGGTTCTCCCAGACGTGGGTGAAGACCTCTCGGGTGGTCTGGTCGGCGTCGGTGTTGTCGTCCAGCACCCGGGTGGCGAGGCTGTGGACCAGGGGGGCGTACAGGTCGTACAGCTCTCCCAGTGCCGCCGCCTCGCCACGCACCAGCCGTTGCCGCATTCTGCGGTCCCAGCGTGGTGGTGTCTCGTTCGCCATGGTGGCTCCCCAGCCTTCGGCCTCGGGTGGTGCGGCGCCCGCCGCTGTCGGTATCGGTGTCTGTCCGGCCGCTGTTGTGGTCAGCACCTCGAATGTAGTGCTGAGGGAAGAGGCCACCAGTGGTTTTGCGGCATTGGCCACTCCATGGGGCGGACAGCTGGGGAGAGCCGAGGTTTTTCGCCTCTTTTGTCGGCCCTGTACCACCAGGTGCCCACCCTCCGACGCCGAGGTGTTATGCGTGCGTGATCGGAATTATGAGGAGGAAGCTGCCGAGTGGGGAATAGGGTCACGACAGCGGATCTGTTTTGAGCCGGTGGCAGGGGGCAGCCGAATCGGGAAGGATGGCTTCCGCTGGCCGGAGGTCCGGGGGGACGCAGTCGAGCGAAGGGGACGCGGACACGTGTCGTTGAAGGTGTGGGAGGAGGAACGGGGCGAGTGGGCCGTCCTGCGGGTCTCCGGGGAGATGGATCTGGTGACCTCGCCGGCCGTCCGGCAGCACGTTCATGACGCGGTGGCCGAGGGGCGTCGCAGTCTGGTGCTCGACCTGTCCGAGGTGCTGTTCTGCGACTCCAGCGGGGTGGGTGTGCTGATCGCCTCACGCCGGCTGATGCGCTCCTGCGCGGGCCAGCTACGGCTGATCCTGCCCGCCCAGGGCGCGGTGGACGGCTCTCACGTGAACCGGGTGCTGGCCGCCCTCGGGGTGCGTCGACTCTTCGACTGCTACCCCGACCTGGAGTCGGCGACCGACCGGTCGCCCGCCGCCGGCCCGCTGTCGGCCTAGGGTGCGTCGTTTGGATCGCTGCGAGGCTCGCGTGCGGTGTCACCGAGCGTGCCGCACCTCGCCGCGTTGTCGCTGTAGGTCGCGGTCGCCGATGCGCTGCATCGACTCCTCCTCCGCCTTGCGATCCACGACACCAGAACGCGCTCCCTGATCTCCCGAGATCCAAACGACACACCCTAGGTCGTACGGATCACCGCCAGGCTCGCGTGCGGTGTCACCGAGCGTGCCGCACCTCGCCGCGTAGTCGCCATGGGTCGCCGTAGAGCGCCGTGGGCCGTCGTAGGTCGCTGCGGGCCGCTGTGGATCGCGGTCGCCGACGTGCCGGTCGACTCCTCCTCCGCCCCACCCTGTCCCGCAGCCGCACGACACCAGAACGCGCTCCCTGATCTCCCGAGATCCCCACGCCGCTCCCTGGCCCTTTTTCGGCACCCCCGCTCGGTGCCTCTTCACGGGCGCCTGCTTCCGGTGGCGCCGTTCCGTCTCCGGCCGGGGTCGGGCCCGTCGTGGGTGCCGCTGTCCGGTCGCCTCCTCCCGTTTTCTTCCGGGCCGCTCTTTCATCCCCGTACCGCTGTGATCCTGGTCACGTCACTGCCGGTAGTGCGGCGCTGAGGGTGCCTCCCGTCGTACGCAAGGTGAGGGTGAACCGGGTGCCCCTCACGCCGTGTGGTCGTCCTCCGGGGTGCCGGCTCGCCTCCGGGTGGCCTCGGTGGTGGTGCGCGACCCGTGTGTGACACGTTCGTTTCGCAAAGCTCCGGCTGGTAATCGGTGGATCTTCGCGGCCTGTTGGGTCGCGGTGGCGTCAACCTCCGCCGGGTGGGCGGGAGTTGGTCGCCCTCGCTCACGGGATGGCGGGCCGTCTGCGCGGCGATGTTCCGTTTGGTCTCGTATGGGGTCGTGAAAACCCCGTGAACTCTCACTTTGTGTACTTGAGGCAGTGCGTTGGGTGGCCATCAACAGTCGGTGACCGAGGGGTTGTTGACGGTTGAATGTAGAGATCCGTCCGTTTTCCCGCTGTGACGAGTCCGGGTCGGAGCGACTCCTTCCGTTCCTGTACGCTCCCCGGCAGCGTGCTTCACAGGCGCAAGGAAACGAGTTGTCGACCGCACCACGACGCACCAGGAGAGGCCCATGGGACGACGTTCGACTCATGGTCACCGGGCTCGCACAGTCCGGGGGCCGGCTCATCCTTTGCGCCGGACTCTGGCCGAAGTGCTTGTTGTGGCCGGCTCCGGCCGATCAAGCTGTGTGACGTCGGTGTCACGTTTCGTGATACGCGCAAGGTGTCGGGCCGTGAGCCCGCCGGTTCGGATGGTGTGAACGGTGCAGGTGCTTCAATCGCAGCTGGAGGTCGGCCCCGACCCGACGGAGGTGAGCCGAGCCCGCGACTGGGCCCGGCGAAGGCTCGCGGGATGCGGGATCGGAGCGGAGGAACCCCTCGCGGAGACCCTGATCCTGCTGATCTCCGAGCTGGTCACCAACGCGGTGGTGCACACCGGCCACCCCGCCGTACTGCGCATGGCGGTCCCGCCCTCGGCCGCTCCCGGCCCGGTACGGGTGGAGGTCGCCGACATCAGTGACACCCCGCCCGCGCCACGGCACGCGGAGGGCGACGACACCGGGGGGCGGGGGCTGGAGCTGGTGGACGGGCTCGCGGACCGCTGGGGCTGGCAACTGGAGGGCGGGGGCAAGCGCATCTGGTGCGAACTGGACTGCCAGGCGGCCCAGGGCGCCATTCCCGAGGCACGGGGCGAGGGTCCACGGGACCCACGGCGCCCCACCACTTCCGGGCCCCAGGGCTTCTCCCTGGGCGTGCCCATGCCCTGAGCGGCGCCGTCGCCCGCACCCCGCGCCACTGACCCGGGGTACCGGTCTCAGCTGGTCGTCCGGGCCACCGCCCGGGCGATCTTCCGTGCGTCCAGGGCGAGTTCCCGCAGTGCCCCGCTGGCGGGGTTGGTGTAACCGAGGAAGTACAGCCCGGGGGTGCCGGCCAGGGAACGGCGACCGTTCACCAGGGGGCGGCCGGACTCATCCAGTACGGACAGGTGGCCGACCAGCTTCTCCAGGGCCTGCTCGTAGCCGGTGGCCGCGATCACGACCTCGGGGGCGATGCGTTCCCCGCCGGCCAGCACCACCTTGTCGCCGTCGAAGGACTCCACCGCGCGTACCGGTTCGACGGTGCCCTTGCGGACCGCCTTGATCAGCCCCGAGTCGTACACCGGGAGGGCGCCCTGACGGGCCCGGGTGACCAGGCCGGTCTGCGGGCGCGGGAGCCCCTGGGGGGCGAGGTCGGGGGTGGTCAGCCGGGTGTACTGGTGGGCCAGCCGGTCGGCGAGCCCGGTGGGGAGCCGTCGGCTGAGGATGGCGTTGTTCTGGGCGGGCCAGCCCAGGAAGGAGCGGCGTACCAGGTGGGGTGTGCCGCGTACGGCCAGGCGCACCCGCTGGGCGCCGCCGCGTGCCAGGTCGGTGGCGATCTCGGTGCCGCTGTTGCCGGCGCCGATGACCAGGACGTCTCGCCCCCGGTAGGGGCCGGGTTCGCGGTAGTCGCGAGAGTGCAGCAACTCCCCGAGGTAGCCGTCCCGTCCGGGCAGGTCCGGCATCCGGGGGGTGTGGTGGAAGCCGGTGGCGACGACCACCACCGGGCTGCTGAGCCGGCGTCCGCCGTTGGCGTGCAGCACCCAGCGGTCGTCCTCCCGCTCCACGCGGTCCACGCTCACCCCGGGGGCCACCTCCAGGTGGTGGTGGCTGGCGTAGTCCTCCAGGTAGCGCACCATGTCGTCGCGGCTGACCCAGCGGCCGTGGCTCCGGGGGATGGGCAGGCCCGGCAGGGCGGACCGGCCACGGGTGGTGTGCAGGCGCAGGTGGTCGTAGTGGGCCCGCCAGGAGGAGCCCACCGAGGGGGAGCGGTCCAGTACGACGGACCGGATGCCCTGGTCCTTGAGGGCCGCGGCGGCGGCCAGCCCGGCTGGTCCGGCGCCGATGACGTGCACGGGTGTGGCGTGGTTCTCGCTTCTGGCGTCCGGCATGGGGGGAGCGTAACTCCGCGCCCCGGGCGGGGGCAGGGGTCGGGTGGGTGGCCGACTGGGGGCGGTGGCCGGCGAGTTGGGGGAGGGTGCTCCGCTTCTGGGCTGGGCCTCGGCCGTCGGGCGGCTCGCTGTCGGGGTGCTTGACGGGGCGTGAGAGGTGGGGTCGGCTGGGGTCGCCGGTTTCATAACGGTCCGGCATCAGTTCTCGATCTCCGGTGCGATTTATCGGGAATGCGCCGGATGTGGAAGATCTGTACCGCTACAACCGGAGAAGCCAACCGGCGAGGTCCCATGTATCGGCTCCTGGCCACACGGCCCAGGCGGTCCAGGCAGAAGGGCGCCCAGCTCATGAACATGTTCTCCCCCTCCCGCGCGGGCGGATCCGGCGGTGCCCTGCGGCGGACGGCCGCCCTCACGGCCGGAGTTGGGCTGGTGGCCGCCGTGGCCGTCAGTACCGCGTCCGCCGGTCCCGGCGACTCGGCGCCCTCCCCGGCGCCCCGGGTGCGGGCCGCCGACAGCGACCGCGCGATCCCGGGTGAGTACGTGGTCGTGCTCAAGGACCGCCGGGCCAAGGTCCGTTCGGCCGGCGCCGCCGAGGTGCGGGAGTTGGCCACCGACCTGGTGGGCGAGCTGCCCGGCGACGGGGCCCGGGTGACACGGGAGTTCGGCAGCGCGCTCAAGGGGTTCAGCCTGCGGGCCACCGCGCGTCAGGCCGAACGGCTCGCCGCCTCGCCGGACGTGGAGTTCGTGGAGCAGAACCAGTGGGACACCGGCCAGGAGACCCAACAGGACCCCACCTGGGGCCTGGACCGCATCGACCAGCGGAAGCTGCCGCTCGACGGCGCCTACTCCTACCAGGGCGACGGTGAGGGCGTACGCGCCTACGTGGTCGACTCCGGCATCCGTGCCAGCCACGAGGAGTTCGAGGGCCGGGTGGAGGAGGGGTACGACTTCGTCGACGACGACAAGGACCCCGCCGACTGCCACGGCCACGGAACCCATGTCGCCGGCACCGTGGGCGGCCGTGACTCCGGGGTCGCCAAGAAGGTGCGGCTGGTGCCGGTGCGGGTGCTCAACTGCGAGAACAAGGGCAACACCGCGAAGATCATCGCCGGCTACGACTGGGTCGCCGAGCACGCCCGGAAGCCGGCCGTGGCCAACGTGAGCATCGGCGGCTCCACCAGTGAGGCCAAGGACAAGGCGGTACGCGGCATGGTGGACGCCGGAGTGGCCGTCAGCGTCTCCGCCGGCAACAGCGGGGTGGACGCCTGCGGGCAGTCGCCCGCCCGGGAACCCTCCGCGCTGACCGTGGGCGCCACCGCCAGGGACGACAAGCGGGCCGGGTTCTCCAACTACGGCTCCTGCGTGGACCTCTTCGCCCCGGGCGCGGACATCCAGTCGGCCAGCCACGAGTCGGACACCGCGCACAAGTCCCGGGACGGCTCCTCCATGGCCACCCCCCACGTGACCGGGGTCGCGGCCCGCTACCTGGCCGAGCACCCCGACGCCGCCCCCGGGGAGGTCTTCGACGCCATCCGGGAGACGGCCACCAAGGGCGCGGTGACCTCGCCGGGCGAGGGCTCGCCCAACCTGCTGCTGTACGCGGGCGACTGAGTCGACGGCACCGCCACGGTCGTACGGGGGTGTCGTACCTCGGTCGGGCCGCCGGGGCGGACGAGGCCGGCGCACCGCCACGGTCGTACGGGGGTGCCGTACGGGGTTACGGGGGCGGCACGGCGATGGCGCGACGGAGGTAGGGCGGCGGTGCGGGCCGTACCGGGGCGGACGAGGTGGGGAGGCCGGTGACAGGAGCCGGCCGTACCCCACTTCCCCGCCCCCGGCTGGGACCCGTCGGGGGCCGGGCCTCGGTCCGGGGGACCGGAACCCACGGTGTGACGGTCGGGCGGAGGTCCGCCCGTTACCGCGTCGGCTTCTTCCCGGTCACGCCCAGGTGTACCAACAGGGCCAGCTGGGGCCGCAGTTCGGCCTGCTTCACGCCCCAGGTCTGGAAGCCCTTCTGGTGGCTGGCCACCGCCGCCAGCATGGTGGCCAGGGAGCCGGCCACGGCGGTGGGGTTGACCGTCTGGTCCACCTTCCCGCGCTCCTGGAGGTCGGTGATGGAGTCCCGCAGGGCGTGGGTGATGGTGGTCATGATCCTCATGCGGATCCGGTAGAAGCGCTTGTCGCCCTCGGCGGCGCCCAGGTCCACCACCCGCAGGATGGCGTCGTGCTTGCGCCAGAAGGAGAGGAAGGCGTCCACGAAGTCCTGGGCGGACTGCCATCCCGCCTTGCCGACCCAGTTGCGCTGCTCCGACAGCTCCTCCAGGCCGGGCCCCTGCTTGGCGAGGGTGTCCGCCAGCTCCAGGACCGCCCCCTCCACGTCCGGGAAGTACTGGTAGAAGGTCGCGGGTGAGGTGCCCGCCCGTCGGGCGACGTCGATCACCTTGACGTCGCGGTAGGGCGAGGAACCGAGCATCTCGGCGAGGCAGTCGAGGAGCTTCTGCCGGGTCGCCTGCCCCCTGCGCCCCGCCACTCGACCGTCGACCGTTCTTACTTTTCCTGTCATGCCGTCAGCTTACCGACGTGGGTATTTCGCGCGATTTGACCGCATACAAACGGGGGTGGGTGCGCATATCCGGGGAACCCGCCACCCCGGCACAGGCCCGGAAACAGGCCGTTCGGCCCCGGTCCCGCCCTCGGTCCGGTCCCGCCTACGGCGGCGGGGCGGGGGTCGATGCGTACAGTTCCGGGGCATATCACCTCGGAACCCACCCTTCCCGCAGGAGGTCGGCGTCGATGGCACGGAAGGCGTTCACCGAAGGAGAGCCCTGCTGGGTCGAGGCCACGGTGCCCGACGAGGAGGCCGCGCGCCGCTTCTACGGCGAGCTGTTCGGCTGGAGCTTCGCCCCCCTGTCCGCTGTCGGCCACGGTTCGCTGGCCCGCCTCCGGGGCCGGCCGGTCGCCGCCCTCACCCGCAAACCGGACGGCCGGATGCCCACCACCTGGAACCTCTACCTCGCCACCCGGGACGTGGCCGACACCCTGGAGCGCATCCAGCGGGCCGGCGGCCAGGCCCTCGGCGGGCCCACCGCCGTGGGCGACTTCGGACTGCGAGCGCCGGCGGCCGACCCCGGCGGGGCCGTGTTCACCCTCTGGCAGCCCGGCGTCCACGCCGGTTTCGGGACGACCGAGGAACCGGGCGCCTACCTCTGGGCCGAGGTCCACACCCGCAAGCCAGCCCGGGTGGACGCCTTCTACACGGCTGTCTTCGGGTACGGCCTGACCACCCCGACCCGCCCCGGGGTGGACGGCGCGGAGCCGCCCGCCGTGGTGGACGAGGAGGGGGACACCCTCGCGGGGTCCGGTGACGCCGAGCGGGCCGCCCCGTACCTCTTCGGCCTGTGGACCCCCGAGGGCGCGCCGCTGGACCCCGAGTACGCGGTGCTGGGGCGCTGTGTGATGGGCCCCGAGGAGCCGGCTCCGCTGCCCCCGTACCTGCTGACGTACTTCGAGGTGGAGGACTGTGCCGCCACCGCGCGCCGGGTGGTCGAGCTGGGTGGCCGGGTCCGGTTCGGGCCCGAGAGCACGCCCTTCGGCGAGCTGGCGGTGGTGGCCGACGACCAGGGGGCGGTGTTCGCGGTGATGAGCGGCACCGCCGACCCGGGAGAGGGGGCCGGGTCCGGTGCGGCCGAGGGCGAGGGCGAGGGGTCCGGCGACCGGGAGTCCGCCGACGGGGTCGACAGGGGTGAGAGCGCCGAAGACCTCGGGGAGGCCGAGGGTGCTGGGGCCACCGAGGGGGCGGGCGCCCTCGTGGAGCCCGGTGCGGAGGACGGGTGGGAGGGTGGGGAGAGGGGTGAGAAGGGAAACGGGAGTTGACCGGCTGTTGACCCCTTGCTGACCGCGGGTCGACGGGGTCTCGGGTGGCTGTGATCACCGGTCTCGGGGCGGCCGTTTCGAGTCACGGGCGAGTCCAGATCGTTGCCGTCGGTATTGACCGGAAACCTCCCGTGATATCAGTCTTCCCCCCTAGGAGAAGACACGTCCGAAAGCGCCCCCGGGTTCGCAACTGGCGCGTGGTCCAGGAAGAATCACCCCTCGGGCCGTGGGTGTGACTCGTGTAGCGTCCCGGCGGTTTCGGTCTCGGGGGACACGGGGGTCGCCCACCGGGAGACAGCAGCGAGCCCCTACGGGGAGGTGGCAGGCAAGTGGTGGAGCAGCTGACGCAGCACGATCCGCGCAGGATCGGCCCGTTCGAGGTGCTCGGCCGACTCGGTGCTGGTGGCATGGGGCTGGTCTTCCTCGCCCGGTCGGCCTCCGGCCGCCGGGTGGCCATCAAGACGGTGCGTACCGAACTCGCCGAGGACCAGCTGTTCCGGGTGCGCTTCACCCGCGAGGTGGAGGCGGCACGGGCGGTCAGCGGCTTCTACACCGCCGCGGTGGTGGACGCCGATCCCCGCGCCGCGGTTCCCTGGCTGGCCACCGCCTACGTTCCCGCGCCCTCCCTGGAGGAGATCGTCAACGAGTGCGGGCCGCTGCCCGTACAGGCGGTGCGCTGGATCGCCGCCGGGATCGCCGAGGCCCTGCACTCCATCCACGGCGCCGGCCTGGTGCACCGTGACCTCAAGCCCTCCAACGTGCTGGTGGTCGAGGACGGGCCCCGGGTGATCGACTTCGGTATCGCCTCCGGGGTCTCCAACACCCGGCTGACCATGACCAACGTCGCCGTCGGCACCCCCGCCTACATGTCGCCCGAGCAGGCCCGCGACTCCCGGAGCGTCACCGGCGCCAGCGACATCTTCTCCCTGGCCTCCACCCTGGTGTTCGCCGCCACCGGGCACCCCCCGTACCACGGGGCGAACCCGGTGGAGACGGTGTTCATGCTGCTGCGCGAGGGGCCCGACCTGGAGGGGCTGCCCGAGGAGCTGCGGCCCCTGATCGAGGCCTGCCAGCGCGCCAACCCCGAGGAGCGGCCCAGCCCGGCCGACCTCCAGTCCCAGCTGGCCCCCCACCTGTTCTCCTCCGGCGGCGACGACAGCGGCACCGCCTCGGCCTGGTTGCCGCCCGGGGCGGTGGCCCTGATCGAGCGGAAGCGCGGACGCCGCGCGGTGCCCCCGAGGCCGGCCCCCAGCGGGGGACCGGACCTGGCCGGGCCGGCGTCGGGGGACGTACCCCCCGGTGGTTCGGCCGGCCACTCGGGCCCCGCGATGGGGTACCCGCCCGGTGGTGACAGTGGTCACCGCATCCCGGCCGGTCCGGGAGGCCCCCCGGCGGTGGGCGCCTCGATGGGTGCCCCGCCCTCGGTGCCTCCGGTGATCCGGGGGTCGGAGAGCGGGCCGGCGGTGAAGCTGCCGGGCACCGACGTGCCCATCGGCCCGGGCCCTCGGAGGGCCGACGAGAGTCAGGTGGGCGCCAGCGGGCCGGCCTCCGGCTGGGTGCGGCCACCGAACGGCGGCCCGCACGGCGCGGCGACCGCCGGGCACTCCCCGTACTCCGGTGCGGCGCCTCCTCCGTCGGGGCCGGTGGAGCCGTCCCCCTCGCCGGGGGGCACCGACAGCGGGGGGCGGTGGCGGCCCTGGCGGTTCCGCATGTCCAACGACGTGTGGGGCACCCCGGTGGTCGAGGACAACCTGCTGTACGTCACCTCCTTCGAGGTGCACGCCCTGGACGTGGGTTCCGGGCGGCGGCAGTTCAAGACGCGTGAGGTGGCCTGGTCGATGGCCGTCTCCGGTGGTCGGGTGCACGCCTCGGACGGGCCCAGCCTGTACGCCCTGGACGCGGCCGACGGGTCGGAACGGTGGCGGCTGGCGACCGAGGGGTGGGTGTACTCGCTGCGGGTCGACCGGGGCACGGTGGTGACCGGTACCCGGGGCGGCGGGGTGCAGAGCTGGGAGGCGGCCAACGGCGAGAAGCTGTGGGAACTGGGCGGCGCCCAGGCCGACTTCGAGACCCCGGAGGCCGGCCCCTCCATCCACGACGGCACCGTCTACGCCTGGGGCGAGGGCCGGCTGTACGCGCTGGACGCCCGTACCGGCCAGGAGCGCTGGACCTATCCGGTGGGTGACCTGGAGGCGACCGGCGGGGTGCCGGTACGGCTGACCGTGGGCCAGGACGGTTCGGCCTATGTGTGCGCCGGCTCCCGGGTGCTCGCCCTGGACCTGGCCACCGGCGTGGAGCGCTGGCGCTTCGACAGCCCGGCCGCCTTCCTGTGCGCGCCCACCTTCGTCCCCGGCCCCTCGGTGGCCGGCGGCGGCATCTACCTGGCGGACTACCTGGGCACCGTCTACGCCCTGGACGCCACCACCGGCGACGACCGCTGGCGCATCGCCACCGAGGCCCGCCACTCCACCGAGTCGGTGGTGGTACGGGACGGGCTGGTCCACCTGGGCAGCGGCGGCGCTCTCTACACCCTGGACGCGGTCAGCGGCACCCCGCGCTGGCGGTTCGCCGCCGGCGGTGACGTGGTGGGCGCCCCGGTGGTGGCCGAGGGGCGGGTCCACTTCGGCTCGGCCGACCACTGCCTGTACACCCTGGACGCGGTGGGCGGACAACTGCGCTGGAAGCTGGCCACCGGAGGCGAGATCACCGGTTCCCCGGTGGTGGAGCGGGGCGTGGTGTACGCGTGTAGCAAGGACCGCTGCGTCTACGCGCTGGACGCCGCGAAGGGCACCGGCCAGTCCCGCTGACCCCGCCCCTCCGCGCCCCTCCGCCCGGTCGCGCGGGCTTGGCCGCCCCCCCTCCCCCCGGCTGCCCGGCCGGTCTGACGGGGGCGCCTCGCGGGGTGCCCCACCGAGCGGACCTCCCTGGCGGGACAGGTCGCGGCCGTGAGGGGGAGGGGCGCGCTTTCGGGGTGCCGACTCGTCGGGCCGCCACGGCGTCTCGGCGCGCGCCCTCCTCCGTACCGGCCGACCCCGCCTCCCCGGGACCCGGGGTGTGCGTGCGGATCACCGTGGGGCCCGGTCGGGCCGCGAACTTCTTGCGGGTGCCCACGGGCCCTCGGGTGGTCGCGCCCGGTACACGGCTGGCCCCTGCGACCGAGCGTCGTCGTCGACGCCATCGGGAACCTCGCGCCATCGGCGCTGCACCCGCGTCTGGACGTGGCCCCTGGTCGCGGTGTCACCGTGCGCACCGCGCCTCGCCCCGTCGCCGCCGTGGGTGGGTCGCCGAGGGGCGCGCTGGGGCGTTCTGGGCGCCGTCGCCGGTGCGCGGCACCGGACTCCTCCTCCACCCCGCGCCGTCACACGGCCCTCGACACCGGAACGCGTGCACCGCCCGCCCGGGGCCCAGACGGCACATCGGGCGGGGCCTGCCGTGGACGTACGGTCAGGCGGCGTCGCGCTGGCCGCCTCCCCCCTGACCGGGGCCGGGGCGTCGACGGTCGCCCTTCCTCCGGGGTTCGCCCTCGTCGGCATGGTCCCGGTCCGGTGAGGTGTCCGGCGTCGGCGGGAGTTCGGGCCCCGGGTGCTGTTGCCAGGGCTGCCCGCCGTACGGGGTGTCCGCCTGTCCGAGCAGAGGCAGCCGCTGGGTGTGGCCGGGCTCGTCGTCCGGGTCGACGCCCTCCGTGGGCGCCGGCTCGGGCTCCGTCGGGGGTTCCGCCGTTTCCGGGGACGCGGTCTCGGGCTCCGCTGTGCCGGGTTCCCTTCCGGGTGCCGGCTCCGGGGCGAGCGGGGTGGGCGGGGTGGGTGCCTCGCTCGGCGGTTCCCCCTCCGGGGGCTTTGGTGACGGCCACGACGGCTGACGGGGGTCCACCGGCGGTACCCGCTGAGTGGCCGCCTCACTGTGCGGGTGCGGGTGGGGATGTTCGGCGTGCCCGGGATGGGTGGTCCACACCTCGGGGCCCTCCTCGGTCGCGGCGTCGGCGCACGGTTCCCATCCCTGGGTGGGCGCCTCCTCGCGGGCGGACCGGGGCGGCTGCCCTGACGGCGGCTGGGGTCGGGGCCGTGACTGGGGTGGGGACGGTGGCCGTGCGGCGGCCGGTGGTGGCCGTACCGGGGGGTGGGCCCGCTCGGGGAGCGGAGCCCGGTGGCCCCAGGTGACCCGTTCCTCGCCGCCCGCCGTGGAGGTGACCTGGGGGGTGGGTGGCGCCGTCCGGGCCGGTGGTGGGTGGGCGGCGGGCTGGGGCGCGGGGTACGGGTGGGCGCGGGGTCGGGGGCGCCGGCCGGCCATGACGGCCGCTCCGGCCAGTACCAGCAGCCCTCCGCCGAGGGCGAGGGCGACGCCCGTCCGCAGCCCGTTGTCGCCGCCCGCGGTGAGGCTGCCCTCGTCCAGTCCCTTGCGCAGCATCCACAGTCCGGTGAACCCGAGGGCCAGCAGTCCGGCGCAGCAGGCCAGCCCCCTGGAGCGGAGGATGACGGCGGTCAACGTCAGCAGCGCGGCGACGGCGCAGGGCAGGGCCATGCCCTCCCACAGCGCCGCGTCGGTGCCGGTGACCCCCTGGTCGGTGAACAGTTCGGGCAGTCGTAGAAGCTCTCCACGGCGGCCGGCGTACCAGTCCCGGAAGGGGCTGAGGGCGACCAGCGCCGCACCCAGGAGGGCTACCAGGGACCCGAACACGTTGCGTGCCATCGGTGTTGCCTCGTTGCGCGAATGTCGGAGCCGTCCGTCAGTCGACGCTACGCCGGGTGCAACCCCGTCGCATCCGGCCGCGTCCTGGGTGGTGGTACGGCTTGGCTCGGCCGTCCCGGCGGGAGCGGGCGCCGCTGGACCGGTGGCGGGCCGGACGGTGTTCGACGCTCTCCCTTCTCACCTCCCAACTCCCTGTGGAATGAACGGGTTTGGGGTGAGATAAGAGCATTGCTAAAGTGACATGCACTCGACAGAACGACGGTCTGTCGTGGGAACAATCGGGGGTTGACAACGTGCGGAAGACCTACAGTCGCCACATACGGGCCATCGCCGCCTGCGCGGTGGTGTTCGTGGCCCTGACCGGGGCCCGGGGCAGTGGCGGCGGCAAGTGCAGCGGATCGAGCAGCTCGCACAGCTCCAGCGGGGGTGACCACGGCACCAGCAGCACCTCCGGTGGGGACAACGACTCCGGCTTCACCAGCTCCGGGTCCCACTCCTCCTCCACCTCGACCTCCACCAACGGCGGCCGGTACGACGACGCCAAGCGTGACGTCACCGTCACCGGCTGCAAGATGGAGAAGAGCTACAGCCGCAAGTCCATGGTGGCCACCCTGTCGGTGCGCAACAGCACCTCCAGCGGCGCGAGTTACACCATCACCGTGGCCTTCAAGGACGACACCGGCCGCTCGGTGGGCACCACCAACGCCAGCGCCTACGCCTCCGCCAACGGCTCCACCACGGCCACCGCGCGCACCTACTACTACGGCAGCGGTGACGGCAGCGAGGTCAAGCGCTGCGAGGTCAGCCTGGTCACCCGTAGGTGACCCGCACCAGCCGCCACGGCCTCCGCACCCGCCCGGGCGCGGAGGCCGAGCCGTGTCCCGTCGCGTTCCCCGCGTTCCCTCGGCTCCCCGCGTTCCCTTCGGCCGGCGCGACCCGGTGAGGTGACGACCCGGTGAGGTGGCCGCCGCACACACAGGAGGGCCGGTAGACGACGTCACTGTGAAAGCGTCGCCTACCGGCCCTGTCGCCCCCCGTTTCCCCCAGAGGGTGGTTCGTCGGGCGTCGGAACCGAGCGGCCGTCAGGAGGAGGACTTGTCCGCCAGGTCCCGCTCGTTCTCCTTCTTGTCGGACTTCGCCTTGGTGGGCGCCCCGGTCTGGTGGAAGTCCTGGGTGCCGACCGACTGCCCGCCCTGCTTGTCTTCCTCGTGGTCGGGCTGCTGAGTTGTCATCTTGCGCTCCTCGGCGGGGCGTTGGTGGTGGCTCCCGTCCGGCGGCTCCCCCGTGGGCCGCCGGACGGGTGTCGGGCACGCCCCCGTCGCGGACCGTCCCCGGACGGTCCGCCTGCCCCCCGCGGCGGCGAACCGATGCCCCCACGATGGCTGTTGGGCATAAACGAACGATGAACGAACCGCAGCAGTTCGTCACCATCGACCAGCGGTGAACACCCGCTGACCCTCAGCAGGGTGACTCGGCCTCAGGCGACCGCGGTGGACAGCAGTTCGCGCAGTTCCCCGGCCTCGGCGCTGCCCAGGTCCTCGTAGATGGCCAGCGCGTCACGCCAGCAGGCCTGGGCCCGACGGCTGTGGCCCACGCCCTCCAGGGCGGTGCCGAGCACCGCGAGCACCTGGGCGTGGCGGTAGCGGCCACCGATGCCGCTGAGCACCAGCAGCGCCCGCTCCGCCTGGCTGGCCGCCTGGGCCGGGCTGGCCCCGGCGAGGGAGACCTCCGCCAGCCGGAAGTGCGTCATGCCCTCCCACAGACGTTGGTTGCTGCGGCGGAAGATGTCCAGGGCCTCCCGCAGGTGGAGGTGCGCCTCCTCCAGCCGGCCGGCCGACTTCAGGGCCAGGCCCAGCGCGTACAGGCCGTTGGCCAGCCGCATCGCCACGTCCAGCCGGCGGTAGATCACCACGGCCCGTTCGGCCAGCTCCACCGCCTGTTCGGTACGTCCGGTGCCCAGGTAGCTGCGCGCCAGGTTGCACAGCACGCTGGCCTCCGAGGGCGCGTCGTCGAAGGAACGGAAGCTGGCCAGGGCCTGGTTGAGGTACTCCTCGGCGTCCCGGTGCCGGCCCTGGTAGTTGGCGACGATGCCGCGCAGGTTCAGCGCGTAGGAGGTGGCGATCGGGTCCTCCACCGCCCGGGCCTGCACCATGGTGTGCCGGGTCTCCTCCTCGGCCTCCTCGAACTGGCCCTGCGACAGCCGCAGCAGCCCGAACATCGTCCCGATCCGGGCCTGGGTCCGCAGGTCCCCGCCGTCCCGGGTGGCCGACCGCAGGGCCAGCGCCGTCTGCTCGTACCGCCGTACGCTCACCCCCGACTCGGCCAGGTCGCTGGTGGCCACCAGCAGGTCCACCGCCCGTTCCAGGGCCGTCGGGGTACGGGCCTGGCGGGCGCAGGCGAGGAAGCAGTCCGCCTCCTCGAACAGCCAGCGCACCGCCTCGTCCGGCTCCTCGAACCGCAGCCCGGGCCGGGCGCACGGCGCCAGGTGCTCCGTCAGCCGTTCCCCGTGCCGCCCCAGCGCGTACACCCCGGTGGCCGTCGCCAGGTAGAAGTCCAGCAGCCGGTCCAAGGCCGCCTCCCGCTCGGCCGGTTCCTCGTCCCGTTCCGCGCAGGAACGCGCGTACAGCCGGACCAGGTCGTGGAAGCGGTACCGCCCCGGGGCCGCCGACTCTAGCAACGAGGAGTCCACCAACCCCTCCAGCAGGTCCTCCGCCCCCTCCTCCGACAGGTCCAGCAGGGCCGCGGCGGCCGGCAGGGACAGGTCCGGGCCGTCCGGCAGCCCCAGCAGCCGGAACGCCCGCCGCTGCGCCGGGTCCAACTGCCCGTACCCCATCTCGAAGGTGGCCTTCACCGCTTGGTCGCCCACCCGCAGTTCGTCCAGCCGGCGCCGCTCGTCGGCCAGCTTCCGCGCCAGCACCGACACCGTCCAGTTGCGCCGGGCCGACAGCCGTGCCGCCGCGATACGGATCGCCAACGGCAGGAACCCGCAGGCCGCGACGACCTCCATGGCGGCGCCCCGCTCACCGGCCACCCGCTGCTCGCCCACGATCCGCACGAACAGGGTGAGCGCCTCCTCCGCGCCCATCACGTCCAGGTCCACCAACTGGGCGCCGGCCAGGTCCACCAGCCGCGCCCGACTGGTGATCAGTGCCGCGCAGCCGGCCGTACCGGGCAGCAACGGGCGTACCTGCGCGGTGTCGTGGGCGTTGTCCAGCAGGGCCAGGACCCGGCGGCCGGCCAGCCGCGAACGGTACAGCGCGGCCCGTTCCTCCACCCCCTTGGGGATGGACATGTCCGGCACCCCCAGGGCCCGCAGGAAGGCGCCCAGCACCTCCTCCGGCTCGGCCGGGCGGGGCCCCGCGCCCCGCAGGTCCACGTACAGCTGGCCGTCCGGGAAGTGCTCCCGCGCCAGGTGTGCCACGTGCACCGCCAGGGCGGTCTTGCCCACGCCCCCGATGCCGGCCACCGCCGACACCGCCATCACCGCGCCCTCGGGGGCGGTCAACTGGTCGCCCAGCTCCTTGAGTTGGGTGTCCCGTCCGGTGAAGTCCGCGACGGCGGCGGGGAGTTGACGGGGCCGCACCGCCGAGGTCGGCTCCACCACCTGGACCGTCTCCGGGGCCAGGCTCAACCCCTCGTCGGCCTCCAGGATGCGCTGCTGCAACTCCGACAGCTCCGGGCGGGGGTCCACCCCCAACTCGTCGGCCAACAGCCGCCGGGTGTCCCCGTAGACGGCCAGGGCCTCCGCCTGCCGGCCGCCCCGGTACAGCGCCAGCATCAGCAGTTCCCGCAGCCGCTCCCGCAGCGGGTGCTCGGTGGTCAACGCGGTCAGCTCGGTGATCGCCTCGGCGTGCCGGCCCGCCTCCAGGTCCAGCTCCAAGCGGCTCTCCACCAGCGACAGCCGCCACTCCTCCCACCGGGCCCGCTGGGTCTCGGCGAACGGGCAGTGCACCCCGGCCAACACCTCGCCCTGCCACAGGGAGAGCGCTTGCCCGTAGAGCGTGCGGGCCCGCTCCGGTTCGCCGACGGACACCGCGTTCCGCGCCTCCCGGGTCAGCCGTCGCGCCTCCTCCACGTCCACGGCCAGCCCCTCGGAACGCAGCGCGTACCCGCTGGACTCGCTCACCAGCAGGTCCGACTGGGGGGCCAGCATCTTGCGGATACGGGAGGCGTAGGTGCGCAGGGTGGGCAGCGCCTGCTCGGGCGGGCGCTCCCCCCACAGGCCGTCGATCAGCTCCTGGGCGGTGGCGATCCGTCCGCCGCGCAGCAACAGCGCGGCCAGCAGGGCCCGTTGCTGGGGCGAACCCGTACGCAGCGGCTCCTCACCGCGCCAGGCGCGCACCGGACCGAGCACGGCGAACCGCAGGGGCGGCGGGGTCGTCGGGGCTGCCTGGGGTGCCGGTTCCGCGACGGCTTCGACGAGCCGGACCGGCTCGGTGGGCGTGCTTCGTCGGCGGTGCGAGTGCTGGGTACCTGGTGGCGTTTGACGACCTTCGGCGCCCATGGTCTGCCCCCTGCGTCTTCACGTCTGTTCTCGCCCCGTTCAGTCTGCCCTGTCCGGGCTGCCGCGTCAGCCGTGAGGGGCAGTACGCCACGGTGGACGCCACCCTCGGGCGGGGTGGCGTGAGTGACCGTACACCCGCTGTACCGGCCCTCCTTCCGCCGGCCGCCCCCGGAGTGTGGCCAACACCACACCCCCGTAAGGCCGTTGCCGACTCCACACCGGTCACCCACCGCCCGGCGACAGCTCCCCCGGGGACGCCCGGCCGTGTCCGACGGTGCCCGCCCGACCCCTCAGGGTGACCGTCGGCCGCCCGGGCCGGACCGTCAGTGGGGCGTCCTAGACTCGGGGGCGATGAGCAGCCTCTTCGACGACAGCTACCTGGCCCGCCTCGCCCCGCCCCCGCCCGAGGAGGACGAGCCGCCTCCCCCCGAGGACCCCCTGGGCGCCACCGGTATGCCCGAGGGCGAGCGGCCACCCCAGCTGTTCCCCACCGGGGCCGCCCCCGGCCACTACCGCGACGGCGCCCCACGCCCGGTGGTCGACCCCGAGGAGCTGTTGGCCGGCCTCAACGAGCAGCAGCGCGCCGCCGTCACCCACTCCGGTACGCCCCTGCTGATCGTCGCCGGCGCCGGTTCCGGCAAGACCCGGGTGCTCACCCATCGCATCGCCCACCTGCTCGGCGCCAAGGGCGTCCACCCCGGGCAGGTGCTCGCCATCACCTTCACCAACAAGGCCGCGGGGGAGATGCGGGAGCGGGTGGAGGACCTCATCGGCCCCCGGGCCGGCGCCATGTGGGTCTCCACCTTCCACAGCGCCTGTGTGCGCATCCTCCGACGGGAGAGCAAGAAGCTGGGGTTCACCTCCAGCTTCTCCATCTACGACGCCGCCGACTCCAAGCGGCTGATGGCGCTGGTCTGCCGTGACCTCGACCTGGACCCCAAGCGCTATCCCCCCAAGTCGTTCAGCGCCAAGGTCTCGCAGCTGAAGAACGAGCTGATCGACGACGAGGACTACGCCCAGCAGGTCTCCACCGAGGGGGGCGGGGGCTTCGAGAAGACCCTGGCCGAGGCGTACCGCTCGTACCAGTCGCGGCTGCGCGAGGCCAACGCCCTGGACTTCGACGACCTCATCATGACCACGGTCCACCTGCTCCAGGCGTTCCCGGACGTCGCCGACCACTACCGCCGCCGTTTCCGGCACGTGCTGGTGGACGAGTACCAGGACACCAACCACGCCCAGTACACGCTGGTTCGGGAACTCGTCGGGGGCGTCGCGGGGCCCGAGGACCCCGAGGACGAGGGGGAGCACCGCATCCCCCAGGCCGAGCTGTGCGTGGTGGGGGACGCCGACCAGAGCATCTACGCCTTCCGGGGCGCGACCATCCGCAACATCCTCCAGTTCGAGGAGGACTACCCGGACGCCACCACCATCCTGCTGGAGCAGAACTACCGCTCCACCCAGACCATCCTCTCCGCCGCCAACGCGGTCATCGAACGCAACGAGTCCCGGCGCCCCAAGAACCTGTGGACCCAGTCCGGCCAGGGCGCCCGCATCGTGGGCTATGTCGCCGACACCGAGCACGACGAGGCCCAGTACGTCGCCGAGGAGATCGACCGGCTCACCGACCAGGGCGAGGCCAAGCCCGGTGACGTCGCCGTCTTCTACCGCACCAACGCCCAGTCCCGGGTGTTCGAGGAGATCTTCATCCGGGTCGGCCTGCCCTACCGCGTCGTCGGCGGGGTCCGCTTCTACGAGCGCCGGGAGGTCCGTGACCTCCTCGCCTACCTGCGGGTGCTGGCCAACCCCGAGGACTCGGTGTCCCAGCGCCGTATCCTCAACGTCCCCAAGCGCGGCATCGGGGAGCGCGCCGAGGCCATGATCGAGGCCCTCGCCCTGCGCGAGAAGGTCACCTTCCCCCAGGCGCTCCGCCGTGTCGACGAGGCCTACGGCATGGCCGCCCGCTCCCTCAACGCGGTCAAGCGCTTCAACACGCTCATGGAGGAGCTGCGCACCGTCGTCGAGTCCGGCGCCGGCCCCGCCACCGTGCTGGAGGCCGTCCTCGAACGCACCGGATACCTCGCCGAACTCCAGGCCTCCACCGACCCCCAGGACGAGACCCGCATCGAGAACCTCCAGGAACTCGCCGCCGTGGCCCTGGAGTTCGAGCAGGAACGCGAGGAGGACGACCCCGGCACCCTCGCCGAGTTCCTGGAGCGCGTCGCCCTGGTCGCCGACTCCGACCAGATCCCCGACCCCGAGGAGGAGGACCAGGGCGTCATCACCCTGATGACCCTCCACACCGCCAAGGGGCTGGAGTTCCCCGTGGTGTTCCTGACCGGCATGGAGGACGGCGTCTTCCCCCACATGCGGGCCCTGGGCCAGACCAAGGAGCTGGAGGAGGAACGCCGCCTCGCCTACGTCGGCATCACCCGCGCCCGGCAGCGGCTGTACCTCACCCGCGCGGTGCTGCGCAGCGCCTGGGGTCAGCCCTCCTACAACCCGCCCTCCCGCTTCCTGGAGGAGATCCCCGCCACCCACCTGGAGTGGAAGCGCACCGGCCCGGCCAGTGGTTCCGCCTCACCGGCCGGCAGCCGGATGCCCAGCGCGCCCCGGGGCGGCGGCGTCCGCCCCTCCCACTTCGCCACCAGCCGTAACCAGAACCGTCCAGTGGTCACCCTCAACGTCGGGGACCGCGTCACCCACGACAGCTTCGGCCTGGGCACCGTGGTGGCCGTGGCCGGCAGCGGGGACAAGGCGGAGGCCACCATCGACTTCGGCGGGGAGAAGCCCAAGCGGCTCCTGCTGCGGTACGCCCCGGTCGAGCGCCTCTGATCCTCTCGGCCCGCCCGCTGCGGAGGTCTGTTCGTGGCGGTAGGGGGCGGTGAACCGACGCCTCCGGGCCGGGAGTTGGGCGGTCGCGGGGGTGCCGCTGGTTCCCGGCGCGTCCGGTCTCGGTGGTCCGCGTACGCGGTGAGGTAACTGGCCGCGTTGGGCTGGGGCTTGGGTGGTCAGGGGACGCGGGGTGGGTTCGTGGGCGTGACGGGTCGTCTTCGGCCCGGAACCCCCTGGCAGGGGTACGGGGTTACGGGGGTGGGCTGCCGGTGGGTGAGGGTGCCCCGCCTCGGGGAGTGGGGTGCCGCTGGTTCCTGGCGCGTCCGGTCTCGGTGGTCCGCGTACGCGGTGAGGGGCGGTGACCGGCCGCAACTCACCGTCCTCCGCAGGGAGTTCCGTACCGGCCCGGTCGCCGGGGGTCGGCCTGGGGCGCCCCACTCGGGGGTGCCAGGGGCCTCGGGGTACGCCGGGGCGACAGCGCCCGGGCGGAGGTACGGCACCTCCACGACGCGGGGCCCAGGGAGGGCACAGCGCGGTGGCCGTGAGGGGTCGCCACCCACCGGGGCGGGTCGGAACGGGGGCCGGCAACAGGACGGCCGACGCCCGGTGTCGGGCCTGGTGCGGGCCTAGTTGGGGTTCAGTCCCTTGGCCTGGAGCCAGGGCAGGGGGTTGATGGCCGAGCCACCGCCGGGGCGTACCTCGAAGTGGAGGTGGGGGCCGGTGGAGTTGCCGGAGCTGCCGGAGTAGGCGATGGTGTCGCCGGCCTTGACCTCGCCGCCACGGATCTTGGTGCTGCCCAGGTGGCAGTACCAGGTCTCGGTGCCGTCCTCGGCCGTCACGATCACCATGTTGCCGTAGCTCATGTCGTACTTGGTGGTCACCGTGCCGTCGGTGGCCGCCAGCACGGGGGTGCCGTAGCTGACCGGGAAGTCGATGCCGGTGTGCAGCGACATCCAGTTCACCCCGGCCTGGCCGTAGGTGGCGCTCAGCCCGTGCTCCTTCACCGGGAGGGAGAACTTGGGGCGCATCGCCTCCTTGCGCGCGGCCTCGGCGGCCTTGCGCTTCTTCTCCGTCTCCTGGCGTTCCTTGAGGTCCAGGCGCTCCTGGGTACGGCTGGCGCGGTTGGCGAAGTCGCCCGCGTCCTGCGACAGTCCGGCGATCTGGGTGTCCAGCTTGTTGGACTGCCCCTGCTCGTCATCGGACGACGGCGCCACCTGGTCGGTGCGGTCGGCGGCCTCCTGCCGCTTGTCCGAGCCGCCGTTGTCCGGCCCGGAGACCGTGGCGGCGGCGATGCCGGCCACGCCCAGTACGGCCACCGAGGGAGCGGCCACCGTCAACAGCGCGGTGCGCTTGGGCTTCGGGGAACGGCGCCGACCCCGGGGAGCGGGGACGGTGGCCGGCCCGACGGGGGAGGGCTCGTCCTCGTCCCGGTCGAAGGCCTTGTCGAACGCCTCCTGGTCGAACGTCTCGTGGTGGAGCACCGAGTCCGGGTGGGCGTCGCGACCGTGGTCGGCCTCGGAGTCGGGGAAGTCGTACTCCCGCTCGGAGGGGGAGTACGGGGACGGGGCGTACCCGTGGGCGTCCTCCTCGGTGAACACCGGCATGGCCGCCGTCTCGCCGGCCGCGCCGCCCCACGGGTCCTCGCCGCCGGAGTGGGTGCCGGAGTGGGCGCCCCACTCGGTGTGGCCGTGCTCGCCGACCTGGCTCTCCTCGGCGTACCCCGGGGTGGCCAGGTGGCTGAAGTCCCAGGAGGCGCCGGTGGTTTCGCCCCAGCCGGCGGGGCCGTAGCCCTGGCCGTACGCCAGGGGGCTGGGCACGTGGCCCTCGGTGTCGGCGCCCCAGGAGCCGGTCGTCGGGTACCCCTCGGGGGAGGCGCCGTAGGCCGAACCGTCCCAGCCGGAGTGGTCCGACCACTGCGGGGCCTCGGCGGTCCCGTGGGAAAGCGGCTGCTCCCAGGCAGCCGCCGGATAGCCGTAGCCGGAGGTGTCGTAGGCCGACCCCTCGGGGTTGGTGCCCCAACTCTCCTGGCCGTACCAGCCGTTGGAGGCGTCGGCCGGACCGTGGGTCACGGCCTGGTCGCCCGGCATGGTGCCGAAGAGGGGGTCGCCCTGTCCGTAGCCTTCGGCGGCCCAACCGCCGTGGTGGTCGGTGGAGTGGTACGTGGGGTGCTCGCCCTGCCAGCCGTGGCCGGTCTGCGGGTATCCGCCGTACGCGCCTCCCGTGTCCGGGAAGCCCTCAAAGCCGCCCGGGGCGTGGGAGTTTGCGGCCTCGCCACCCGGGAACCGGGGGTCGGTAGCACCGCCCTGGTAGAGGGCGGACACGTCGCCACCGTAAGTGGGGGAACCGTCGTACGGGTAAGGAAAGCCCGACGGGTGACTTTCGTTCACCAACTTCACTTTCGCCTCGGCAACAAGGGCGGAGCAACGCGGGGGACTGTACCGGGGGTGCGCGGCGGCGACAATCTCTCGCAGGTTTTGCACCCCCCAGAACCGGGCAATCACCCGCCTTTCGGCCGACGTCCCGGCCCCGGTTGACTGTCGCTTCGAGCGCCGTTCGAGAGGTTCTCCCCGGTTCGCGCGCTTCGCCGGCAGTCGGTGGTCCGGTGCCCAACCGCCCCAACTGTCCCGGCAACAGGGCCGCCTGACGCGGTTTGCCGTCACCGCCGGCGTGGCGTCGGGAGGTGGGCCGGTGCGCCAGCACGGTACGGACACCGACGCGGAACGGGAGCGGGGCGCGGGCGCTGCCCCAACCGGGCGTCGGGGGACGCCCACCGGACGCGGGGAGAGGTCCCCCTTGACGGGGAGGGGAGACGGCCCGGGCCCCGCCTCTCCTCGCCGTATTCCTCACCACCACCAGTCACCACCCCGACACCGGGTGCACCACCGTCCATTACCCTCGTGCTGCTTCGGCTCCCTCGCCGAGCGACACCAGGACACCCCGCCTCAGCGGCAGTCAGCCGGGCTTCGTCCCCGGCAGGAGGTACTTCAGGTCATGGCGTCACGGCGCGACGAACTCAACGCCTACACCTTCGCCAAACGGCGTCTGGTCGCCCAGTTCGTCCAGCCCAATCCGACCGGTACCGAGGAGGGGGCGCCCCGACCCCTTCGCGGGTTCCTGCCCGGGCTGGTCGTCGGTGTGGTCGTCCTGGCGGTCTTCGGCGCCTGGGGCATGTTCTCCCCCAAGGCCCCCAAGGACTGGGACAAGCCCAAGGAGAAGATCATCGTCGGCAGCGAGTCGATGACCACCTACGTGGTCCTCACGACCGATGGCCGACCTCCCCAGCTCCACCCGGTACTGAACCTGGCCTCCGCCAAACTCCTGCTCTCCGACCAGAGCGGGGACGTGGTCAAGGTCGACGAGAAGATACTCGACGCCGGCAAGCCCCCGCGCGGCCCGCTGCTGGGCATCCCCTACGCCCCCGACCGGCTGCCCGACCCCAAGGACGCCGGCACCCGCAAGCGGTGGGCCGTGTGCGAGACGGTCAACGAGGGCGGCTCCCGCAACATCCGCAAGGCCGCCTTCGTGCTCAACCAGCGGGAGGAGCGCAGCGTCGAGGGCCGGAACCGGCTCCGCGCGGGCGAGTTGATGTACGTCGAGGGCCCCGACCACAGCCTCCACGTGGTCGACCACCGGGGCAAGCGGTACCGCCTCCCCGAGGGAGAGGCCGGCGAGCCCCTGCGCCGCCAGGTGGTGGGCCAGAACAAGAAGCCCCAGCGGGTCTCCAAGGAGTGGCTCAACACCACGGACGAGGGCGACCCCATCACCTTCCCCGAGATCAAGGGCACCGTCGGTGCCCCCGCCAACGTTCCCGGGCTTTCCGGCCCGGCCAACAAGGTCGGCATGATCCTCACCGCCCCGGTCGCCGACGGCACCGCCAAGTACCTGGTCCTGCCCGGCCGGGTCGCCCCCGTCAGCGACTTCATGGCCAACCTGCTGCTGTCCAGCCCCGACCTGAAGCGGCTGGACCAGACGGAGCCGACCCGCGTGCCCCCGGTGGAAGAACTCGGCGCCTCCTTCGGTGACGAGAAGGACTGGCCGAAGAAGGTCGGCGGCGACATCGTCAACGACGACGGACACGACACCTTCTGCAACGTCCTGCGCGACGTCCACTCCAACGGGAAGCCGGACCTGAGCACCTGGTCCGGCAAGAACTTCCCCCTCGCCGTCAACGCCGACACCACCACCGCCCACGTCAGCCCCGGGTCGGGCCAACTCTTCCGGCAGTACTCCGGCCGCTCCACCAAGGAGGGCACCACCTACCTGGTCACCGACACCGGCCTGCGGTACGCCCTGCGCAAGAGCAAGGACTCCGACCGGGACGACTCCGGCATCGGTACGGAGAGGAAGTCCTCCCAGCGGGAGGCGCAGCGGGACGAGGACAGCCAACGCCGCCTGGGCTACGGCGACCAGGACCCCACCCCGGTGCCCGCCGCCTGGGCCAGCTACCTCCCCCTGGGGCCCGTCCTGTCCAACACCGACGCCCGCCAGCCGCAGGGTTCCTGAACCGCGTACGTCCGTCCGCCGGCCCGGGCCCGCCCTCGAAGGGTCGGTCGCCCGGGCGGGGGGTACCGTGAGGGCGGCTCTGGAGGTGACGCGTATCGCTGACCTTCGTGGCGAGGTAGGAGATGCTGAGGGGGCTCAGGTGCCCTGATCGGCACCAACATGAGGGCGTCGAGCAGGCGAACGGGTCCCTGCCGGGCTGAGGGGTCGACGGAGACCCGTCAAGGGAGGCAACAAGTCATGGGCGTATCCGGTCCGATTCGTGTGGTGGTCGCCAAGCCGGGGCTCGACGGTCACGACCGTGGGGCCAAGGTGATCGCGCGGGCTCTGCGGGACGCCGGCATGGAGGTCATCTACACCGGACTGCACCAGACGCCGGAGCAGATCGTCGGCACCGCGATCCAGGAGGACGCGGACGCCATCGGCCTGTCCATCCTGTCCGGCGCCCACAACACCCTCTTCGCGAAGGTGCTGGAACTGCTGGCGGAGCGGGAGGCCGAGGACATCAAGGTGTTCGGCGGCGGCATCATCCCGGAAGAGGACATCGCTCCGCTGAAGGAGAAGGGCGTCTCCGAGATCTTCACCCCCGGGGCCACCACCACGGAGATCGTGGAGTGGGTACGCGCCCACGTGGGCCAGCTCGCCTCCTGAGCGGCACCTCTCCACGAGGTACGGCGGGGTACGGCGGGCCTGGGGACCTCACCCGCCGTTCCCGTCGGTGAGGCGGCGGTAGCCACGGTTGTCGGTACGGGGATCGCGGGGCGTCGGCCACGAGGGTGTGCGTGGACGCGCCGGGCCGTACGGGGCCCGGGCCGGTGCTCGCCGTAGGCGTCGTACGGGCCGTTCGCGGCGAGGGCCCACCCGCCGCCTCGTCGGGGCGAGCGGGCTGGCCGCTGCGGTCACCGCGTACCGGCGGCTCCCCTTCGGGATCCGCGCCAGAGGATCCGTCGACTCACTTCCGCCCGGGGAACGCCGGTGCTCGCCGGGGCGGCCTGAGCCGGGCCGAGGAACCGGGGCTGGTCAGGCCCCCGTCCGGGAACCGCCGTCCCGGCGCCGTCGCTTCCAGCGTTCCGTGGCCGCCGCCCGCTGGTTGGCGCGGCGGGCCGGCCCGAGGACGTCCCGGCGCGGTACCTGGTCCCACCGGATGACGACCCGGTGCGGATCGGCGCGGTCCACGACCACCGGCACGCGCTGCCCCGACCTCGGACAGCGTGCGGCGGGCACATGGGAGGAGAACTCGACGGCCCGGGGAGTGATGCCCGGCCCTTCGACCACGCCCATCACGAGCGCGCTGTAGGAAGCGCTCGCCGTCGCCGCCATCGTCCCGGGCTGCGCGCAGACCGTCACCTTCA
This sequence comes from Streptomyces sp. NPDC005438, assembly GCF_040606315.1. Lineage (NCBI taxonomy): Bacteria > Bacillati > Actinomycetota > Actinomycetes > Kitasatosporales > Streptomycetaceae > Streptomyces > Streptomyces sp. NPDC005438. Next base: position 375,904 of record NZ_JBEXEP010000007.1, read on the forward strand.
ACGAGCCGGGGACCGGGTCCCTCATCCGCTTCACGCGCCACCACGCCAGAAGTCCCATGCGGCCGATCCTCCCAGACCGGTGACCGGCGGTGCGAGGGTCCGGTGAACCCCGAGTCCGGTGCGCTCACCAGGGCGTCTCGTACTCCACGGCCGTGTCCGGGCATCCGTCGCCCTCGCCGCCCCGTGCGTACGAGCCCCTCGGCGGAACCGCCCGCCGACAGCGTCCACCACCGGGTACCCACCACGCGTCCGGCACCGACCGCCCCACCGGATCCGTCCCGCTCGGACTGGCGGTGCGCACATCGTCGAACGGGGCCTGACGGCGGGGGAGTTCGGACGGGAGGCCCCGACGCGACTCCGTGCGGAACCGGCCGGTCGGCCCACGCGCGAACCCGGCCTTTCCCCGCCGCCTCAGCCTGGCGAACCGAGCGACTCTCCTTGCGAGGGCCGCGAAGACAGCGAAGATCGCGAGGCCGGGGCAACGCCCGTTCCGCTCGCCGAGGGCTCGTGTGACGTGGCAGCGCGATGTACCGCACCCCGCCGTGTTGTCGCGGGCACGGTCGCCGATGTGCCGTATCGCGCTCCTCCTCCGCCGTGCTCGACTCCCGGCAGCCGCGAACTTTGCGCGGGTGCACGAGCGACCTGCTGTGGCTGGCTTTGGTGGGCAGCTTCCGACACGGCTGGCCCTTGCGACCGAGCGTCGTCGTGGCCGTCGTCGACGCCATCGGGAACCTTGCGCCATCGGACGCTGCACCTGCGTCTGGACGTGGCCCCCCGGCGCGCGGGCTTCCACGGGAACGGGCACCGGAGTCCGTTCACTGACCCACCACGGTCCAGGTGCCGCCCCTGGCCGTACCGGGCCGGCCTTCCGGGCTTCGGGGCCGCCGACTCCGGTGCCGTGACGGTGCGCGGCACGGCTGGTGTCGCTGGGGATGTGGTGTCCGGGGTGTGGGTGGACGCGCGTCCTGCCGATGCGTGCCACGGCCTCAGCGGGCGGGCGGGTGGGGGAGTTCGAGGCGTGGGTGCTGGCGCGGTAGCGGTGAGGGGGCGTCCTGCCGGGTGCGGGTGCTTGTCCGTCTGGCAGCCCCCACAGGTGGGTGGGTGGTGGGAGTTCGCGGGGTGCGAGGGGGGTGCCGTACTGACCCGACGCCGAACGCCCCTCGGGGGCGGGGAGCGTGAGGTTCTGGGGAGTCGGGGGCGGGTTCCGGTGTCGTGGGGGATGTCCCCGACCATCCCGCCGTCCCGGGGACCCGATCGACCCCCGACCGACCCCAGCGTGGAGACCTGCGTTGGCCACCCACCGCCTGCCCGATCCCCACCCCCGAGGCTCGCGGGGTCGCGATTCGGGACAACGCCGGTGTCGTGGATCGTACGGCGGAGGGGGCGGCCGACGCGGAGCATCGGCGACCCCGACCGCTACGGCGGCGAGGTGCGACAACACGACGAGGCGCGGCGCCGGAGCACGTGAGCCCCTCGGTGGTCCGAGGAGCGACGGTCCCTAGCCCTTGGTGTCCGGTGGTGGTGGGGCGTCGGGTGACTTCTCGGGAGTCAGGCCCAGCAGTTCGCGGCGCAGTTCCTCCCGCAGCTCGTGCGGTGGCCGTTCCAGCAGGGCGGGGACCTGCTCGTTCCACTGCTTCGCGTGGTCGTCCAGGGCGGTGCGGAACCGGTCACGGGTCCGGGCTATCCGCAGGGCCGGGGGTACGAGGGGGCGCGCCCAACGACGGCCGTGCAGGCGTGCCGTGACGGTGACCTGCCAACGGCCCTTCTTCCCGGGGGCCACCGCGACCGACGCGGTACCCCGGGCGAGGTGGTGCCGGAACGTCAGCTGGAACGGTGCCCGACGGGGGCCGAGGTCCTCGCCCTTGCGCAGCCCCGCCGCCGAGGCCCACCAGTCCGCCAGGTCGAGGACGGCGCCGACCTCCCCGCTGCGCAGCAGGGGCCAGGAGCCCTCTCCCCGCAGCAGGGTGGAGGCGCGGAGAGTGCGGGGGGTGCGGGGCTGGAGGAGTTCGAGCTTGGTCTCCATACGGAGCCCCTCCTCCGCCGAGGAGACCTCCAACCGCAGGGACTCCAGGTCCCAGGCGGTCAGCCGCAGTTGGCTGGTGTGCTGGCCGTTCTCGTCCTGGAGGGTGTAGAGGGCGCCGGGGGACCGGTGCACCCCCTCGGTCAGCCGCGCCACGGTCACCGGCTGGCCGTCCAGGCTGAGGGAACCGTCCCGTTCCTCGATCTCCCGGAACGTCTGCTGGGCCGTGCGGAACAGGTCCTCCACCCAGGCCCGGGGCAGCGGGGTCAGTTCCACCTGGTGCCGCAGTCTCACGTACGCGCTCCCGTCCGCCCGGCCCGTCTGGTCCGCCTCGATCCGGTGACCGATTGTGTCGGATGCCGTCCGCGCTTGGCTACGCCGCCTGAGCCGCTGCCTGAACCGCCGCCCCGAGCCGAGGCCTGGGGGCGCCATCTGGCGTTGTCCCGCCCCCGTGGCGCTGCGGCCCCTCTGGGCGGCTGGCTTGGACCACCCGTGGTGGCCGACGACCGGCTTCGCCGTGGGTGGTCGGTGCCCCGCTCGTCGTGATGCGGTCAGAGCGGGTACGCGGTGCGGCGGCGTCCCCTCGTGGGGCGGATCGGCGACATCCCCCGTCACCTCGGCCGGCCCTGGCTGCTGGTGTTGCCCTGGTGCGTGGGCTTCGTCGGCCTCGCGGCCTCCGTGGGTGGGGGCTCGGGCAGAGGGTGGGTGGCCGATACCGGACTCAGCGCCGAGGTCGGTCGGGGGAGCGGTCGGGGTCTCCGGCACGTCGGGATGGCCAGAGGCGTCCCCCGGCACCTCGGCCGGCCCCGGGGGAGGATCACTCACCGTGGGGCACCTCCTCGCGGAAGCCGGGGGAACCGTCCGAGGGGTCGGCGGGACCCGGCGGGTGCCGTTCACCGGCGAGTTCGGCCCGCAGGGTGCGCCTCAACTCCAGGGTGGCGACCAGGCGTTGGGCCGCCTCCACCCAGTACGTCCGGGCCCCGGGGTATCCGTTGCCGGTGGTCTCCGGCAGCTCGCCCAGGGGTGCCAGTCGTGGGGCCAGGTCCGGGTCCAGGCACCGTTCGGCCAGGGACACCACCCGGGTCAGCGACCAGGGGTAGGCACCGCGTTCCCGGGCGATCTCCAGGGCGTCCACCACGGCGTCGCCCAGGGGGGCCGGCCAGGGGACCGGGCAGGTCTCCAGGATCGGGTACGTGTGGTCCAGGCCCTGGGCGGCCACGAAACGGCTGGCCCACTCCACGCGTTCCCGCGCGGGGAGGACGGCCAGCAGGGGTGCCGGGTTCTCCGCCTGGCCCTTGGGGAGGGTGGTGGGCGGGCCGATCAGCGCCCGGGCCCAGCGCACGTCGAGTTGCCGTACGGCCGCCCGGCACCAGGCGGAGCGCAGGTCCTCCCGCCACTCCTCCGCCGGCATCTGGACGATCTCCTCGGGGGGTCTGGCCAGGGCTTCCTCCCAGACGGGGAGCGGGGTGGCGGCCACCAACTGGTCCAGCCACCAGCCCCGTTGGCCACGGCTGGGCGGCGCCTCCTCGGTGACGCCGTCCCGTACCATCTCCGGCCCGCAGCTGGTGGGGGGTCGTACCACCAGGCTGTCGCCCGGGGTGGCCGGTGGCCGTACGCAGGCGCGGGCGCGCTCGGCCACGCGTCGGGCCAGCGCGGAGTCGGGCAGCAGGGAGAGCAGTTCGGCCGCGAGGGCGCGGACGTAGCCGCTGCGGTCGTCCAGGGCACGTTCGAGGAAGGGTTCGTCGTCCCTCGAGAGCCCGGCGCGCAGGCCGCCCAGGAAGGACTGGCGGTCCGCCGCCCGCTCCCGCGACCAGGTGCTCTCCAGCAACTCCCGTGCCGCCGCCGGGTCGTGGCGGCGTACCGCGTCGAGCACGCGCTGCCGCTCCACGGGCAGCCCCTCCTCCCACAGCCGGCGCACGCGTTCCGCGTCCGGTGGACGCGGCGGGTCGTCGGCGCCGTCGGGGAGTTCGTCGGGGTGACGCCGCTGGGCGTATCCCCATTCGTGGTTCCAGCGGGCCAGCCAGGCGGCGCGTGGACCACCGAAACGGGTGACCAGGGGCCGCAGTTCGTCCCGGGCGCGGGCGGTGTCCAGCAGTTCGGGCAGCAGCGCGGGGGGCGCCTGGTACCCGTACGCGTTGGCCAGGCTCAACCACTGCGGCAGCAGTTCGGCGAGGTGGGGGCTGCTGCCCCGGGAGCGGTGGTCGCCGCCCCGGGACCGGTCGGTGAGCAGCAGGGCGAGCCGCCGCGCGGCGGCTTCCGGGAGGAACGGCCGGTCGTCCGGGGGCGCCGGCTCGGGCCGCGCGGAGGCGGGGGCGGGGGCGGGCCGCAGTCCCGCGCGGTGGCGCACCGTCCGTACGGCGGCGGCGTCCAGCAGCGCGCCGACGCCACCACCGGGCGGGGTGCGGCGCTCGGCGCCCAGCAACGCGGCGCTGACCAGGTCGTTCCACGGGATGCCGGGGTCGGTCACGGTGCCCTCCTCGGTGGGGTTCCGGTGGCGGGTCGGGTCGCCGGTCACAGGGGGGTCACCCGCTCGTCGGCCCAGACCGCGTACGGGGTGAACCCCCGGTGCCCGAAGGTGCCGAACACGGTGAGGGGCGCCCCGCCGGAGACGGCCAGCATCCGCCACGACCCGGGGACGGCGGAGGTGAGCGGCACCGCCTCGGTGCCCTGGTCGGAGGCGAGCAGCCAGGGGCGGCCGTCGTCCTGGGGCAGGGGCACCACCTGGTCGAGGACCACCGGCCACTCGTCCAGCCAGGGGTCGCCGCGCAGGGCGTGGGCGTAGGCGCCGGCCGCCTCGTCGAGGGTGCCGCCCCGGGGGCGCCGTCCGCTGAGGGTGCCGCCCCGGGGGCCCAGGGTGGCGCGCAACGGGCTGGCCCCCGGGTAGTACGCCAGCTCCGCGTCCAGGACGGTGCCCACCGGCAGGTTGAGCGACAGGGGGCCGCCCCGTGGCGCGAAGTCCATCAGCAGCGCCATACGGCCACCGCCCGGGCTGGGGACCAGCTCCAGGCCCTCGGGGGTGCCGCCCTCGCCGGTGCCGTGCAGCCAGGTGCGACGCACCGTCAACCGGCCCTCCACCGCGTCCTGTTGGGCCAGGACCAGCCAGTGGTCGTGGACCAGCGGGCCCCGGGCGAGGACCTCGGAGGCGTCGACGCTCAGCCCGAGCCGGGCCCGTACGGTCGAGGCCAGCGGCGCGGGGAGCTGGTCGAGCCGGTCGGCGCTCTGGGCCAGGAGCCGCAACAGGGCGCACTCGGACAGCAGGCGTTCCGGCCAGTGGGGCCCCGAGCCCGGCAACGTGCCCAACGCCCTGGTGCGGGAGGCGAGTCCGGGGGCCTGGGCGTCGACCATGCGGGCGGCCATCTCCTCCCAGTCGGCGTACCCCTGCTGGTCGGCGCCGGCCAGCCCCCGGTGCAGCAGGTCCTCCAACCGCCGCTGGAGGTCGGCGGCTCCCTCGCGCACCCTGCCCATGCGGCGCTCGGCGCGACGCCGGGCGGCCTCCGGGTCGGCGGGCGCCCTGGTCGCGGCGGAGTCAGAGGCGCCGGCGGGGGCGGCCCGTTGTCGGCGGTCGGTCAGCCACCCGTCCGCCCACTCCGGCGGCTGGTCGGCGGCGGCCACCGGGCCCGCCGGGTCGGCCCACAACAGCAGCAGGCCGAGGGCGTGCTTGCAGGGGACCTTGCCGCTGGGGCAGCTGCACCGGAAGGCCGCCGCGCCGCCGGGTGGGAGGTGGGCGACCGTCTGGTACGGCTTCCTGCCGGTGCCCTGGCACAGCCCCCACACGGCGTCGGCGCCGGCCCCGGTCCCGCTCCACGGGCCGGGCGCGGACAGCTTGCCCCCGGCCTTGCGTGACGCCGCGTCAGGCGCCAGCGCCAGCACTTGCTCCGCCGTCCAGCGGACCCCCACGTCAGTCATGTGGCACACCGTAGGAGGGGCCACTGACAACGCCCCGGGAAACGGTGTCCACGCAGGTCAGGGCGATTGTCAGTGCCGTGGTGCAGGGTGTGGCCCATCGACCGGAGAGGGCCTCGGGGCCCGCCGGTCGCCGTGCCGAACCGGCAGCACCGAGGGGGAGTTGTGACCGTCACCCACGCCGAGCACCCGCAGCGGGCCGACACCGACACCACCGGCGCGGACGCTCTGCGTCCGCACGCCGAGCACGCGTTCGCCTCCGAGCTGGACGCCCTGACCCGGGCCGACGACCGCCCCCGTCCCGAGCGGTGGCGGATGTCCCCCTGGGCGGTGGCCACCTACCTGCTGGGCGGGACCCTCCCGGACGGCACGGTGATCACCCCGAAGTACGTCGGCCCCCGACGGATCGTCGAGGTGGCCGTCACCACCCTGGCCACCGACCGCGCCCTGCTGCTGCTCGGGGTGCCGGGCACCGCCAAGACCTGGGTGTCGGAGCATCTGGCGGCGGCCGTCAGCGGGGACTCCACCCTGCTGGTGCAGGGCACGGCGGGCACCGCCGAGGAGGCCATCCGGTACGGCTGGAACTACGCCCAGCTGCTGACGCACGGCCCCAGCCGGGACGCCCTGGTGCCCAGCCCGGTGATGCGGGCCATGGCCGAGGGCTCCACGGCGAGGGTGGAGGAGCTGACCCGTATCCCCGCCGACGTGCAGGACACCCTGATCACCGTGCTGTCGGAGAAGACCCTCCCGATCCCGGAGTTGGGGCAGGAGGTGCAGGCGGTGCGCGGCTTCAACCTGATCGCCACCGCCAACGACCGCGACCGTGGGGTGAACGAGCTGTCCAGCGCGCTGCGGCGCCGGTTCAACACGGTGGTGCTGCCCCTGCCGGCCTCGGCGGAGGCCGAGGTGGACATCGTGTCCCGTCGGGTGGACCAGTTGGGGCGTTCGCTGGACCTGCCGAGTGTGCCGGAGGGGGCCGACGAGATCCGCCGGGTGGTCACCGTGTTCCGTGAGCTGCGCTCGGGAGCCACCGAGGACGGCCACACCAGGCTCAAGTCCCCGTCCGGCACGCTGTCCACGGCCGAGGCGATCTCGGTGGTCACCGGGGGACTGGCCCTGTCCGCGCACTTCGGGGATGGGGTGCTGCGCGCCTCCGACGTGGCGGCCGGCATCCTCGGCGCGGTGGTGCGCGATCCGGCGAACGACCGGGTGATCTGGCAGGAGTACCTGGAGTCGGTGGTGCGCGAGCGCGAGGGCTGGAAGGACTTCTACCGCGCCTGCCGCGAGGTGAGCGCGTGACCGGCGGCCGGGGCACACCGCCCCTGCTGCTGGGCGTACGGCACCACGGTCCCGGTTCGGCCCGTGCGGTCGCGGCGGCCCTGGAGGCCTCCCGCCCGGACGTGCTGCTGATCGAGGGGCCACCCGAGGCCGACGCCCTGGTGGAGCTGGCCGGTTCGAGGGGACTACGGCCCCCGGTCGCCCTGCTGGCCTATGTGACGGGGGAGTCGAGCAGGGCGGCCTTCTGGCCGTTGGCGGAGTTCTCCCCGGAGTGGGTGGCCCTGCGCTGGGCGGTGCGACGGGGCGTGCCGGTGCGGTTCTTCGACCTGCCGGCCGGCAACACCCTGGCCCTGCGCGACCGGGAGGGCGGATCGCCGGAGCCCGAACCCGACGCCGCGGGCGGTGACTTGGGCAGCGACTTGGGCGGCGACTTGAGCGGCGACCCCGGGAACACCCCGGGCGGGCCCCGGCCGCTGCGGGTCGACCCCCTGGCCGAGCTGGCCCGGGCGGCGGGGTACGACGACCCCGAGCGCTGGTGGGAGGACGCGGTCGAGCACCGGGGACGCCCCGCCGGGGAGACCGGACAGGACGCGCTGGCCCCCTTCGCCGCCGTGGAGGAGGCCATGACGGCCCTGCGGGAGCGGCCCCCCGAAGGCACTCACGAGGCCGACCGCGTCCACGGACCCGATGACCCCCGCCGCGACCACCCCGACGACGCCCGCCGCGAGGCACACATGCGGCTGCGACTGCGGGAGGCGGTCCGGGAGTTCGAGCGGGTGGCCGTGGTCTGCGGCGCCTGGCACGTACCAGCCCTGCGCACCAGGACCACCGTCAGCGCGGACCGCGCCCTGCTGAAGGGCCTGCCCCGGGTCAAGGTGGGGATGACCTGGGTGCCCTGGACGCACCGCCGGCTCAGCCGCCGCAGCGGGTACGGCGCCGGGATCACCTCCCCCGGCTGGTACGGCCACCTGTTCTCCGCCCCCGACCGGCCCCTCGAACGCTGGATGACCCGGGTGGCCGGCCTGCTCAGGGACGAGGACCGCCACGTGTCCCCGGCCCACGTGATCGAGGCGGTGCGTCTGGCGGAGACCCTGGCCACCCTGCGCGGCCGTCCGCTGGCGGGGCTCACCGAGACCCTGGACGCGGTGCGGGCGGTGATGTGCGAGGGCTCCGACGTTCCGCTGGCCCTGGTCCACGACCGCCTGGTGGTGGGCGACGCCCTGGGCGAGGTGCCCCACGACGCCCCAGCCGTACCGCTGCAACGGGACCTGGAACGCGCACAGCGCTCCCTGCGCCTGCCACCCACCGCGCGGGACCGGGAGGTGGACCTCGACCTGCGCCGGGACATCGACAGCGGCCGTAGCCGACTGCTGCACCGCCTGCGGCTGCTGGACGTCCCCTGGGGCGAGCCCACCCACGCGCGTACCGGCAACACCGGGACGTTCCGGGAGAGTTGGCGTCTGCGGTGGGAACCCGAACTGGCGCTGCGGGTGGTCGAGGAGGGGGTGTGGGGCACCACGGTGGAGGGCGCCGCCACCGCGAGGGCGCGAAGCCGTGCCCGGGCGGCCGGTTCGCTGTCCGGGGTGTCCACCCTCGCCGAGCGCTGTCTGCTGGCCCACCTGCCCGACGCCCTGCCGGTGGTGATGCGGGCCCTGGCCGACCGTGCCGCGCTCGACGCCGACGTGGGCGAACTGGCCCTGGCCTTGCCCCCGTTGGTCCGGGCGATGCGGTACGGCGACGTGCGCGGCACCGACTCCTCCTCCCTCACCAGGGTCGCCGAGGGGCTGGTGGAACGCGTCTGTGTGGGCCTGCCCCCGGCCTGCGCCGGACTGGACCAGGAGGGCGCCGCCCAGATGCGCACCCATCTGGACTCCACCCACCGCGCGGTGGCGCTGATGGCCCAGGCCGGGGCGGACGGCGGCACCGGCCCGGGCACGGACCTGCGCCCCCGGTTCCGGGAGACGCTGCGTTCCCTGGCCACCCGGGACACCGCCCCCGGGCTGATCCAGGGGCGCTGCGTCCGACTGCTGCTGGACGAGGGCGAGTTGGACGACGAGGAGGTGGCCCGCTGGATGGGCCGGGCCCTGTCCCGGGGCACCGACCCCGAGCGGGCCGCCACCTGGGTCGAGGGCTTCCTGTCCGGTGGCGGGATGCTGCTGGTCCACGACCGGCGCCTGCTCGGACTGGTGGACGCCTGGCTGACCCGGGTGCCCGAGGAGGCGTTCGTCCAGGTGCTGCCGCTGCTGCGCCGTACCTTCGCCGAGTTCGAGACGGGCGTGCGACGCACGGTGGGCGAACTGGTGCGCCGTGGGCCCGAGGAGGCGCCGGACCCGGACCGTGTCGAGCCTCCGGTCCGGTACGGCTTCGCCGCCGTACCGGACCGGGAGCGGGCGGACGCGGTGCTGCCCACCCTGCGGTCGCTGCGGGGCCCGGGGCCCGGAGGCCCGCCCACCGAAGCCGCTCCGGTTCCCGCCCCGACCCGCGCCGACCCGACCCCGGCTGAGGCGTCCGGCATCCCCCAGGAGGTTGCGCCATGACCGTCGACTCCCAGGAGAGGCTGCGCCGTTGGCGGCTGGTGTTGGGCGGTGAGCGGGCCGGAGAGGGCACCGGCTGCCAGCTCAGCGGTGGGGACGCCGACATGGACCGTACGCTCACCGCGCTGTACGGGCAGCGGGGCGGAGGGGGAGGCGGGGGAGGCGGCACCCGCTCGGCCGGGCTGAACGGCTCGGCACCTCGGGTGGCCCGCTGGCTGGGCGACATCCGCACCTACTTCCCCAGCTCCGTGGTGCGGGTGATGCAGCGGGACGCCATCGACCGACTGGGGCTGTCCCGGCTGCTGTTGGAGCCGGAGATGCTGGAGTCCGTGGAGGCGGACGTCCATCTGGTCGGCACCCTGCTGTCGTTGAACCAGGTGATGCCGGAGTCCACCCGGGAGACCGCCCGGCAGGTGGTGCGGAAGGTGGTCGACGACCTGGAGCGGCGCCTGGCCAGCCGCACCAGGTCCACCCTGAACGGCGCCCTGGACCGTTCGGCCCGGGTCAACCGGCCCCGGCATCGGGACATCGACTGGAACCGCACCATCCGGGCCAACCTCGGCAACTACCTCCCGGAGTACGGCACGGTGGTGCCCGAGCGGCTGGTCGGGTACGCCAGGGCGTCCCAGGTGGTGAAGAAGGAGGTCATCCTCTGCGTCGACCAGTCCGGCTCGATGGCCCCCTCGGTGGTGTACTCCTCGGTGTTCGGGGCGGTGCTGGCCTCGATGCGTTCGCTGAGCACCCGTCTGGTGGTCTTCGACACCAGCGTCGTCGACCTCACCGACGCCCTGGACGACCCGGTGGACGTGCTGTTCGGCACCCAACTCGGCGGCGGCACCGACATCAACCGGGCCCTGGCCTACTGCCAGTCCCACATCACGCGCCCCTCGGAGACCGTGGTGGTGCTGATCAGCGACCTGTACGAGGGCGGCATACGCGAGGAGATGCTCAAGCGGGTGGCCGCGATGAAGGCCTCCGGCACCCAGTTCGTGACCCTGCTGGCGCTGTCCGACGAGGGTGCCCCCTCCTACGACCGGGACCACGCCGCGGCACTGGGGGCCCTGGGCGCCCCGGCGTTCGCCTGCACGCCCGACCTCTTCCCGGAGGTGATGGCCGCCGCGATCGAGAAGCGCCCGCTTCCGATACCGGAGCGGTGAGGGCGCGCTCCCTCAGCGCCCAGCCCGCCCCGCCGCCCCGGCTGGCCCAACGGCCCCGTGGCCGGCGGGAGTTGGCCGCTGGTGGGGCCCCTCACCCGCGTCTGCCCGGCCCCGGTGAGGCCCCGGCCCGGGGCCCGTAAGGGCCCGCTGGCGCGACCGGTTGTGACCGGTCTCACCGCGCCGGTGTGACCCGCGATTTAGGCGGCGCACTGAGGCGGGGCTACTCTGCAAGACGGACATGCCGCGCCCCCGGGTCGACGTTGAGAATCGTGAGCGCCCTCGTTGTGACCGCGTTGTCACGCTGCCCTAGCGGCACGCCCACGCAGACAACGAACCGCGATACCAGGAAATAAGGGGACGGACGCGCGTGGACCTGTTCGAGTACCAGGCGAGGGACCTCTTCGCCAAGCATGACGTACCGGTACTGGCCGGTGAGGTCATTGACACCCCCGAGGCGGCGCGCGAGGTGACCGAGCGACTCGGCGGTCGCGCGGTCGTCAAGGCGCAGGTGAAGACCGGTGGTCGAGGCAAGGCCGGCGGCGTCAAGCTGGCCTCCGACGCTGACGACGCCGTGGAGAAGGCCGGCCAGATCCTGGGCATGGACATCAAGGGCCACACGGTCCACAAGGTGATGCTGGCCCAGACCGCCGAGATCGCGGAGGAGTACTACGTCTCCTTCCTGCTGGACCGCACCAACCGCACCTTCCTCGCCATGGCCTCCGTCGAGGGCGGCATGGACATCGAGGAGGTCGCCGCCACCAAGCCCGAGGCGCTGGCGAAGATCCCGGTGGACGCCGTCGAGGGTGTCACCGAGGCCAAGGCCCGCGAGATCGTGGACGCCGCCAAGTTCCCGGCCGAGGTCGCCGACCAGATCGCCGACGTGCTGCGCGGGCTGTGGGACGTCTTCGTCCGCGAGGACGCCCTGCTGGTCGAGGTCAACCCGCTGGTGAAGACCGGCGACGGCCGGATCATCGCGCTGGACGGCAAGGTGTCGCTGGACGCCAACGCCGAGTTCCGCCAGCCGGACCACGCGGCCCTGGAGGACAAGTCGGCCGCCAACCCGCTGGAGGCCGCCGCCAAGGCCAAGGGCCTCAACTACGTGAAGCTGGACGGCCAGGTCGGCATCATCGGCAACGGCGCGGGCCTGGTGATGTCCACCCTGGACGTCGTCGCCTACGCCGGCGAGAAGCACAACGCGGTGAAGCCGGCCAACTTCCTCGACATTGGGGGCGGCGCCTCCGCCGAGGTCATGGCCAACGGCCTGGAGATCATCCTCGGCGACCCGGACGTCAAGTCGGTGTTCGTCAACGTCTTCGGCGGGATCACCGCCTGCGACGCGGTCGCCAACGGCATCGTGCAGGCCCTGGAGCTGCTGAAGTCCAAGGGCGAGGACGTCAGCAAGCCCCTGGTCGTACGACTGGACGGCAACAACGCGGAGCTGGGTCGCAAGATCCTCACCGACGCCAACCACCCGCTGGTGCAGCAGGTGGACACCATGGACGGAGCGGCCGACCGCGCCGCCGAGCTGGCTGCTAAGTAAAGGAACGGGTCACCAACACCATGGCTATCTTCCTCACCAAGGAGAGCAAGGTCATCGTCCAGGGGATGACCGGTTCCGAGGGCCAGAAGCACACCCGGCGGATGCTGGCCTCCGGTACCAACATCGTCGGCGGGGTGAACCCCCGCAAGGCGGGCACCACCGTCGACTTCGACGGCACCGAGGTGCCGGTCTTCGGCGGCGTCAAGGAGGCGATGGAGGCCACCGGCGCCGACGTCACCGTCATCTTCGTCCCGGAGAAGTTCACCAAGGACGCGGTCATCGAGGCGATCGACGCCGAGATCGGTCTCGCCGTGGTCATCACCGAGGGCATCGCGGTGCACGACACCGCCGCCTTCTGGTCCCACGCCGGCCGCAAGGGCAACAAGACCCGCATCGTCGGGCCCAACTGCCCCGGCCTGATCACCCCCGGCCAGTCCAACGCCGGCATCATCCCGGCCGACATCACCAAGCCCGGCCGCATCGGTCTGGTGTCCAAGTCCGGCACCCTGACCTACCAGATGATGTACGAGCTGCGGGACATCGGCTTCAGCTCCTGTGTGGGCATCGGCGGTGACCCCGTCATCGGCACCACCCACATCGACGCCCTGGAAGCCTTCGAGGCCGACCCGGACACCGACCTGATCGTGATGATCGGTGAGATCGGCGGCGACGCCGAGGAGCGGGCTGCGGACTTCATCAAGGCCAACGTCTCCAAGCCCGTCGTCGGGTACGTGGCCGGCTTCACCGCCCCCGAGGGCAAGACCATGGGCCACGCCGGCGCCATCGTCTCCGGCTCCTCGGGCACCGCCCAGGCCAAGAAGGAGGCCCTGGAGGCCGCCGGGGTCAAGGTCGGCAAGACCCCCTCGGAGACCGCCCGTCTGGCCCGGGAGCTGCTCGTCGGCTGACCCCGGTCGCACCCGGACCCTCCGGCCCGCCTCCCGCCCGGGAGCGGGCCCGGGACCCGGCCGCACCACACACGGCGGGCCCACGTGGAAGACCACGTGGGCCCGCCGTGTCGTTCGCGCGGACTCAGTCGCGCTGCGCCGGGGGCACCAACGACTCGCCCTGGTCGGCGCTCGGAGCCGGATGCGGCGGGGCGAAGGGCTCCGGCGAGACCACCGAGGTGACGGCCGTGGCCACGGCCACCGCCGCAGTCAGCCCCACCGCCGCCTGGGTCCAGCGGCGCGTGGTGCGTTCACTGGCCTCGCGCACCCGGGCCAGCCGCCGGGGCCGCAGGGGTTGCGCGGCGCCCAGTTCGGCCAGCGTCTCCCCGATCCGGCGCCGCAGGTCGTACTCCGGCAGCCGCCCCAACCGGGGTACGGCGCCCACCAGTTGGCCCCGGGCGTGCCGCAGCCGTCCGGCGGTGGCCGCCGTACTGGCCTCGCACTCGGCGGCGGTCTCCGCGAGGCCCAGGCCCAGGCCGTCGTGCAGCAGCAGGACCCGCCGGTAGGGCGCCGACAGGGCCAGCAGGGCCTCCAACAGTCGCCGGTCCTCGGCGGTGCCGGGGTGCCCGGGGGGCCGCCGCCTCGCGGGGTGGAAGCGGTGCCAGGGGGAGAGGGCGTACTCGTGCGCGGCGGCGCGTACCCAGCCCTCGGGGTCGGGGTCCCGCATCACCTCGGGCCAGCGCTCCCAGGCCAGGCGGAAGGCGTGGGCTACCGCCCGCTCGGCCACCTCGCGGTTGCCGGTCAGGACGAAGCACTGCCGGGCGAGGGCGTCGGAGTGCAGCACGTACAGCAGGTCGAAGGTCCGCGCGGCGTCCGAGGGGTCGGCTGTCTCCTCGGCCCGGTCCGCCCGTTCCCGCCCGCCCTCGGCGTCCTCCGGGACGGCGGGCTCGGCCTCTTCGGCGCTGGCCGGGGTCCAGGCCAGCGGTGGCCGGTCCCACTCCCCGTACGCCCCCAGCCGGCGCGCGTAACCGGAACGGCGCCGGGGGGTGGGCAGGCGCCCCGACTTGGGCGGCTTGGCCACGAACACCGGCAGCATCCCGGCCACCGGAAGCCGGGCGGAGGGCGCCAGTGACGGTTGCCCGACGGCGGGGCGGCGCCCGTTGTGGGCGGGCGCGGGGGCGTCCACCGGCTGCCCGTACCGGGTACGCGTCCGACGCCGACCCCCCTCCCGGTCGGTGTCCCCGGCCCGTTCGTCCGAGGTGCCGCCTGGGGTCGACCCCGGACGGGTCGGAGAGGTGGCGGTGCGGGAGGTGGGTGAACCGCTGGTGGTGGAGGGGGAGTTGTCCGACGGGTGCCTGTCGCCGGGGCGCCCGTTGGAGGGGGCGGTGGGGGGTTCGACCGGGGCCGTTTCCGGGTGGTTCGGTGGTGTGGTGGTCGGGGGTGCGCTGGCGCGGGGAGTGGGTGAACCGCTCGTGGTGGAGGGGGAGTTGTCCGACGGGGCCCTGTCCCCGGGGCGCCCGTTGGAGGGGTCGGTGGGGGCTGTCGCCGGGTGGCTCGGGGGTGCGCTGGCCTGAGGTGTGGGTGAACCGCTCGTGGCGGAGGGGGAGTTGTCCGACGGGTGCCTGCCCCTGGTCGAGCGGGTGGGGGAGACGCTTCGTTCGGCCGTGGTCTTCGGGGTGGTGGTACGACGGCCACCGGAGGCGCGCCCGGTCCCGTGTTCGGCGGGCTTGCGACGGGCGGTGCCCTGGGACGACCGTGCGGTACCGGTCTTCTTTTCCAGGTGCCGTCCGCCCCGCGCCTTCTTGGCGGGGCGCGGGCGCTTGCGCTGCGCCTGTGAGCCCTGCTCCCGATGCTCTCCGCGTTCTCCGCCGGTGCTCATCCGTCCGCTCCGTTCGCGGTGCCCCGCCCGGAGGGAGGTCGCGACCCCCGTTCCGGCCCACAAGACGTCCATCTGAAAATGCGCATAACGCCATCTTGGATGACATTGCCGTTGTTCTCGCGCTGCACGGTCAAAACGGGTGTTGTTGGCAGCATGGCGCCGTGACCGCTTTCCGTACGGCCCCGCCCGCCTCACCAGCCACCCCGCCCGCTCCGGCGGCGCCCCGAAGCCCCCTCTTTCGGCCGCCCACCAGCCAGGGTGCCGTGGTCCTCTCCCGGGCGCTCTGCTCCGGCCTCCTCGCCGGAGGTCTGGGACTGGGACTCCTGGCCATCCCCGTACTGCTGCTGTGGATCAGCTCGCCCTACCCCGACAGCGGCCCCGAGAACGCCCTGCGCACCACGGCCGACCTCTGGCTGCTCGCCCACGGCACTCCCCTGGAACGCGGGACGCCCCACGGAGCGGTACCGGTGGCCCTCACCCCCCTGCTGCTGACGGCCCTGCCGGCGGTACTGCTGTACCGGGGAGCCCGTGACGCCGTCGCCATGGCGCCGCCGTGCCCGGAGAACCGGCCGGCACCGATGATCCTCGCGGTCAGCGGCGGCTACCTGCTGGCCGGAACCCTGGCCTGCGCCCTGGCCTGCACCGCCGTCTCGGGTGGAGCGCTCCACGTCACCCTGTGGCGTGCCGCGCTCCAACTGCCCCTGTTCACCCTGCCGTTGGCCGGGCTCGGGGTGTGGGCCGCGTACGGCCGGCCGCTGCCTCCCCTGGACGTCGACCCCTCCTGGGTCCGCCGCGCCACCCGGGCGACCGAACCCTGGCGGGAGACCGCCCTCCGGGGCGCCGGGGTCGGAGTGGTGGCCCTGTGCGGCGGCGGCGCGGCACTGGTGGCCCTGGCCACCCTCTGGCACGCCGACTCGGTGCAGCTGTCGTTCCCCCAGCTGACCACCGCGACCTCGGGCCGGCTGGCGGTACTGCTGCTCGCGGTGGCCCTCAGCCCCAACGCCGCGATCTGGGCGGCTGCCTACGGACTCGGCCCCGGCTTCACCCTCGGCGGAGGCAGCCTGGTCGCCCCCTCCCAGGTCACCGAGCTGCCGCATCTGCCGCACTTCCCGCTGCTCGCGGCCCTGCCCCACCCGGGGGACGGTGGCCCCGGCCCGACCGCCCTGGCGGCGGCCGTCCCCGTACTGGCGGCCCTGGCGCTGGGCTGCTGTGTGGCCCGGGCCCGTTCGGGGGGTCCCGAGGGCGGGCGTCTGAGCTGGCCCGCCACCCTCACCGCCACCGGTACCGCCTGTCTGCTCAGCGCCCTGGCCATGGCGTTGCTCGCCTGGTGCGCCTCCGGGGCGCTGGGGCACCACACCCTGGCCCACATGGGGCCGACGCCCTGGTGGACCGGCCTCGCCACCCTGGCGTGGACCCTGCTGGTCGGGGTGCCGACCGCCTGCCTGGGGCGGCTGTGGCGTACGCCGAGGAGGTCACGGGAGTCACGGGGGCGCCGGCCACGCCACGCGGCCCCGGCCAGGGGCACCGACTCCGGGCGCCGGTGGTGGTGGCGTAGGTCCCGGAGGGAAACGGTGGACGGGTGAGGGCCGGTACGGGGTCACCCTGAGGGCGCGCGAGGTCGGGTGGCTGCGGGCCACTCGGGGCTGCGAGCGGGCCGGGGCGGAAACCGTACGGCCGGGCCCCGGTCCCGTTCGCCGGCGCGCAGTCCCGCGCCTCCGGCTCCCCGTACCGTCCGGTTGTCCGGCCGCGCTGTGGGGCGGGGTGCGCGTACGGGGCGCCGCCCTGAGGCCGGCGGGGCGTCCCTCGGGATCAGTCCTGTTCGACCAGGGGGCGCAGTTGCTTGGGCACCAGGTCGCGGCACTCCTTGCGGGAGTCGGTGGTCAGGGAGTCGTTGACGCAGGCGTAGTAGTCGCGGTAGACGATCCGCACCGTGTAGTTGGCGGCCACCACGGTCAGCGCCAGGCTGGCCAGCACGATGCCGCTGATCGCCGAGGTGGCCACCGGCCGGGTGGTCCGGCCGTTGCGGGTGGTGGCCGGCTCGTCCGAGGGGCCGGCTCCCCAGGGGCCCAGTGCCGAGGCACCGCCCTCGGAGTCCCGGGACCGGTCGTCCCCGTTCGCCGGGGGGTCGTTCTTGCCCCGGAGGGCGCTGATCCCCCAGTACAGCCCGAGGGCGCCCAGCAGCAGCCCGATCGAGGGGAAGCTGACGAACGCGGCGAAGAAGAAGCCCCAGAGGCCGGCCAGCATGGCGTAGCGGGCGCGGCGTTGCACCGGGTCCCGGGGGTCCCAGCGCATCCGGGGGCCGCCGTTCCCGTTCCCGTTGCCGTTCCCGCCGTTGCGACCCTCGGGGGCGTCGCCGAAGCCGTCGCCGGACCGACCCGGCTGCTGTCGGCTCCACCGGTTGCCCCAGGGGGTGGGCTCGTCGCCCTGGCCCGAGGCGCCCCGGTCCCGGTCGTCGTCCGGGCCGGAGGAGGGCCCGTCGTCCCGCCCGCCCCGGGGCTGCCACGGCTGGTCCGCGGCACCCTCGGGGGGCGCGGCGAAGGGGTTGTCCTCCCGCGAGGTGTCGGCGCCACCGGGATCCTGGTCGGAGGTCTGGGCCGCGCGGCGTCGGTCCGTCATAAGTTCTGTGTCCCCTAGTCCTGGTGGCCCCGTCGCTGTCGTGCTGTCGCCGTCCCCGTTCCGCGCTCCCGCTGTGTCGCCTGGCGCGCTGACCCCTGTCGGGGGGCGCGCTCACCGGGAGTGATGTGGACGGGGCTGGCGTCCTTGACGCTACCCCGAGCCGCTGCCCCCGTATCTCGGGGGCCGGATCGGATGCCGGTATCGTTGCCGACGGTCGGACGCCCCGCCAAGTTCCCAGCCAGGCCCAGCGCGTACCGGCCCGCCCCGTCGCACCACCCCGTAAGGGAGCCCCACCGTGGCCGCCCAGTCCTCCACCGACCGTCCGGCCACCGACTCCACCGGGCCCGCCCGGGTGGTGGCCCTGGTCTCCGGTTCGGGAAGCAATCTCCAGGCGCTGTTGGACGCGGTGGAGGAACAGAGCGCGGAGCGTTACGGCGCCCGGGTGGTGGCGGTCGGCGCTGACCGTCCCGGTGCCCTGGGGCTGCGGCGGGCGCGGGAGGCGGGCATACCCACCTTCGTCTGCCGGCTCGGCGACCACGCCACCCGCGCGGACTGGGACCGGGCGCTGGCCGAGGAGGTCGCGGCCCATCGGCCGGACCTGGTGGTGTCGGCCGGTTTCATGAAGATCGTCGGCCCGGAGTTCCTGGCCCGCTTCGGGGACCGCACGCTCAACACCCATCCCGCGCTGCTCCCCAGCTTCCCCGGTGCCCACGGGGTGCGGGACGCGCTGGCCTACGGGGCCAAGGTGACCGGGTGCACCGTCCACTTCGTCGACGACGGCGTCGACACCGGGCCGATCATCGCGCAGGGCGTGGTGGAGGTCCGTGACGAGGACGAGGAGTCGACGCTCCACGAGCGCATCAAGGAAGTCGAGCGTGGGCTGCTCGTCGACGTCGTGGGACGCCTCGCCCGCGACGGCTACCGCATCGAGGGACGAAAGGTACGGATTCCGTGACCGTCGAAGGTACGAAGCGGCCCCTCCGCCGCGCGTTGATCAGCGTCTTTGACAAGAGCGGCCTGGAGGAGCTGGCCAGTGGACTGCATGCCGCCGGGGTGCGGCTGGTGTCCACCGGTTCCACCGCCGCGCGCATCGCCGACGCCGGTGTGCCCGTGACCGCCGTGGAGGACCTCACCGGCTTCCCCGAGTGCCTGGACGGCAGGGTGAAGACCCTGCACCCCCGGGTGCACGCGGGCATCCTGGCCGACCTGCGACTGCCCGACCACCAGCGGCAGTTGACCGAACTGGACATCGAGCCCTTCGACCTGGTGGTGGTGAACCTCTACCCCTTCCGGGACACCGTGGCCTCCGGGGCCGGGCACGACGCCTGCGTGGAGCAGATCGACATCGGTGGCCCCGCCATGGTGCGGGCCGCCGCCAAGAACCACCCCTCGGTGTCGGTGGTGGTCAACCCGGCTCACTACCCGAGGGTGCTGGAGGCGGCGAAGGGCGGGGGGTTCTCGCTGGAGGAGCGGAAGGGGCTGGCGGCCGAGGCCTTCGCCCACACCGCCGGCTACGACCTGGCGGTGGCCGACTGGTTCGCCTCCGAGTCCTCCGAGTATGCGGCCCCCGCGGACGAGTCGGGCCCGGCCCTTCCGGCGTTCCTGGGCGCCGCCTACCAGCGCCGTACTCCGCTGCGGTACGGCGAGAACCCGCACCAGCCGGCCGCCCTCTACACCGAGGGGCGGGGCGGGCTGGCCGAGGCGGAGCAGCTGCACGGCAAGGAGATGTCGTACAACAACTACGTCGACACCGAGGCCGCCCGCCGGGCCGCCTACGAGCACCCGCAGCCCTGTGTGGCGATCATCAAGCACGCCAACCCCTGTGGGATCGCGATCGGTTCGGACGTGGCCGAGGCGCACCGGCGGGCGCACGAGTGCGACCCGCTGTCCGCCTTCGGGGGAGTGATCGCGGTCAACCGGCCGGTGAGCGCGGCCCTGGCCGAGCAGGTCGCGGAGATCTTCACCGAGGTGATCGTCGCCCCCGACTACGAGGACGGAGCGGTGGAGGCGCTGTCCCGGAAGAAGAACATCCGGGTGCTGCGCTGCCCCCAACCGCCGTCCGGGGGCGTGGAGTTCCGTCCCGTCGACGGTGGCGTTCTCGCCCAGTACCGGGACGTCTACCAGGCGGAGGGGGACGATCCGGCCCACTGGACCCTGGCCACCGGTGCGGCGCTGGACGTGGCGGAGTTGGCCGAACTCGCCTTCGCGTGGCGGGCCTGCCGCGCGGTGAAGTCCAACGCCGTGCTGCTGGCCAAGGGCGGGGCGACCGTCGGGGTCGGCATGGGCCAGGTCAACCGGGTGGACTCGGCGAGGTTGGCCGTACAGCGTGCGGGCGAGGAGCGCGCCCGGGGTTCCTACGCCGCCTCGGACGCCTTCTTCCCCTTCCCGGACGGCCTGGAGGTGCTGACCGGGGCGGGTGTGCGGGCGGTGGTGCAGCCGGGCGGTTCGGTACGTGACGAGGCGGTGGTGGAGGCCGCCCGCGCGGCCGGGGTCACCATGTACCTCACCGGGACCCGGCACTTCTTCCACTGACGGACGGCTGACGGGTCCGGCCGCACGGCCGAGGGACCCGGAGCGACGGACCCCGGAACGACGTCGGGGCATCCAGCTGGAGGTCCCGGTACTGGGCGAGGGGCCGGTGGTGTCGACGTTGACGGGTGAGGTGGTGGAGGAGTTTTCGGCGGATTATTGGGTGGAGCAGTTGCGGTCGACGGTGC